>NZ_JABWRY020000001.1:4129821-4447500 GCF_014269205.2 Pseudomonas kermanshahensis
AACGTCATCATCCGCGCCATCCGCGACTACCTGCGCCAGGACATCGGCGAAGTGCTGATCGACAGCATGGACGCTCAGGAAGAAGCCCTGACCTTCATCCGCCAGGTGATGCCGCAGTACGCCAGCAAGGTCAAGCTGTACGAAGACAGCGTCCCGCTGTTCAACCGCTTCCAGATCGAGAGCCAGATCGAGACCGCCTTCCAGCGCGTCGTCGACCTGCCGTCCGGCGGCTCGATCGTAATCGACCCGACCGAGGCCCTGGTCTCTATCGACATCAACTCGGCGCGCGCCACCAAAGGCAGCGACATCGAGGAAACCGCCCTGCAGACCAACCTGGAAGCGGCCGAAGAAATCGCCCGCCAACTGCGTCTGCGTGATATCGGCGGCCTGATCGTCATCGACTTCATCGACATGACCCCGGCCAAAAACCAGCGCGCCGTCGAAGAGCGTGTGCGTGAGTGCCTTGAGGCCGACCGCGCCCGCGTTCAGGTTGGCCGTATCTCGCGCTTCGGCCTGCTGGAAATGTCCCGTCAGCGCCTGCGCCCATCGCTGGGCGAAAGCAGCGGCATCGTCTGCCCACGCTGCTCGGGTACCGGCATCATCCGCGACGTCGAGTCGCTGTCGCTGGCCATCCTGCGCCTGATCGAGGAAGAAGCGCTGAAGGACCGCACTGCCGAAGTGCGCGCCCAGGTGCCGATCCCGGTCGCTGCTTTCCTGCTGAACGAGAAACGCAACTCGATCACCAAGATCGAACTGCGCACCCGTGCACGCATCATCATCCTGCCGAACGATCACCTGGAAACCCCGCACTTCGAAGTCCAGCGCCTGCGCGACGACAACCCTGAAGTGCTGAACAACCTGTCCAGCTACGAGATCGCCGCCACCGAAACCGAAGAAGCGCCGCAGCCGACCGCCACCCGCACCCTGGTTCGCCAGGAAGCCGCGGTGAAGACTGCCCCGGCCCGCGCCAACGCGCCGGTGCCGAGCACTGTCGAAGAGCCGCAGCAGCCTGCCGCACCTGTAGCCCCAGCGCCAAGCGCCCCAGAGCCAAGCCTGTTCAAAGGCCTGGTCAAGTCGCTGGTCAGCCTGTTCGCCGGCAAGGACGAACCGGTCGCCGCACCGGCCGTCACAGCCGAAAAACCAGCTGCTGAACGCACCCCACGCAACGAAGAGCGTCGCAACGGCCGCCAGCAGACCCGCAACCGTAACGGCCGTCGCGACGAAGAGCGCAAGCCACGCGAAGAGCGTGCCGAGCGCGCACCACGCGAAGAGCGTCAGCCTCGCGAAGAACGCGCACCACGTGAAGAACGTGCCCCGCGTGAAGAACGTGCACCGCGTGAAGAACGTGCACCGCGCGAAGAGCGCCAACCACGTCAGCCTCGCGAAGACCGTCGTGGCAACCGCGAAGAACGCCCGGTACGCGAACTGCGCGAGCCGCTGGAAGCCACGCCGGCACCCGCTGCCCGTGAAGAGCGCCAGCCACGCGAAGAGCGTGTAGCCCGTGAAGAACGCGCCCCACGCGAAGAGCGTGCACCGCGTGAAGAGCGTGCCCCTCGCGAAGAGCGCGCGCCGCGTGAAGAACGTGCTCCGCGTGAAGAGCGTGCTCCGCGTGAAGAGCGTGCCCCACGTGAAGAACGCGCACCCCGCGAAGAACGCGCCCCACGTGAAGAGCGTGCCCCACGCCCACCGCGTGAAGAGCGCCAGCCACGTGCCAGCGAAGAAGCCACCGAGCAGGCTGCAGAGCTTGCCGAAGAGCAACTGCCGAACGAAGAGTTGCTGCAAGACGAGCAGGAAGGCGCCGATGGCGAGCGTCCGCGCCGCCGTTCCCGCGGCCAGCGTCGTCGCAGCAACCGTCGCGAGCGTCAGCGCAATGCCAACGGTGAGCTGATCGAAGGTAGCGAAGACGACGGCAGCGAAGAGCAGCCACAACAGCACCAGGCCAGCGAGCTGGGTGCCGAACTGGCTGCCGGCCTGGCTGTGACCGCGGCTGTTGCCAGCAGCAGCATCAGTGCCGATGCCGAAGCCCAAGCCAATCAGCAGGCCGAGCGCGCCACCGCTGAAGTCGCCGAAACCGACACCCGCGAAGTCGCCAAGCCCGCCGAGCAGGTCGAAGCCGTTGCACAGGCCGAGGAAGTCGCCATTGCTCCGGTGGTCGAACAACCTGTCAGCGAACCCGTAGTGGTGGAAGCGACTGCCGAACCTGTGGTTGAAGTTGCGCCACAGCCGGTCGTGGAAGAAGCCCCTGCGGCCGAACCTGCAGTGGTTGCCGAAGCCCCAGTGGAAGCTCCAGCGGTCGAAGCCGGTGAAATCGAAAAGGCCCCGGCCTTCATCGAACAGGCACCGGTCATTGAAGCACCTGCTCCGGCTGCCGAAGCCCAACCGGAAGTGGTCGCTGAGCCTGCTCCAGTTGCGGTAGAGCCCGCACCGGTCGAAGCACCTGTCGTGGTTGAAACCGCCACTGTAATGCTGGCAAACGGCCGCGCGCCTAACGACCCACGTGAAGTGCGTCGCCGCAAGCGTGAAGCCGAGGCTGCGGCTAAAGCCGCGCAGGAAGCTGCTGCATCGACGCAGGAAACTGCCCTGGAAACCGCTGATGAGCACAAACCTCATCACGGCTGATAGCCAAGGCTGAATGAAAAAGCCCCGCCAGTGCGAACTGGCGGGGCTTTTTCTTGCTTGCCTCTATTTCAGGCCGCCCGAATCAGGTAGGAGCAGCCTTGTGCTGCGAAGAGGCCAGTGTAAACACCAAAGATCTACGGTGATTTCACCGGCCTCTTCGCAGCGCAAGGCTGCTCCTACAGGTGTGTAATTCCGCTTCCCTTATTCGCGCAGGGTCATCCCATTCGCGGGCAATGGCAGCGCCGTTTTATAGCGCACCTGCTTCAAGGCAAAACTCGACCGGATATTCGCCACGCCCGGCAACCGCGTCAGGTAATCGAGAAACCGCTCCAGCGCTTGAATACTGGGCAGCAACACCCGCAGCAGGTAATCCGGGTCGCCCGTCATCAGGTAGCACTCCATCACCTCGGGGCGCTCGGCGATCTCTTCCTCGAAGCGGTGCAGCGACTGCTCGACCTGTTTTTCCAGGCTCACATGGATGAACACATTCACGTCCAGCCCCAACGCCTCCGGCGACAACAAGGTCACCTGCTGGCGGATCACCCCCAGCTCTTCCATCGCTTTGACCCGATTGAAACAGGGGGTGGGCGACAGGTTGACCGACCGCGCCAGCTCCGCGTTGGTGATGCGGGCGTTTTCCTGAAGGCTGTTGAGAATACCGATATCGGTACGATCGAGTTTGCGCATGAGACAAATTCACCGGTTTTTTGTGTTTATGCGGAATGTTTATCTGCGCCCGTCAGCAAAGGCAACCAACTTGAGAGAAAAATTCTCCTGCCGTGCCACTAAGATGTAGGTGACGCTGACTTACCAGTCACAAGCCGGTACTCAGCGGCGGCCGCTTCAGAGCTCACAAAAACAACATTCGAGCGAGCGTAAAAAGCATGAACGAGTACGCCCCCCTGCGTTTGCATGTGCCCGAGCCCACCGGCCGGCCAGGCTGCCAGACCGATTTTTCCTACCTGCGTCTGAACGATGCAGGTGTTGTCCGCAAACCGTCCATCGACGTCGACGCTGCCGACACCGCAGAGCTGTCCAACAGCCTGATCCGCGTGTTGGACGCGCACGGTGACGCCCTCGGCCCATGGGCCGAAGACATCGACCCGCAGGTGCTGCGCCAAGGCATGCGCGCCATGCTCAAGACGCGCATCTTCGACAGCCGCATGGTGGTTGCCCAGCGCCAGAAAAAGATGTCCTTCTACATGCAGAGCTTGGGCGAGGAAGCCATCGGCAGCGCCCAGGCCCTGGCCCTGAACCGCACCGACATGTGCTTCCCCACCTACCGCCAGCAGAGCATCCTGATGGCCCGGGACGTGTCACTGGTGGAGATGATCTGCCAGTTGCTGTCCAACGAGCGCGACCCGCTCAAGGGGCGCCAGCTGCCGATCATGTACTCGGTACGCGAGGCCGGGTTCTTCACCATCAGCGGCAACCTGGCGACCCAGTTCGTGCAGGCGGTCGGCTGGGCCATGGCCTCGGCGATCAAGGGCGATACCAAGATCGCCTCAGCCTGGATCGGCGACGGCGCCACCGCCGAGTCGGACTTCCATACCGCCCTGACCTTTGCCCACGTGTACCGCGCGCCGGTGATCCTCAACGTGGTCAACAACCAGTGGGCGATATCCACCTTCCAGGCCATTGCTGGCGGTGAATCGACCACCTTCGCCGGCCGTGGCGTGGGCTGCGGTATCGCCTCCCTGCGCGTCGACGGCAACGACTTCGTCGCTGTGTACGCCGCCTCGCGCTGGGCCGCCGAACGCGCCCGCCGTGGCCTGGGCCCATGCCTGATCGAATGGGTCACTTACCGTGCCGGCCCGCACTCCACCTCCGACGACCCGTCCAAGTACCGCCCTGCCGATGACTGGAGCCACTTCCCGCTGGGCGACCCGATCGCCCGCCTGAAGCAGCATCTGATCAAGATCGGCCACTGGTCCGAGGAAGAGCACCAGGCGGTCACCGCCGAGTTCGAGGCTGCGGTCATCGCCGCGCAGAAGGAAGCTGAACAGTACGGCACCCTGGCCAACGGCCATATCCCGAGCGCGGCCTCGATGTTCGAGGACGTGTACAAGGAAATGCCCGAACACCTGCGCCGTCAACGCCAGGAACTGGGGGTTTGAGATGAACGACCATAACAACAGCATCAACCCGGAAACCGCCATGGCCACCACTACCATGACCATGATCCAGGCCCTGCGCTCGGCCATGGATATCATGCTTGAGCGTGACGACAATGTCGTGATCTACGGCCAGGACGTCGGCTACTTCGGTGGCGTGTTCCGCTGCACTGAAGGCTTGCAGACCAAGTACGGCAAGTCGCGCGTGTTCGACGCCCCGATCTCGGAAAGCGGCATCGTCGGCACTGCCGTGGGCATGGGCGCCTACGGCCTGCGCCCGGTGGTGGAAATCCAGTTTGCCGACTACTTCTACCCGGCCTCCGACCAGATCGTGTCGGAAATGGCCCGCCTGCGCTATCGCTCGGCCGGCGAGTTCATCTCCCCGCTGACCCTGCGCATGCCCTGCGGTGGCGGCATCTATGGCGGCCAGACGCACAGCCAGAGCCCCGAAGCGATGTTCACCCAGGTGTGCGGGCTCCGCACCGTCATGCCGTCCAACCCCTATGACGCCAAGGGCCTGCTGATCGCCTCGATCGAATGCGACGACCCGGTCATTTTCCTTGAGCCCAAACGCCTCTACAACGGCCCGTTCGACGGCCACCACGACCGCCCTGTGACGCCGTGGTCCAAGCACCCGCACAGCGCCGTGCCGGATGGCTACTACACCGTGCCGTTGGACAAGGCGGCAATCACCCGCCCCGGCAGCGACGTTACCGTGCTGACGTATGGCACCACGGTCTACGTGGCCCAAGTGGCCGCCGAGGAAACCGGCGTCGATGCCGAAGTCATCGACCTGCGCAGCCTGTGGCCGCTGGACCTGGAGACCATCGTCGCGTCGGTGAAAAAGACCGGCCGTTGCGTGGTGGTGCACGAGGCTACCCGCACCTGCGGTTTCGGTGCCGAGTTGGTGGCGCTGGTTCAGGAGCACTGCTTCCATCACCTCGAAGCGCCGATCGAGCGCGTCACCGGTTGGGACACCCCCTACCCTCACGCACAGGAATGGGCTTACTTCCCAGGGCCTTCGCGGGTAGGTGCGGCATTGAAACGGGTCATGGAGGTCTGAATGGGCACGCACGTCATCAAGATGCCGGACATTGGCGAAGGCATCGCGCAAGTCGAGTTGGTCGAGTGGTTCGTCAAGGTCGGTGATGTGATCGCCGAAGACCAGGTGGTGGCCGATGTCATGACCGACAAGGCGACCGTGGAAATCCCTTCGCCGGTCAGCGGCAAGGTATTGGCCCTGGGTGGCCAGCCGGGTGAGGTGATGGCGGTCGGCAGCGAGCTGATCCGCATCGAAGTGGAAGGCAGCGGCAACCATGTCGACGCGCCGCAGGGCAAGCCCGCTGAAGCCAAGCCCGTCGAGCCAGTGGCCGCGCCAGCAGCCAACACACCGCCAGCGCGTGCCGCCGTCGCAGCGCCAGCCTGCCAGGCCGCAGCCACCGCCACAGCCGCGCCCATCGTGCCGCGACAGGCGGGCGACAAGCCGCTGGCCTCCCCAGCTGTGCGCAAGCGTGCGCTGGATGCCGGCATCGAGCTGCGCTACGTGCATGGCAGCGGCCCAGCCGGGCGCATCCTGCACGAAGACCTCGATGCGTTCATGAGCAAGCCACAGACCGCCGCCGGGCAAGCGCCCAGTGGCTACGCCAAGCGTACCGACAGCGAGCAGGTGCAAGTCATCGGCCTGCGCCGCAAGATCGCCCAGCGCATGCAGGACGCCAAGCGCCGGGTCGCGCACTTCAGCTACGTCGAAGAGATCGACGTCACAGCCCTGGAAGCCCTGCGCCAGCAGCTCAACCAGAAGCACGGCGACAGCCGCGGCAAGCTGACCCTGCTGCCGTTTTTGGTCCGCGCGTTGGTCGTGGCCCTGCGCGACTTCCCGCAGATCAACGCCACCTATGACGACGAAGCGCAAATCATCACCCGCCATGGCGCGGTGCATGTGGGCATCGCCACCCAAGGCGACAATGGCCTGATGGTACCGGTACTGCGCCACGCCGAAGCCGGCAGCCTGTGGGGCAATGCCAGCGAGATCGGCCGTTTGGCGACCGCCGCGCGCAGCAACAAGGCCAGCCGCGAGGAATTGTCTGGCTCGACCATCACCCTGACCAGCCTCGGCGCGTTGGGCGGCATCGTCAGTACACCGGTGGTCAACACCCCGGAAGTGGCGATCGTCGGCGTCAACCGCATGGTCGAGCGGCCGATGGTGATCGACGGCCAGATCGTCATACGCAAGATGATGAACCTGTCCAGCTCGTTCGACCACCGGGTGGTCGACGGCATGGATGCTGCGCTGTTCATCCAGGCCGTGCGTGGCCTGCTTGAGCAACCCGCCTGCCTGTTCGTGGAGTGAGCATGCAACAGACTATCGAAACCACCCTGCTGATCATCGGCGGCGGCCCTGGCGGCTATGTGGCCGCCATCCGCGCCGGGCAATTGGGTATTCCCACCGTGCTGGTGGAAGGCCAGGCGTTGGGCGGCACTTGCCTCAACGTTGGCTGTATTCCGTCCAAGGCGCTGATTCATGTCGCCGAGCAGTTCCACCAGACCTCGCGCTACACCGAGCCATCGCCACTGGGCATCAGTGTCAGCTCACCGCGCCTGGACATCACCCGCAGCGTGGCCTGGAAAGACGGCATCGTCGACCGCCTGACCACCGGGGTGGCTGCCTTGCTGAAGAAGCACGGGGTCAAGGTGATCCATGGCTGGGCGAAGGTCCTCGACGGCAAGCATGTCGACGTCGACGGCCAACGCATCCAGTGCGAGCACCTGTTGCTGGCCACAGGTTCCAACAGCGTCGAACTGCCGATGCTGCCGCTGGGTGGGCCGATCATTTCCTCGACCGAAGCGTTGGCACCCGAAACCTTGCCGCGGCACCTGGTTGTGGTGGGCGGTGGTTATATCGGCCTGGAGTTGGGTATCGCCTACCGCAAGCTGGGCGCGCAGGTGAGCGTGGTGGAAGCGCGCGAGCGCATCCTGCCGACCTACGACAGCGAGCTGACCGCACCGGTGGCCGAGGCGCTGAAGAAGCTGGGCATTGCCGTGCACCTGGGCCATAGCGTCGAGGGTTACGAGAACGGTTGCCTGCTGGCCCGTGATGGCCAAGGCCAGCAACTGCGCCTGGAGGCCGACCGGGTGCTGGTGGCTGTCGGCCGGCGCCCGCGTACTCAAGGCTTCAACCTTGAATCGCTGGAACTGAAGATGAACGGCGCCGCCATCGCCATCGACGAACGCTGCCAGACCAGCATGCGCAATGTCTGGGCCATCGGCGATGTGGCGGGTGAACCAATGCTCGCACACCGGGCCATGGCCCAGGGCGAGATGGTCGCCGAGATCATCGCTGGCAAGGCACGGCGCTTCGAGCCGAATGCGATCGCCGCAGTGTGCTTTACCGACCCGGAAATCGTGGTGGTCGGCAAGACGCCGGAGCAAGCCAGCCAACAAGGCCTGGACTGCATCGTCGCGCAGTTCCCGTTCGCGGCAAATGGCCGGGCCATGAGCCTTGAGTCGAAAGCCGGCTTCGTGCGCGTGGTGGCGCGCCGCGACAATCACCTGATCTTGGGTTGGCAAGCGGTTGGCGTGGCGGTCTCGGAACTGTCCACGGCCTTTGCCCAATCGCTGGAAATGGGCGCCTGCCTTGAGGACATCGCCGGTACCATCCACGCCCACCCGACGCTGGGTGAAGCGGTACAGGAAGCTGCGTTGCGTGCACTGGGCCACGCCTTGCATATCTGACACTGAAGCGGCTGAGGCCGATTTGGCCCGCTGCGCCGCAAGGCGCCGCGGGTCTTTTTTCTTTCGCTCAGCGGGGACCTGTGGCGGCCAAAGGGGCCGCTGTGCGACCCATCGCAGCGGCCCCATTCACCCATCGTCAGCTCATTCAGCTATCGCGTTCTTACCCGCGCCTTTGGCGCGATACAGGGCTTTGTCAGCGCGGGCCAACAAATCATCCGGGTCTTGACCCTCCTGCCACTGCACCACCCCATAGCTCATGGTCAGGCGACACTCGCCTACCGGCTCCACCTGCTCCATCACCTGGCGCAACCGTGCGGCCACTTCAAGCGCATCGTCCAGCGCCGTCTGCGGCAGCACGATGACGAACTCGTCACCGCCCCAGCGCGCCAACAGGTCATGCTCGCGCAGGCAGGTGCGCAGGTTGTCGACCACCTGCACCAGCGCCGCATCGCCACGGGCATGGCCGTAATGATCGTTGATCGGCTTGAAGTCATCCACGTCCATGGCAATTAGCGACAAGGGGTGGCGGAAGCGCTGGGCGCGCTCGCACTCTTGCAGCAACACCTTTTCCAGCCGGTACCGATTGGCGATGCGGGTCAACGCATCGCGTTCGGCCAGTTCGCGGTTTTCATCCAGCTGACGCTGCAATTGCTGGTTGACCCAGGACAGCTCGCGGGTGCGCTCGGCCACCAGGCCTTCCAGCGACAGGTTCTGCTGCTCAAGCTGGGCCACCCGTCGCTTGCCGGCATCGATATTGCGGTGGGCGCCAAGCATGCGGGCCACCGAGCCGTCGTCGTTGCGGTCGATGATGTAGCCGCTGTCTTCGATCCACAGGTAGCTGCCATCCTGGCAGCGGCAGCGGTACTCGATCAGGTAGCGCTCGTTGCGGTTATTGATGTAGGCCTCGAAATGCGCCATGACCCGCGGGTAGTCCTCCGGGTGAATCACGCTTTCCCAGGTCAGCACCGAGTTGGCCATGGAATGACTGGCATAGCCGAGCATGGCGTACCAGCCTGGGTTGCGGTAGACGTAGCCGGTGTTGGCATTCCAGTCCCAGATGCCGTCACTTACCAACTCGAACAAGGTTTGCAGCTGCTGCTCACTGAAACCGGCGGGTGCCGGCATGGTTTCCTGACTCATGGACGCTCTCCCTGATGCCCAGCAACTGCGCTCCGTTCAAGGGGCTGCCGACAGTATTGATGGTTGCCGCATGCGGCAAGGCAATGCCTCTGACGGGCAAGCATATGCCCACCGGAAAGTAACCGGAATAGGCCCGAAGGCCTATTTTCGGCCTGTTCAGTGCTGGCATGGCTTTTGCGCGGAGTGCCTGCCAATGAGATTTCCAGGAGGAAACATGATAATCGCCCCCAACGGCGTCAGCTGGCAGCCCACAGTTCACCAACCCCAGCGCGCCACCGATGAACAGGCCGTCGCCCAAGCCGCGCAACTGCGCGCGCCAGCGGCCACCGGCAACACCGCAGCGCAACAGCACAGCCAAGGCAACACCTCACAGCAAAACGCCGAGGATGCGCGCGAAGAAGCCTTTGCCAAACTCAAGGTAGCGCTGCAAAACCCTGAGGTCGCTGCGCGCCAGCAAGCCGATGCTGAAACAGAGACGACCAGTAGCGCCCTGCAAGAGTTTCGCGACTACATGGCCAAATCACCTGGCGAGATGATCAAGGAAAAATTACTGCGTGAGATCGGCATTACGCCAGAGGAGTACAACGCCTTGCCGCCGGAGATGAAGGCAAAGGTCGACGAACTGATCGCCCAGCGCATGAAAGAGGACATGCACCAAAAGGTACAAGCGAAGATCGAGGAGCAGGTCGCCGCATCGGAAGATGAGGATCCGGTAGCCAGCCTGGTGTGACGCCGCGGTGGCGGTTGATTTGGATAGACCAAGGTTTCGTATAAGATATCCGCAATGCCACCTGCTGGAAAATCCTGTGCCGCTGCCGTCCTTCAAAGCCACCAACCTGGGGGCGACCCCTTCTATGTCGGAAATCATCGCCAAGCACCTGCGTGAGGCGATCATTTCAGGCCAGCTCGCCGAAGGCGAACCCGTGCGCCAGGACGAAGTGGCGCACGCCTTCAATGTCAGCAAGATTCCCGTACGTGAAGCCTTGAAACGCCTTGAAGCGGAAGGCCTGGTGGACTTTCATCGCAACCGTGGCGCATTGGTCACGCGCATCTCGGAGCCGGAACTGGCGCAGATGTTCGAGGTGAGGGTGTTGTTGGAAGTGAAGGCGATCCGCCTGGCGATCCCCAACATGACCGAAGAACACTTTGCCCGTGCTGAAGCTATCTGCGCAGAATTCATCGGCGAGGATGACATCGGCCGTTGGGCCGACCTCAACTGGGCGTTGCACGCTTGTTTGTACGAGCCTGCAAAACGCCCCTACTTGATCAGCCTGATTCGCTCCATTCATGACAAGGTCGAACGTTATTTGCGCATGCAGATGAGTTTGTCGGCGGGCAAGGACCGAGCCGATCACGAGCATCGCGATATCGTCGCCGCCTGCCGTGCACGGGATGTGGAGCTAGCTGCTCGGCTGATCGAAGCGCACATCAATGGTGTGTGCCAAAGCCTTTACGATCACCTGCCCCATAACTAATTCTCTCACCCACCGCGCGCCCTTTATAGGCGCAGCCTTGTGCTGCGAAGAGGCCGGTAATAACCCCGTTAATCTTCGCAGGCGGCGCTGACCGCTTCGCAGCACAAGGCTGCTCCTACACGCATTACCGTGAGCGGTCTGTTTGGCTTCGTTTTTGCTTATCTAGATATCGTATACGAAATACCATATAAGGAATGCACGGCATCCAATCGATGCCGAACTGCCTACTCCTTCTTCCAATAATACGTATCGGAGTGCAAAACGATGGCCACACCCTCAACGGCGGCATCAGTGAGTGCCGCGAACACAGCAGACAAGGCGCCTGCAGGCATCAAACGTGTGGTGGCAGCCGCGATGGCGGGCGCTGTTGCCGAGTGGTACGAGTTCTTCCTCTATGGCACAGCATCGGCCTTGGTGTTCGGCCAGCTGTTCTTCCGCCAGACCGGCAGTGCAATGGACGGCATCATCGCGGCTTTCGCGCTTTACGCCGTGGGCTTTCTCGCACGCCCCATCGGCGGCTTGGTGTTTGGCCACTACGGCGACAAGGTCGGCCGCAAGCACCTGCTGCAGATCAGCCTGATCGTCGTCGGGGTGACCACCTTCCTGATGGGCTGCTTGCCCACCTTCGAACGCATCGGCTACGCCGCCCCCATCCTGCTGGTGGTACTGAGGTTGATCCAGGGCTTTGCCTTTGGCGGTGAATGGGGCGGCGCGGTATTGCTGGTGTCCGAACACAGCCCGGACAACCGCCGCGGATTCTGGGCCAGCTGGCCGCAAGCCGGCGTGCCAGCAGGCAACCTGATTGCCACGGTCATCCTCTTGCTGCTCTCCACCAACCTGACTGAAGCGCAGTTCCTGGACTGGGGCTGGCGCGTTGCGTTCTGGTTCTCGGCGGTGGTCGTGCTGATTGGCTACTGGATCCGTACCCGGGTCGACGATGCGCCCATCTTCAAAGAAGCCCAGGCCCGCCAGCAGTTGATGGAAAGCCAGCAACTGGGCGTGGTCGAGGTGGTCACCAAATACTGGCGCGAGGTGCTGATCGGCATTGGTGCGCGGTTTGCCGAAAACATTCTGTACTACATCGTCGTCACCTTCTCCATCACCTACCTGAAGCTGGTGGTGCACAAGGACACGTCACAGGTCCTGCTGCTGATGTTTGGCGCACACCTGCTGCACTTCTTCATGATCCCGTTCATGGGCTACCTCTCGGACATCATCGGGCGCAAGCCGGTGTACCTGATCGGCGCCGTGCTCACCGCCTTCTGGGGGTTCATCGGCTTCCCGATGATGGACACCGGCAACAACTGGCTGATCATGGCCGCCATCACCCTGGGCCTGGCCATCGAGTCGATGACCTACGCGCCCTACTCCGCCCTGATGGCCGAGCTGTTCCCCACCCATGTGCGCTACACCGCCCTGTCGCTGTGCTACCAAGTCGCGCCGATCCTCGCCGGTTCGCTGGCCCCGCTGATCGCAGTGACCCTGCTCAAGGAATACAACAGCTCCACACCGATCGCCTGGTACCTGGTGGTTTCCGCCGTGATCTCGATCATTGCCGTCGCCGGTGCCAGGGAGACACGCGGCAAGTCGCTGCGGGCGGTGGACGAAGAATCCGTGGCGCGCACTGCCAAGCGCTGACCGACCAACAAGAATGACAACTCTCGAGGTAATGACCATGAGCAACATCTTCACCGGCACCATCCCCGCACTGATGACACCTTGCACCCCGGACCGCAAACCGGACTTCGACGCGCTGGTACGCAAAGGCCGCGAGCTGATCGACGCTGGCATGAGCGCCGTGGTGTATTGCGGCTCCATGGGCGACTGGCCGCTGCTGACCGAGGCCGAGCGCCAGGAAGGCGTGGCCCGCCTGGTCGCCGCCGGCATCCCGACCATCGTTGGCACCGGTGCGGTCAATTCCCGCGAAGCCGTGGCCCATGCCGCCCATGCCGCCAAAGTCGGCGCCCAGGGCTTGATGGTGATCCCCCGCGTGCTGTCCCGCGGCGCCTCGGCGGTAGCCCAAAAGGCCCACTTCAAGGCCATTCTCGACGCTGCCCCTCAGCTGCCAGCGGTGATCTACAACAGCCCGTACTATGGCTTCGCGACCCGCGCCGACCTGTTTTTCGACCTGCGCCGCGAGCACCCGAACCTGATCGGCTTCAAGGAATTCGGCGGCGGTGCCGACCTGCGCTATGCCGCAGAATTCATCACCTCCAAAGATGACGACGTGACCTTGATGGTAGGCGTCGATACCCAGGTGGTGCACGGTTTCGTCAACTGCAATGCCACCGGCGCCATCACTGGCATCGGCAATGCCCTGCCGCGCGAAGTGCTGCACCTGGTCGCGCTGGCCAAACGCGCAGCCAAAGGCGATGCAAAAGCGCGCCGGCTGGCCGGCGAGCTGGAAGCGGCCCTGGCCGTGCTGTCATCGTTCGATGAAGGCTGCGACCTGGTCCTGTACTACAAGCACCTGATGGTGCTCAATGGCGACCAGGAATACGCCCTGCACTTCAACGAAAGCGATGCATTGAGCGACGCCCAACGCCGCTATGCCGAACAGCAGTACGCGTTGTTCCGCACCTGGTACGCCGATTGGTCCGCGGCCAACAACATAGACTGACCGCGCTGACGCAAAGCCCCCTTCCTCTGGCAGGGGGCAACACCTTTAGCACGCAGCCATTGCGGGCAACTTTCACGCGCATTACCTTGGGAGCGAGCCCCCCTCTCCCGGACACCGTCAAGGAATTCAAATGCCGTACCCCAGCGCGACCCAAGCGTTCAGACAAGGCGCCCACAGCGTCCTGCCGTTGACCTCCGGGGTCGTGCCCTTCGGCTTGATCACCGGGGTCACGGCCATCGGCCTGGGCCTGTCGCCCGCCGATGCCATCGGTATGACGTTGCTGTTCTATTCAGGCTCCGCGCAGATGGTGGTGATGCAATTGATGCAAAGCGGCGCCCTGCCGGTGACGATGGTGGTCACGGCACTGGTGATCAACCTTCGCTTCCTGATGTACAGCGCCAGCCTCGCCCCGCACCTGAGCCACCTGCCACGGCGCCATAAATGGCCGATGGCCTACCTGCTTTCCGACCAGTCCTTTGCCTTGTGCTCATTGAAGATGTCTTCAGGCGAACTCGGGCGCTTCGCCTTTCACTACTACGCTGGCACGGCGATTACCATGTGGTTTGGCTGGAACCTTTCGGTGCTGGCCGGCATGTACTTGGGCGCTGGCATCCCCGAAGATTGGTCGCTGGGCTTTGCCATTCCTTTGTCGTTCCTGGCGCTGCTAATCCCCAGCATCCGTAACCGGGCGACGCTCGGCGCAGCGCTGACCGGTGGCCTGCTCGCGGTGCTGGCGGTCGACCTGCCATATAACCTGGGCCTGTTGGCGGGTGCATTGGGTGGGATCATCGCCGGCTTGACCCTAGAGAACCTGCGGAAAACAAAAGCCGTACAGCCCGTGGCGGATGAACACATCGAGCAGGACGCATGATGAGCGAAATGAGCCAGTGGATTACCTTCCTGCTGATCGGCCTGGGCACCTTCGCGGTCCGCTTGTCGTTCATCGAGTTCTACACCGTGCTGCGCATCCCGCCGCTGTTTCGCCGCGCGTTGGCCTACGTGCCGGCCAGCGTGCTGGCCGCATTGGTGCTGCCGGCCGTGGTGTTCCCTGACCGGCACGCCGACTTCGACTGGATGAACCCGCAGATTCCCGCCGCGATACTGGCGGGCCTGGTGGCCTGGCGTACGCGCAGCACGCTGTTGACGCTGGGCGTGGGCATGGGCGCGCTGTGGGCATTGAAGCACTGGGGGCTGTAGGCAACGTGTGCGCACGTTTGCCGACAAAAGCGTCGGAGGGTGATGAAGGTGTGGAGTCGCTCGGAAGGAAATGGCGTCCCAGGCAGGAATTGAACCTGCAACCTTCCCCTTAGGAGGGGGATGCTCTATCCAATTGAGCTACTGAGACGCTAGAACCGGGCAGTGAACACTGCACAGTTGGACGGCCAGCATGTTAACCAGCATGCTGCCGTTTGTCATGCTGCAACAGGCCTTTTTCACGTAATCCTTTTCTGCGGTTCCGTGGCTGGTTGGGTCAGGTACCGGAGTACGCCTTCATCATGAAGCAGTTTGAACAATCCGGTCACCGCTGCGTCGAGCGTAGTGGAATTGTCCAGCACATGCACCGCAGGGTCATTGAAGGCTTGCAGCCCCGCATTACGCGCCAACCGCTGTTCGATCTCGTCCGGGGTTTCTCTGCCTCTGGCCAGCAAGCGCTGGCGCAATACCTGGGGCTTCACGTCGATGAGCACTGCCAGAAGATCCGGGTAGCGCCGCTGCGCTTCAGCCAGATAGGCGCGGGAGCCATTCACCAGCACCGCGCTGCCCGCTTCCAGCCATTGATCAACGTGCTGCGGGATCCCGTAGCTCAGGCCATTGGCTTGCCAATGCATGGCAAATCCACCCTGCGCACGCATCGCTTCGAACTGTTGGGCAGTGACGCCTTGGGCTGCTTCACCCTTGGCTTCGGCCGAACGCGTGATGATGCGGCGAGCAATTTTTACCCCGGCAGCAGTGAGTTGCTCGCGCGCGGCATCGATCAGGGAATCTTTCCCTGAACCCGACGGTCCTATCAGAAATATCAGGCGGCCTGTCGCTGATCGCCGTGCGCTTGCGTCATGTTGCATAGCCACTATGCTCTATGGAAGGAAACCCGCGCATTCTAGGAGTTTTCTTGGCCTTTTGCTGCGTTTTACCAGTTTTTGACGGCAGAAGACTGACGGCGGGACAAGTCGGAGCATGTAAAACTTTTCAAACCAGTGCTCATTTCTGATAATTGGTACTGGCATAAAGCCTTTACCGGGCTCACTATTTGTCACAGAATTGACGCCAAGGAAACGGCGACCATGAGGCAAGATGAGCATCCAATTTTCCACGAGGGTTGAACATTTTGTTGTCGCCACGGTCGTATTTCCACTCCGTGCGGCCAATTTGAGAACCGCGTCCCCTGAACCAGTAAATCCGGTCAATTTATATGCGCCCAATGAAACAGGCTATTTACTCCAGCCGCACTGCTGACAAGTTTGTCGTCCGCCTGCCAGATGGGATGCGTGAGCGCATTGCCGAGGTAGCGCGCAACCATCACCGCAGCATGAACTCCGAGATCATCGCGCGCCTGGAACAGAGCCTTATCCAGGAAGGCGCGTTGGGTGACGAGCTGAGCATGCGCCTGGACAGCCCTGAACTGTCCCTGCATGAGCGCGAGTTGCTGCAACGCTTCCGCCAACTGTCCCACCGCCAGCAGAACGCCCTGGTCGCCCTCATCGCTCACGATGTAGAAATGGCCGCCGACGCTTCCTGAAGGTTGCTAGCGAACACAAAAAAGCCAGCGTAAGCTGGCTTTTTTATTGTTCGTCACATCATTAGCAATCGTGTGTAGGAGCGGCCATAGGCTGGCCCCCCAATAATCAGAGCAGGAACAGCGTCGCCAAGCCCAGGAAGATGAAGAACCCGCCGCTGTCGGTCACCGCCGTGATCATCACGCTGGAGCCCATCGCCGGATCGCGCCCCAGGCGTGTCAGGGTCATCGGGATCAACACCCCCATCAACGCTGCCAACAGCAGGTTCAAGGTCATAGCCGCGGTCATCACCAGGCCCAACGACCAACTGCCATACAGCCAGAACGCCACCGCACCGATCACGCCACCCCAGATCAAGCCGTTGAGCAACGATACAGCCAGCTCCTTGCGCATCAGGCGGCTGGTATTGCCTGGCGACACCTGGTCCAGCGCCATCGCACGCACGATCATGGTGATGGTCTGGTTGCCGGAGTTACCACCGATGCCCGCCACGATCGGCATCAAGGCGGCCAGCGCCACCAGCTTCTCGATCGACCCCTCGAACAGGCCGATCACCCGTGAAGCCAGGAATGCAGTAATCAGGTTGATGGCCAGCCACGCCCAGCGGTTGCGCAGCGAACGCCAGACCGAGGCGAAGATGTCTTCTTCTTCGCGCAGGCCGGCCATGTTGAGCACTTCGCTCTCGCTCTCTTCACGGATCAGGTCGACCATTTCGTCAATGGTCAGACGGCCGATCAGGCGATCGCTCTTGTCCACCACCGGGGCGGATACGAGGTCGTAACGTTCAAAGGCTTGAGCCGCGTCGTAGGCATCTTCCTCGGGGTGGAAGGACACAGGGTCGGTCGCCATGACCTCTGCCACCTTCTTGTCCGGGTCGTTGACCAGCAGGCGCTTGATGGGCAGCACGCCCTTGAGAATGCCGTCATAGTCGACCACGAACAGTTTGTCGGTGTGGTTCGGCAGCTCTTTCAGGCGGCGCAGGTAACGCAATACGACTTCGAGGCTGACGTCTTCGCGGATGGTGACCATCTCGAAGTCCATCAACGCACCGACCTGCTCCTCATCGTAGCTCAGCGCCGAACGCACGCGCTCGCGTTGCTGGGCATCGAGGGTTTCCATCAACTCGTGAACGACGTCGCGCGGTAGCTCGGGCGCCAGGTCGGCCAGTTCGTCGGCGTCCATTTCCTTGGCAGCGGCGAGCAGTTCGTGATCGTCCATGTCGGCGATCAGCGATTGGCGAACCGAATCGGATACTTCAAGCAGGATGTCGCCGTCGCGGTCCGAGCGCACCAGCTGCCAGACCGTCAGGCGGTCTTCCAGGGGCAATGCTTCGAGGATGTAGGCGACGTCGGCGGGGTGCAGGTCATCGAGCTTGCGCTGCAGCTCAACGAGGTTCTGGCGGTGGACGAGGTTTTCGACCAGGTCGTGATGAGCACCCTCCTGGCGGTGGGTGAGGTCTTCGACCACGCGCTGGCGCTGCAGCAGTTCGACCACCTGAGCCAGGCGATCCTGCAGGCTCTCTTGCGCTTTCTTTACTTCTACTTCAGTCATAGGCGAACTCCACTCCCAGCAGCGGAGCACGCCGGGGGAATCAATCGGTCAGATCTATCTGTATGAATCTTGTTAAGGAGTAACTACTGGGTAAGTCCATGGTGGTATTCCACAAGCCCCGGCGGGGCTGACGGGCGCAATCATACACTGCCTAAGCTGTCAGATCGCTTAAATTTTTGGCCAGAACAATCGTTTGCGAGATAAAGCTAGGACAACGCTCGAAGCTATGTGTGCGACGGCGGGAGCAAAAGAAAAAACACAAATGCCGCGCAAAAGATTATCGGGCCGGTTTATGTGCAGTCTAGCGGGCATCACTGAGAAACAGTGAACGGGAGAAAACAAAAAGCCCGCTCATTTGAGCGGGCTTTTTGATTGTATGGCGGACTCAGCAGGATTCGAACCTGCGACCGCTCGGTTCGTAGCCGAGTACTCTATCCAGCTGAGCTATGAGTCCGTGGTCGGTATTTTTAGGCCAGATTACCACTGGCTTGTTGAAGCGTCTTTGCAAGCAGAGCCACTTCAAAAGTGGCGGACTCAGCAGGATTCGAACCTGCGACCGCTCGGTTCGTAGCCGAGTACTCTATCCAGCTGAGCTATGAGTCCGTGGTTGGTAGTTTTAGACCAGATTACCACTGGTTGTTTGAAGTAGCCTTGTAAGCAAAGCCACTTCAAAAGTGGCGGACTCAGCAGGATTCGAACCTGCGACCGCTCGGTTCGTAGCCGAGTACTCTATCCAGCTGAGCTATGAGTCCGTGTCTTGCCGCGCATTATAGGTCGCTGAAACATTTTTGCAAGAACTTTTTTCGTTTAATTTCAACTACTTAGCGTTCTTACTGTTTACAGCGGCCTAAGCGAATAATGGCGGTGAAGGGGGGATTCGAACCCCCGATACCCTTATGAGGTATACTCCCTTAGCAGGGGAGCGCCTTCGGCCACTCGGCCACCTCACCGCAACACGAGGCGAATATTAAAGAACCTCTTTCACCTTTGCAACCCTTTTTTTGAAAAAAACTTCAAAAGAATTAAAGGCTTGGCTCCTCGTCCTTCTCTTTCTTGATCCGCAGGTAGATTTCCTCGCGGTGCACAGCCACTTCTTTCGGGGCGCTGACGCCAATACGCACCTGGTTGCCTTTGACGCCAAGCACCGTCACGGTGATCTCGCCGTCTCCAATGATCAGGCTCTCGGCGCACCGGCGAGTCAGAATCAACATAGCTTTCTCCTTACGCAAAACATTCAGGGATAACAGTCTTTGGTATCGGGGGCCTGGTCGCGGACGACGACCCAGCCCTGGTTGCCCACCCCGCAGCAGCGTGCGTGGCGAGCAGAAACGCGAAGGGCGCGGCAAGCCGCGCCCTTCCAGGCAGCGCCTTACTCGCCCTGTCGGGCAGGAGCGTCCAGTTCGAACGCGGTGTGCAGCGCGCGTACGGCCAGCTCCAGGTACTTCTCTTCGATCACGACCGAAACCTTGATCTCGGAGGTGGAGATCATCTGGATGTTGATGCTCTCCTTGGCCAGGGCTTCGAACATGCGGCTGGCAACGCCTGCGTGGGAGCGCATGCCAACGCCAACGATCGAGACCTTGGCGATCTTGGTGTCGCCGATCACTTCGCGGGCACCGATTTCACGGGCGGTGTTCTCCAGCACGTTCTGCGCCTTCTCGTACTCGTTGCGGTGTACGGTGAAGGTGAAGTCGGTGGTGTTATCGTGCGCCACGTTCTGCACGATCATGTCGACCTCGATGTTCGAGGCGCTGATCGGGCCGAGGATCTTGAAGGCCACGCCCGGGGTGTCCGGCACGCCGCGAATGGTCAGCTTGGCTTCATCACGGTTGAAGGCGATACCGGAAATGATCGGCTGTTCCATGGATTCCTCTTCATCAATGGTAATGAGGGTACCCGGACCCTCCTTGAAGCTGTGCAGCACGCGCAGCGGGACGTTGTACTTGCCGGCGAACTCCACCGAACGGATCTGCAGCACCTTGGAGCCGAGGCTGGCCATTTCCAGCATCTCTTCGAAGGTGATCTTCTCCAGGCGCTGTGCCTGCGGCACCACGCGCGGGTCAGTGGTGTAGACGCCATCGACGTCGGTGTAGATCTGGCACTCGTCAGCCTTGAGCGCCGCCGCCAGGGCGACGCCGGTGGTGTCGGAGCCGCCACGGCCAAGGGTGGTGATGCTGCCGTGCTCGTCGACCCCCTGGAAACCTGCAACCACGACCACACGCCCTTCCTTGAGGTCGGCGCGAATCTTCTGGTCGTCGATCTGCAGGATGCGGGCTTTGTTGTGCGAGCTGTCGGTCAGAATGCGCACCTGGTTACCGGTGTAGGACACCGCTGGCACACCACGCTTGATCAAGGCCATGGTCAGCAGGGCAATGGTGACCTGCTCACCGGTCGACACGATCACATCCAGTTCACGCGGAACCGGCTGATCGGTGATCTGCTTGGCCAGATCGATCAGGCGATTGGTTTCACCGCTCATGGCCGACAGCACGACCACCAAGTCGTCGCCCGCCTCACGGTGTTTCTTGACCTTTTCGGCTACCTGCTCGATCCGCTCGATGGAACCGACAGAGGTGCCGCCAAATTTCTGTACGATCAACGCCATTTCAATGGTGCCTCAGCCCATACAGGGCCCCAAAAAACAATCCAACATGAAGGAGCCGGCGACTAGACCGCCGGCCCCCTCATCTCAAAGTCCCTGCTCTGCGAACGGCACGGCCAGCGCCAAGGCCTGGTCCAGCGCAGCGACGTCGACGCCGCCACCCTGGGCCATGTCCGGACGGCCACCGCCCTTGCCACCCACTGCCGCAGCGGCTTGTTTCATCAGATCGCCAGCCTTGAGTTGGCTGGAGAGGTCCTTGGTCACGCCGGCCACCAGCACGACCTTGCCCTCATGCTCACTGCCCAGCAGGATCACTGCGTGGCCGAGCTTGTTCTTCAGCTGATCGACCAGGGCCAGCAAGGCCTTGCCATCTTGCCCATCCAGGCGAGCGGCAAGCACCTTGGCACCCTTGACCTCAACGGCCGCGTTGGAGAGATCATCCCCGGCGGCGCTGGCGGCCTTGGCCTGCAGCTGTTCCAGCTGCTTCTCCAGCTGACGGTTGCGCTCGAGCACCGCCGACAGCTTGTCGATCAGGTTGTCACGGTTACCCTTGACCAGTTGCGCGGCTTCCTTCACCTGCTCTTCAGCAGCGTTCAGGTAGGCCAGCGCAGCCGCGCCGGTAACCGCTTCGATACGACGTACCCCAGAGGCCACGCCGCCTTCGCTGATGATCTTGAACAGGCTGATATCGCCGGTGCGCTTGGCATGGATACCCCCGCACAGCTCCACCGAGAAGTCGCCACCCATGCTCAGCACGCGCACGGTATCGCCGTACTTCTCGCCGAACAAGGCCATGGCGCCTTTGCGCTTGGCGGTCTCGATGTCGGTCACCTCGGTCAGCACCTCGGTGTTGCGGCGCACTTCACGGTTGACGATGTCTTCCAGCGCCTTGATCTGCTCTGGCTTGACCGCCTCGAAGTGGCTGAAGTCGAAACGCAGGCGCTGGCTGTCGACCAGCGAGCCCTTCTGCTGTACGTGATCGCCCAGCACCTGGCGCAGCGCTTCGTGCAGCAGGTGAGTGGCGGAGTGGTTCAGCGAGGTGGCGTGCTGCACGTCGGCGTCGACCTTGGCCTCGACCTCGGCACCCACGCTCAATGCACCGCTGGCAACCACACCGTGGTGCAGGAAGGCACCGCCGGTCTTGGTGGTATCGCGCACGTCAAAGCGCACGGCGCCGGCCTGCAGGAAGCCGCTGTCACCCACCTGGCCGCCGGACTCGGCGTAGAACGGCGTGCGGTCGAGGATCACCACGCCCTGCTCGCCTTCGCCCAACTGCTCGACGGCCTGGCCGTCCTTGTACAGGGCAATGACCTTGGCCTGGCCTTCGGTGGTGGTGTAGCCCAGGAAGTCCGTGGCGGTGTCGACCTTGACCAGGCTGTTGTAGTCCATGCCGAAGGCGCTGGCAGAGCGCGCACGCTCACGCTGAGCGTCCATTTCACGCTCGAAACCGGCTTCGTCGATGGTCAGCTCGCGCTCGCGAGCGATGTCGGCGGTCAGGTCCATGGGGAAGCCGTAGGTGTCGTACAGTTTGAACACCACGTCACCCGGCACCACGTCACCCTGCAGTTGCGCCAGGTCCTGCTCGAGGATGCGCAGGCCTTGCTCCAGGGTCTTGGCGAATTGCTCTTCTTCAGCCTTGAGCACGCGCTCGATATGCGCCTGCTGGCTCTTCAGCTCTGGGAAGGCTTCGCCCATCTCGGCCACCAGTGCGGCAACGATCTGGTAGAAGAAGCTGCCCTTGGCGCCCAGCTTGTTGCCGTGGCGGCAAGCGCGGCGAATGATGCGGCGCAGCACGTAGCCACGGCCTTCGTTGGACGGCAGCACGCCGTCTGCGATCAGGAAGCCGCACGAACGGATATGGTCGGCGACCACTTTCAGCGACGCCTGGCTGTCATTGCTGCAACCGATGGCCTTGGCCGCGGCGCTGAGCAGGTTCTGGAACAGGTCGATCTCGTAGTTCGAGTGAACATGCTGCAGTACCGCACTGACACGCTCCAGGCCCATGCCGGTGTCTACCGAGGGGGCAGGCAGCGGGTGCAGGACGCCATCGGCGGTGCGGTTGAACTGCATGAAGACGTTGTTCCAGATCTCGATGTAGCGGTCGCCGTCTTCTTCCGGCGAGCCGGGTGGGCCGCCCCAGATGTCGGCGCCGTGGTCGTAGAAGATCTCGGTGCAAGGGCCGCACGGGCCGGTATCGCCCATGGTCCAGAAGTTGTCGGACGCGTACGGGGCGCCTTTGTTGTCACCGATGCGCACCATGCGCTCGGCCGGCACGCCGATTTCCTTGGTCCAGATGTCGTACGCTTCGTCATCGGTGGCGTAGACGGTGACCCAGAGCTTTTCCTTCGGCAGGTTCAGCCACTTGTCCGAGGTCAGGAAGGTCCAGGCGTAGGTGATCGCGTCGCGCTTGAAATAGTCGCCGAAGCTGAAGTTGCCCAGCATCTCGAAGAACGTATGGTGACGCGCGGTGTAGCCGACGTTTTCCAGGTCGTTGTGCTTGCCACCGGCGCGTACGCATTTCTGGCTGCTGACGGCGCGGGTGTAGGCGCGCTTTTCCTGGCCGAGGAAGCAGTCCTTGAACTGGTTCATGCCGGCGTTGGTAAACAGCAGGGTCGGGTCATTGCCCGGGATCAGGGAGCTGGAGGCAACTCGGGTGTGTCCCTGCTCTTCGAAGAAGCGAAGGAAGGCTTCACGGATTTCTGCGCTTTTCATAGGTTCTTCCACGGAAACGGCGGCCCTGGTGGGCAAACGCGTCGACGAAACGACGGCAAAGGGCCGCATTATATCGGTCCTGCAAACTCGGTGCAGTGTGTTTATGCGATGGAAAACGTCGAATAGACGGTTTTCAGGCGGTTGCAAACGAAAATGACATGATCGGATGCTAATTGCAGCCTTTCGCCACTGGCAAGCCCATTACGGCCGAAGGGAAGGGAAAATGGAATAGACGGTGAATTAATAGGTTTTCAGGGTGAAACAGGATCCAATAAACCTGCATTTCCGGTAGGAGCAGCCTTGTGCTGCTCCTACAAGGGCGGTATTCAGCCTAGGCACTGGCCCGAATCCGGTACCACCAGAATTCCCGCGCGCAGGCCGTTTTTTACTTTGGGGTTAGGGAAGATGATCCGCGCGCCCTCCTCCTCGACCACCCAGCGCGTTTCGGCCAGGTCTTCGGCCAGGAGGTAACCCATGCTCAACTCGGAGAAGTTTTCGATATCCGCCGGCAAATGCAGGCGGAAGCCCTCGCTGTGCTTGATGATCTCGCGAGCGACGCGGAACAGTTTCAAGCCCTCCAGCGAGTCTTCAGTCTCAGGCTCGGTGCCTTCGATGATCTGGATCAGGCGCTCTTCCAGCTTGTCGAGGTTGACCTGCTCGTTCTCCCCGAACGGCCTCGCCTTGCCAAGCTCCAGGGTGAACGCCTCGGCGGCGAGCTGCTCGTAGGTGAAGGCGCTGAAGGTAATGGACGACTTGCTCTGCAACAACACGGCCTCCATACCCGCTGCGGCCAGGCGCGCCAGCTCCCGGCGGGAATGCTTGCGCCCTTCCTTGTAGGGGTACAGGGCAAACTGCTCGATCTTCGAGCCACGGATGGCGGTATGCAGGTCGTAATGCAGGCGGGGGCGGCCCGGCTTGCTGAAGAACACCCGGGCAAACTGTTCAAGCTCGGCGGCGCGCAGCGCCTCGAAACCACTGGACAGCTCGTGGCGACCATTGAACAGGCGGTTGATGTCCTGCTCGACGAAGCGCTCGCCCTTGCGGATGGCCGCCGGGTTGCCGAACAGGAACAACACCCGCGAACGCGGCTTGATCTTGCCATTGGCCACGCCATGCAACAGGCGCTCGAGCAACTCGATCGGCGCCGTTTCGTTACCATGGATACCGGCCGACAGCAGCAGGTCGAGCCCACTGTCCTCATGCTCGGGCGGGCGCACCTCAAGGGCGCCCTCCCCCAGCCAGCGCAAACGCACGCCCTTGGGTGTAACTTGGGTCTTCTCGGCCGGTTCGTGATCGGTCAAGGTCAGCTCAAGCAATTTGCCGAGGGCGAGCATAGGCACTTCCTTAATGGTGGTGACCGCAATCAGGGCCATGGACGTGATCGTCGCCATCAGCGGCTTCAGCCAGCTCCATTTCCAGCTGCAGGCTGACCAGGTTGGTGGCCATCGGGCGCAGCAGCAGGTTGGCATACTCGGTGTCGTTTTCATCGACATCCACGCCAATCAGCAACTGGCCGCGGCCGTCCTGCTGAATCCACACTTCCTTGCCTTGCCAGACCACAGCAAAACGGGTGCAGGAGGTTTCCAGCTGGGTGCCGTCTTCGTCTTCGAGGATCAGGCGCAGGGCATCGGTCATTACTTAGTCTCTCTTCAAGGTTGGCGTTGGAACGGATAGACCGAACCCAATTTCAGAATCTGGGTCAACTCATCCAGTGCCGTACGGCATTCGACCAGCAGTTGCGGATCGGCCAGCTCCGCTTCGCCAAGGCGATCGCGGTAATGCTTGTCGACCCATTGCAGCAGGGTGTCGTACAGCGGCGCGGTCATGATAACGCCTGGATTCACCGCCGCCAGTTCCGATTCCTTCAATGCCACGCGCAGACGCAGGCAAGCAGGGCCTCCGCCGTTCTGCATGCTCTGCTTGAGGTCGAACACTTTGACCTCTTTGACCGGGCCGCCCTGCTGGGTCAGTTGTTCCAGGTAGGCCCAGACGCGCTCGTTACTGCGGCACTCCTCCGGCACTACCAGCAGCATGGAGCCGTCGTCACGGCTGAGCAGCTGGCTGTTGAACAGGTACGAACGCACGGCGTCGTCTACTGCCACCGCCGCACGCGGCACTCGGATGGCCTGGAAGTTGCCGCCCTTGTGGGCCAGTTTAGCTTGCAGCTGGCCAAGCACCGCTTCGGTCTCGAGGAAGGCGTCCTCGTGGTAGAACAGCACCTCGCCGTTGCCCACCGAAATCACGTCATTGTGGAACACGCCCTGGTCGATCACTGCCGGGTTCTGTTGAGCGTAGACCACGCCGTCGTCGCGCAGGCCGTGCAGCCGCACCACGGCCTGGGAAGCCTCCAGGGTTTGCCGTGCCGGGTACTTCTGCGGCGCAGGGTAGCGGCTGTCGAAGGCGCTGCGGCCGTAGACGAAGAATTCGACGCCCGCCTCGCCGTAGCTGCGACAGAAGCGGGTGTGGTTGGCCGCGCCCTCGTCACCGAACTGCGCCACCGCCGGCAATGCCTCGTGGTGGGCGAAGTGTTTGTCATCGGCGAACATCGCCCCCAGCACACGGCTGGTGGTCGGGTGCTCGATGCTGCGGTGGTATTTGCAGTTGAGGTTGGCAGCAGTGAAATGCACGCGGCCATCGGCGGTGTCGGCACTGGGGCTGACCGTGGCAGCGTTGGCCACCCACATGCTCGAGGCCGAGCAGCTGGCCACCAACAACGGCATGGCCTGCTTGGCAGCGCGCTGGATCACCTCGGCATCGCTGCCAGTGAAGCCCAGGCGGCGCAGCGCAGCCACGTCCGGGCGCTCCTGCGGGGCCAGCACGCCCTGCTTGAAGCCCATGTCGGCCAAAGCCTTCATTTTTGCCAGGCCCTGGCGCGCCGCTTCACGCGGGTTGGACGCCTGCTGGCTGTTGCTTTGCGAAGCCACATTGCCGTAAGACAAGCCGCCATAGTTGTGGGTAGGCCCCACCAGGCCATCAAAATTCACTTCATAGGATTTCATCGGCTAGGCTCCGAGACCGTTTGTTATAGGGTGACGCCCGGCGTCAAGGTTGCCGGCAAGGCGAGGCTGGCGGTCTCCAGCGAAGCCACGGGGTAAGCGCAGTAGTCGGCCGCGTAATAGGCGCTGGCGCGGTGGTTGCCGCTGTTGCCGACACCCCCGAACGGCGCGCTGCTGGCGGCGCCGGTCAACTGTTTGTTCCAGTTGACGATGCCCGCCCGGCTGCGCAGCCAGAAGTACTGGTAACGGGCGCGGGAGTCGGACAGCAGACCGGCGGCCAGGCCGTACTGGGTGTTGTTGGCCTCATCGATGGCGGCCTCGAAATCGGCGTAGCGAATCACCTGCAGCAACGGGCCGAAGAACTCTTCGTCCGGGCGGTCGGCAACGGCGCTGACATCGAGAATGCCTGGCGTCAGCAACGCGGCATCGGCCTCGGGTTGGGTCATTTCCAGCAACTTCACGGCGCCCTTGCCCACCAGCTCGGCCTGGGCTGCGATCAGCGCCTGCGCTGCCTGCAGCGAAATCACCGAACCCATGAACGGCGCTGGCTGCTGGTCGAAAGCGCCAACGGTGATGCTTTTGCACACCTCGACCAGCCGCGTGATCAACGAATCGCCCCACGCCCCTTGCGGCACCAGCAGGCGTCGTGCACAGGTGCAGCGCTGGCCAGCAGAAATGAAGGCCGACTGGATGATGGTGTACACCGCGGCGTCCAGGTCCTTGACCTCGTCCACCAGCAACGGGTTGTTGCCGCCCATTTCCAGCGCGAGGATCTTGTCCGGGCGCCCGGCGAACTGCTGGTGCAACAGGTTGCCAGTGCGGCTGGAGCCGGTGAAGAACACCCCGTCGATACCCGGGTTGGCCGCCAGCGCCACGCCGGTTTCACGCGCGCCCTGGACAAGGTTGAGCACTCCGGCAGGCAGGCCAGCGGCGATCCAGCAGTTGACCGTCAGTTCGGCCACCTTGGGCGTCAGTTCGCTGGGTTTGAAGACAACGCAGTTGCCCGCCAGCAGTGCCGGCACGATGTGCCCATTGGGTAAGTGGCCGGGGAAGTTGTAGGGCCCGAACACCGCCACCACACCGTGGGGCTTGTGCCGCAGCACGGCCGTGGCATCGGCCAGTGGGCCGCTTTTTTCACCGGTGCGCTCACGGTAGCTCTGTACCGAAATCGCCACCTTGTTGATCATGCTGGTGACTTCGGTCGCCGATTCCCACAGCGGCTTGCCGGTTTCTTCGCCGATGCAGTGCGCCAGCGCTTCGGCATGCTGCTTCAGCTGTTCGGCAAACTTTTCCAGCACATCGATACGTGCCTCCAGGCTCAACTGTGCCCAGGCCGGAAAGGTCTGGCGCGCAGCCTTCACGGCAGCGTCAACCTGGCTGGCGTCGGCGCCCTGCCCGTCCCAGACAACCGCCTGGGTCACGGGGTTGAGCGATTGCAGGGGTGCTCCCTGGCCGGCCTGCCAATCGCCGGCGATGTAATGCGTAGTCATTTACTGGGCCTCCCGGCTCGCCGACAGCGGCACGGCACGCACGTTGTCGCCAGCCCCCATGCGCAGGCGCTTGGCGGTCAGCGGGTCGACCACTAGGGTGCCAGCCGCCAGGCGTGCAGGCGCGGCCGTGATGCGGCAGTCGTCGCGTTTGCGGTTGTGGATGATGTAAGGGGTGGCGTCATCGCCCGGGGTACCGACCGCCAGCACCAGGGTCTGGCTTTCGCGCACGGCACGAATCTTGGCGGTCTCGCACTCGATGGCGGGGCCTGCGTCGAAGATGTCGACATAGCCCTGGTAGTTGAAACCTTCCTGCTTGAGCATGGCCAGCGCAGGCTCGGTGTCGGTGTGTACACGCCCGATCACGTTGCGCGCGGCTTCGGAGAGGAAGCAGGTGTACAGCGGGAACTTGGGCATCAGCTCGGCGATGAACGACTTGTTGCCCACCCCGGTCAGGTAGTCGGCCTGGCTGAACTCCATCTTGAAGAAGTGGCGGCCCAGGCTTTCCCAGAACGGCGAGCGGCCCTGCTCGTCGGACATGCCGCGCATCTCGGCAATGATCTTCTTGCCGAACAGCTCCGGGAACTCGGCGATGAACAACATCCGCGCCCGCGACAGCAAGCGGCCATTGAGGCCAGAACGGTAGTCACTGCGCAAAAACAACGAGCAAAGCTCGGAGTTGCCGGTCAGGTCGTTGGCCAAGAACAGGGTGGGGATCTCGCGGTAGATGTTCAGCTCCTGCGAGGCGCTGACGGTGAGCCCGACCCGGTAGTTGTACCAAGGCTCACGCAGGCCGACGGCCCCGGCGATGGCACTGATGCCCACCACCAGGCCTTCGTCGTTTTCCAGCACGAACAGGTAGTCGGTATCGCCCCGCTCGGCTTCGCCACGGAAGCTCTTCTCGGCCCAGCCCACGCGATGCCCAAGGCGCTCTTCGTTGGCTGGCAGCGTGGTCAGCCCGGTGGTACCAGTGCTGCGAGCCAATTCGATCAGCGCGGGTAAATCGCTGCTGCGTACGGGACGAACGATCATGCTATCTCCTTGAGCGGCGACCTCTGCCACCGCGAAACGCTTCGTTTCGAGCTTGCTGTTTCGAGCTGCCTGCGCAGGCTCACGCCTTACACGGCAACCAGCCGCACGCTTGCACCCTCACCGACACCCAGGGCCTCGGCCGCGTCGCGCCCCAGGCTGACCGGTTTGCCGGGCACCCAGTCGAGTTCCAGCAACACCGCGCGGTAGTCCTGCAACTGGCCGTTGCACACCAGGTACGGGCGCCCACCCTTGGCCGGGGCCTCCTCCAGCTTGACCGGTACTACACGGCTCTGGGCAATCGAGCGAATGCCCGAAGCCCGTGCGTGCAAGGTCGGCCCGCCGTCGAAGATGTCGATGTAGTGCTCGGTCTCGAAGCCTTCCCGCATCAGGATGTCGAAGGTGATCTGCGCGCGCGGATGCACCTGGCCCATGGCCTCCTGAGCTTCGTCGGGCAGCAGCGGCACGTAGATCGGGTAGTGCGGCATCAGTTCGGCCAGGAAGGTACGGCTCTTCAGCCCGCACAGGCGCTCGGCATGGGCGTAGTTGAGGTCGAAGAAGTTGCGGCCTATGGCATCCCAGAAGGGCGACTCGCCCTGATCGTCGCTGTAGCCCACGATCTCGGTCACCACCGAATCGGCAAAACGCTCCGGGTGCGAGGCCATGAACAGCAGGCGGCCACGCGAGTTGAGCTCGGCCCAGCCGCTGCCGACCAATTCGGGCAGCACGTAGAAGCTGGTCAGCAAGCTGTTGCCAGTCAGGTCGTGGCACAGCGAGAGAACGTGGATCTTGTTGTGGATCTTCAGCTCGCGCGAGGCGTGCACGAAGGTCTCGTTACGGAAACTGTAGAACGGCTCGGAGTAACCGGCCGAGGCGACGATGGCCGAGCAGCCGGCAAGCTTGCCGGTGTCGCTGTCTTCGAGCACGAAGAAGTAGCTTTCTTCGCCATTGAAGCTGACCTCGGCGGCGAAGGAGGTTTCCGACGCGGCGATCTTGTCGCCAAGACGGGCAGTATCGTCCGGCAGCGAGGTGACACCAATGGGGCTGTCGGCAGCCATGCGCTGCACTTCGTTCAGGTCAGCCATTTGCGCGGGGCGCATCACCAGCATGGTGTCACTCCTTTGGTAAAGCGGGCCGTTCGTGACGGCGCGAAAAAACGGCGGGCGCGTGATTGAAACGGCAAGCACGCGCCCGCACTGGAATTCAGCTATCGCCGGCCCGCTAAGGGCCGGCGAAGGGACCGCTGGCGAATCAGCCTTGGGTCAGTTTGGCCACGGCGCGCTCGAAGCGGTTCAGGCCTTCATCGATGTCGGCGTCTTCGACCACCAGGCTAGGCGCGAAACGCACCACGTCCGGGCCGGCCTGCAGCACCATCACACCTTCTTTCTCGGCGGCGTTGAGCACGTCCTTGGCCTTGCCCTGCCAGGCGTCGGTCAGCACACAACCGATCAGCAGGCCGACACCACGCACCTGGGAGAACAGGCCGTACTGCTGGCCGATCTGCTCCAGGCGGGTTTTGAAGCGTGTGTGCTTGGCCTTGATGCCGGCCAGGGTTTCAGGGGTGTTGATCACGTCCAGCACCGCGCAGGCGACGGCGCAACCCAGTGGGTTACCGCCATAGGTGGTGCCGTGGGTGCCGACGGCCAAGTGTTTTGCCAGCTCCGTGGTAGTCAGCATGGCGCCGATTGGGAAGCCGCCACCCAGGCTTTTGGCGCTGGTCAGGATATCCGGGGTTACACTGTAGTGCTGGTAAGCGTACAGCGAACCGGTACGGCCAACGCCGGTCTGCACTTCGTCGAAGATCAGCAGGGCATTGTGCTCATCGCACAGCTTGCGTGCGCCTTCCAGGTACGCCTTGTCGGCCGGCACCACACCACTTTCGCCCTGGATCGGTTCGATTACCACCGCGCAAGTCTTGTCGGAAATCTGTGCTTTCAGTGCTTCCAGGTCGTTGTACGGCACATGGCTGATGCCGGTGATCTTAGGCCCGAAGCCATCGGAGTACTTCGGCTGGCCACCGACGCTGACAGTGAACAGGGTACGCCCGTGGAAGCTGTTCACGGTGGCGATGATTTCGTGCTTTTCAGGGCCGAAGCGGTCATGGGCCACGCGACGGGCCAGCTTGAAGGCGGCCTCGTTGGCCTCGGCGCCGGAGTTACAGAAGAAGGCACGGTCGGCAAAGGTCGCGTCTACCAGCTTGTGCGCCAGGCGCAGGGCCGGCTCGTTGGTGAAGACGTTGGACACGTGCCAGAGGGTGTTGGCCTGCTCGGTCAGCGCCTTGACCAGTGCCGGATGGCAGTGACCCAGGGCATTGACGGCGATACCGCCAGCAAAGTCGATCAGCTCGCGACCCGACTGGTCCCAAACCCGGGAACCCTCGCCTCGGACAGGAATGAAGGCCGCCGGCGAATAGTTGGGAACCATGACCTGGTCGAAATCGGCACGTTGCACCGGGGCTTGCTCAACGGACATCTGAGTCTCCTGAAGAGGAACGCTGGCCTGGAAGTGGCGAGCGATGGGGGGATTGTAAGGACTGATCAGCGCCTGTCCTTGCGGCCAAGCGACAACTTGTTACAGCGCAAAACCCTGTTTTACCCAGGCTTTCGGCAATGCGACAAACACTGTCGCAATCGCGCAGTGTAACGGGAGTGGGTGGCTGGGTGAACGGGTGTTCACAAGGGATTCGGTGCCTTTGGGCGTACGCCGATAGTTTAGCGGCGCCTGGGAGATCGAGCGCCGCCCTCACCCCCAAGGCATTCGCCCGAACCCAACCAGAATCTCAGCCTTTTTCAGCCGGCGCCGAGCTCAACTCGAACGGGCTGCTGTTACGCCGCTGGTTGCGATCTTCCCGCGGCGTCGCGCCAAAGAAGTTACGGTAGGCACTGGAAAAATGCGGCCCCGAAGAGAACCCGCACGACAAGCCGATCTGGATGATCGACTTGCTGGTCTGCATCAGCATCTGCCGCGCCTTGTTCAGCCGCAGCTCAAGGTAATACTGGCTAGGTACGCGGTTCAGGTACTGCTTGAAGATTCGCTCCAACTGCCGACGCGACACGCACACATGCTGGGCGATCTCGTCGGTGGTCAGCGGCTCTTCGATGTTGGCTTCCATCAGCAGCACAGCCTGGGTCAGTTTGGGGTGGCTGGAGCCCAAGCGGTTTTGCAACGGAATGCGCTGACGCTCGCCGCCCTCGCGAATGCGCTCGACCACCAGCTCCTCGGACACCGCCCCCGCCAGCTCCGCGCCATGATCACGCGCCAGCACGGCCAGCAACAGGTCGGTCACTGCCATACCACCACAGGCAGTCAGGCGGTCGCGGTCCCAGTCGAACAGGTGGCTGGTAGCGATGACCTTGGGGAAGCGCTCGGCAAAATCATCCTGCCAGCGCCAGTGCACCGCCGCGCGGTAACCGTCGAGCAGGCCAAGCTGCGCCAGCGGATACACACCGGCAGACAAGCCACCGATCATGCAACCACTGCGCGCCAGTTGCTTGAGTGCAGTCGACAGCACCGAACCCACGGCCTGCGGCGGCTCGTCGGACAGCAACAAGAGCTTCTGGCACCCTTCGAGGCGGCCATTCCACGGCTCGCCCGGCAGGCGCCAGGCGCCCTCCACCGCCGGCTCCGCCTGCAGAAACGCCAAGTCGTAGACCACGTCCGGATGCACCCGCTGGGCCACCTGCAACACTTCCTCGGCCAGCGCCAGGGTCAAGGGCTTGGTGCTGGGCCAGATGAGAAAACCGATTCGCTGGGTGGTCATAGGGTGCGGTCCGAAACCTTGGGGGGCGTTCACGTCAGTGGCACAGGGTCAGGCTGCGCTCGCTGCGCAGCATGCCCTATTCTGGTGCAAAGATGCAGCCTACTTTACTTGAGGCTGCCGGAGAGAAATTGCTTGAGCCGCTCCGATTGCGGGTTGGCCAGCACCTCGCGCGGGCAGCCGGTCTCTTCGACCAAGCCTTTGTGCAAGAACACCAACTGGTTCGACACCTCGCGGGCAAAGCCCATCTCGTGGGTCACCACCACCATGGTCCGGCCTTCCTGGGCCAGCGCCTGCATGACCTTGAGCACATCGCCCACCAGCTCGGGGTCAAGGGCCGAGGTCGGCTCGTCGAACAGCATCACCTCAGGCTCGACGGCCAGGGCACGGGCAATCGCCACCCGCTGCTGCTCACCACCGGACATGTGCCCCGGGAAGGCATCCTTGCGGTGGGCCACACCGACCTTGGCCAGGTAGTACTCGGCCTTTTCCAGGGCCTCTTTCTTGCTCACCCCAAGCACGTGCACGGGGGCTTCGATGACGTTCTCCAACGCGGTCATGTGCGACCACAGGTTGAAATGCTGGAACACCATCGACAGGCGCGAGCGCATGCGCTGCAACTGGCGCGCGTCGGCCGCCTTGAGCGCGCCATCTTTTCCGGCGACCAGTTTCAGCTCTTCGTTATTGAGCAGAATCTTGCCGGCGTGGGGCTGCTCCAGCAGGTTGATGCAGCGCAGGAAGGTTGACTTGCCCGAACCGCTGGAGCCGATGATGCTGATCACATCGCCTGCCTTGGCCGCCAGGGACACGCCCTTGAGCACTTCATGGCTGCCATAGCGCTTGTGCAGGTCTTGGACTTCGAGTTTGTACATGCTGTCGATTCTCACAAAGCGGTCAGTGCTTGCGCGGCGCCAGGTAGCCGAGCCAGCGGCGTTCGGCCATCTTGAACAGGCGCACCAGGATGAAGGTCAGGCACAGGTAGAACACGCCCGCCGTGATGTAGGCCTCGAAAGGCAGGTAGTACTGGGCATTGACCGTGCGCGCCGCACCCGTGATGTCGATCAGGGTGACGATCGACGCCAGGCTGGTGGTCTGCAGCATCATGATCACTTCGTTGCTGTACTGCGGCAATGCCCGGCGCAAGGCCGAGGGCAGCAGGATGCGGCGGTACATCTTGAAGCGCGACATGCCCATGGCCTTGGCCGCTTCGATCTCGCCATGGGGCGTGGCCTTGAGGCTGCCGGCGATGATTTCTGCGGTGTAGGCGCTGGTGTTGACGGCAAAGGCCAGGCAAGCGCAGAAGGTCGCACTGGACAGCAGCGGCCAGAAGATGCTCTCGCGCACCGCTTCGAACTGGGCCAGGCCGTAGTAGATCAGGAACAACTGCACCAGCATCGGTGTGCCGCGAATCACGTAGGTGTACAGCCAGGCGGTGAGGTTCACGAGCGGCTGCTTGGACACCCGCATCAGCCCCAGCGGAATCGCCGCGAGCAAACCGAACAACAGCGACAGCGCCAGCAGCTTCAGGGTAGTCAGCAACCCGCCCAAGTACAGCGGCATGGCCTCCCACACCACGTTGTAGTCGAAGATCATAGTTCAACCACCTTGACGCCTACCGAGTAGCGTTTTTCAAGATACTTCAGCGCCAGCAGCGAGACACTGGTCAAGACCAGGTACAGGGCCGCCACCGCCAGGAAGAAGGTGAAGGGTTCACGGGTAGCGTCCGCCGCCTGCTTGGCCTTGAACATCATGTCCTGCAGGCCGACCACCGAGATCAGCGCCGTGGCCTTGGTCAGCACCAGCCAGTTGTTGGTGAAGCCCGGGATGGCCAGGCGGATCATCTGCGGCACCTGGATGCGGAAGAACACCTGACGGTTGCTCATGCCATAGGCCACGCCGGCTTCGGCCTGGCCCTTGGGGATGCCGAGGAAGGCGCCGCGGAAGGTTTCCGACAGGTAGGCGCCAAAAATGAAGCCCAAGGTCCCGATACCCGCCGCCAGCGGATTCAGGTCGATGTAGTCTTCGTAACCGAGCAGCGGCGCTACCCGGTTGATGATGTCCTGCCCGCCGTAGAAGATCAGCAGGATCAGTACCAAGTCCGGAATACCACGGATGACCGTGGCATACATATCGCCCAGCCAAGCCAGCCAGCGCACCGGCGACAAGCGCAGCGCCACACCGATCAGGCCGAGCACGATGGCCAGGGCCATCGACGACAGGGCGAGCTGCAGCGTCAGCCACGCCCCGTCGAGGATGACTGCCCCGTAGCCTTTCAACATGATGAGGTCCTCGACCTAGAGAATGAAAAATGGTGCAAACCTCAGAGCCTCTGCTGTTTGCACCATTGCACAGGTTTAACCCGACGTCTTACTTCGAGTCTGGACCGTAGATATCGAAATTGAAGTACTTGGCTTCGATTTGTTTGTACTTGCCGTTGGCACGGATGGCGTCGATGGCCGCGTTGATGCGGTCGACGTTAGCCTTGTCGCCCTTGCGCACGGCAATGCCGATGCCATCACCGAAGTACTTGGCGTCGGTGAATGCGGGGCCTACGAACGCGAAGCCTTTGCCAGCGTCGGTCTTCAGGAAGCCATCTTCCAGCAGGGTGGCGTCAGCCACGGTGCCATCGAGGCGACCGGCCGCGACATCCAGGTAGATTTCGTTCTGGGTGCCGTAAGGGACCACGGTGGCACCTTTGGCGCCCAGTACTTCCTTGGCGAAGCGGTCATGGATCGAGCCACGCTGCACGCCGATCTTCTTGCCCTGCAGTTCGTTGAGGTTGTCGCTGACGGTGGTGCCTTCCTTCATGACCAGGCGCGCTGGGGTCAGGTAGTAGCGCTTGGTGAAGTCGACCGATTTCTTGCGGTCTTCGGTGATCGACATCGACGACAGGATAGCGTCGATCTTGCGCACCTTCAGTGCCGGGATCAGGCCGTCGAACTCTTGCTCGACCCAGGTGCACTTGGCTTTCATCTCTTCACACAGGGCATTGCCGATGTCGTAGTCGAAACCGGCGATGCTGCCGTCGGGCTGCTTGAAGGCGAAGGGTGGGTAAGCGGCTTCGATACCGATTTTCAACGGTTTTTCATCGGCCTGCGACACCAGGGAAAACACGGACAGCGCCAGGGCGCCAAGCAGTGCGAGCTTCTTCATCAGGTAACTCCATCGGTACGGGGCAATACAAGGCAGGGTAACAACTGCCCGATATGCGAATGGGTACAACGCGAGCCGCGCAGGGTTCGACCAAGGCCGCAGACCACGAGCGAGTGAGTGGCATTTTAACGACAGCCCTGTAGTCGATATTTCTTCAAAGCGACAACTACTTACAGAAGCGCTTGAAACCACTGCGGGCGATGTTGACAGCCATTGCAAAACATGCAAAGGCGCAAGGAAAATAACCTATAGACCTAGCAATTACTGGGCCTATTATTCGCAAAGCCTTGTACGACGGCAAGTGTAGCGTGCTGTGTTGCAGAAAATGGCTCGGCGAACGCACCGAAACGGGTCATGACTGTTTCCGCTCGCCCCGCGCCTGTGCGTAATCGGTGACAGAAGAGTTACCGATGAATGTCGGGTAACAGTAAAGCAAAAAACCCCGCCGGTTGCCCGTGCGGGGTTTTCTGACACATACACACCCCTGTAGGAGCGGCCTTGTGTCGCGATGGGGCGCGAAGCGGCCCCACCATTTCAGCTTCGCCACTGGCAATGCCGGGGCCGCTTTGCGGCCCTTTCGCGACACAAGGCCGCTCCTACAAGGGCTCGCGCTCTGCCCCAATATCAGGCCGTAGCCAGGTTCATGGCTTTGTGCGTGTCGATCAGGTGCTGCACCACACCCGGGTCGGCCAGGGTCGAGATATCACCCAGCGAGCCGTATTCCGCCGTGGCGATCTTGCGCAGGATACGCCGCATGATCTTGCCCGAGCGTGTCTTCGGCAACCCTGGCGCCCACTGGATCACATCCGGCGAGGCAATCGGACCGATCTCCTTGCGCACCCAGTTCTTCAGCTCCAGGCGCAATTGTTCGCTAGGCTCCACGCCGGCATTGAGGGTGACATAAACATAGATGCCCTGGCCCTTGATGTCGTGCGGCACGCCCACCACAGCCGCTTCCGCAACCTTGGAATGGGCAACCATGGCGCTTTCGATCTCGGCAGTCCCCATGCGGTGGCCAGACACGTTGAGCACGTCGTCCACACGCCCGGTGATCCAGTAGTAACCATCCTCGTCGCGGCGCGCGCCGTCACCGGTGAAGTACATGCCCCGGAAGGTTTTGAAGTAGGTGTCGACGAAGCGGTCGTGGTCGCCATACAGCGAGCGCGACTGGCCCGGCCAGGAATCGAGAATCACCAGGTTGCCTTCAGCAGCGCCATCGATCAGGTTGCCCAGGTTATCCACCAGCGCCGGCACCACGCCGAAGAACGGACGGGTCGCCGAACCCGGCTTGAGGCCAGTGGCGCCCGGCAGTGGGCTGATCAGGATGCCGCCGGTCTCGGTCTGCCACCAGGTGTCGACGATCGGGCAACGCTCCTTGCCGACGGTCTTGTAGTACCAGTTCCACGCTTCGGGGTTGATCGGTTCGCCGACCGAACCCAACAGGCGCAGGCTGGAACCATCAGCCCCCTCTACCGCAGCCTGCCCTTCGGCCATCATGGCGCGGATTGCGGTCGGTGCGGTGTAGAGGATATTGACCTTGTGCTTGTCGACGATCTTCGACACACGGGTGATGTCCGGGTAGTTCGGCACGCCTTCGAACAGCAAGGTGGTGGCGCCATTGGCCAGCGGGCCGTAGACGATGTAGCTGTGGCCGGTGACCCAGCCAACGTCGGCGGTGCACCAGTAGACTTCACCTGGGCGGTAGTCGAACACGCGCTCGTGGGTCAGCGCGGCGTAAACCAGGTAACCCCCGGTGGTGTGCAGCACGCCCTTGGGCTTGCCGGTGGAGCCGGAGGTGTAAAGGATGAACAGCGCTTCTTCAGCGCCCATCTCTTTCGGCGCGCAGTGGCTGGAGGCCACTTTCATCAGGTCTTCGTACCAGATGTCGCGGTGTTGGTGCCAGGCGATATCGCCACCGGTGCGCTTGCACACGATGATCTTCTGCACGCTGCTGGTCTCAGGGTTGGTCAGCGCCAGGTCGACGTTGCCTTTGAGCGGCGTACGGCGCCCGCCACGCACACCTTCGTCGGCGGTGATCACCACCTTGGACTTGCAGTCGATGATTCGGCCAGCCAACGCCTCAGGGGAGAAGCCGCCGAACACCACCGAGTGGATTGCACCGATGCGGGCACAGGCCAGCATGGCGACCACGGCCTCGGGGATCATCGGCATATAGATAGTCACCACATCGCCACGGTGCACGTCTTGGCCGCGCAGGGCGTTGGCGAACTTGCAGACCTGCTCGTGGAGCTCGCGGTAGGTGATGTTGCGGTGCTCGGAAGGGTCGTCGCCCTCCCAGATGATCGCCAGTTGGTCGCCACGCTCTTCGAGGTGACGGTCCAGGCAGTTGGAGGAAACGTTCAGAGTGCCGTCGGCAAACCACTTGATATCGACATGGTGGTCATCGAACGAGGTCTGCTTGACCTTGGTGAACGGCTTGATCCAGTCGAGACGCTGGGCCTGCTCGCGCCAGAAGCCGTCCGGGTTGATCACCGATTGCTGGTACATGGCCTTGTAGGTGGCCTCGTCGGTCAGGGTAGTGGCCGCAACCTCGGGACGAACGGGATACAGTGGAGCCGCACTCATCTGTGTTACCTCGGTGTAATAGTTGTTTTTGTATGGAACCGTTTGTAACTGTACCAGAGCGGCAAAAGCCATTCGACGTTGGTAGTAAAGCAGCGGATTTTGGTACTGACGTACGAGCAAAGCGCTCTAGCACGCGGCTCGCAGCCCTAGGCAGAAAGAATCGCCGTTTTTTTTCGCGTGATTGTTACAGATTCTGTCAAAACACTTTATCAAAAGTCCCACTGTTTCAGCGGTTGCCATCTGCCTAGAATTCATCTCGCCAACAACGGCAAGGCGATTAACTTCTGGCAACAGCCCCCACGAAGGCAAGCGTTAATCACCCGCTAAATCCCGATCGTTAAAACTAGCAGCACTCGCGGCGCCACAAGCGCCGCGCACCCCCTCACGACCTTAGACAGGTAAATAGAAAATGAAAGCTTTACTGGTATTGGTACTTGGCAGTCTTTGCGGCGCGGCAATGGCCGGCGAAGCAAACGATGCCGAGCAGATTCCGGTTGAACAGTACAGTTACTCGCAGCACTTGGACATTGCCCGCGTCATCTCCATGAGCGAAGTGCCCAACGTCTGTGAAGTCGTGCCCGCCCGCATGACCTACGAGGACTCCCAGGGCCAGAAGCACATTCTTGAATACCGCGTGATGGGGAACGGTTGCTCTAACGGCTAACCCTTGAGATCGGGGCCCCGCTGGGGCCCTTCGCGGGTTTCCCCGCGAACAAATAAACCCAGTCGGCTGGCATTATTCAGTTGACTTGCCCAACGCATAATCCCGCAACTTATTGGCAATCGTGGTGTGCGAAACACCCAGTCTTTTGCCCAGCGCGCGACTACTTGTAAATTCCCCCATCAAACTTTCCAGCACGGCTTTTTCAAAACGGCCGACAATCTGTGAAAGGTCCCCTTCCAATGAAAACTCTCCCAACGGTTGCCGCACACCGTAGTCCGGCAAACGTATATGTTCACTTTTAACTACACCGCCTTCACATAACGAAACCGCCTGGAACAATACGTTTTCCAGTTGCCGTACGTTGCCTGGCCAGTGGTACTGGCTTAGTTTATCCATCGCGGCCGGTAATAACCGTGGCAAGGCGCAGCCGATCTGCCGGCTGGCCTGGTCGAGAAAGTGCTGCACCAAGCCTTCCAGCCCGTCCATGCACTCACGCAATGGCGGAATGTGCAGCGACAGCACGTTGAGGCGGTGGTACAGGTCCTGGCGGAACTCACCGCGCGCGCACAGCTCGGACAAATCCACCTGGGTGGCGCAGATCACCCGCACATCCAGGTACACCTCTTCATCACTGCCTACGCGGCGAAAGCAACCGTCCTGCAGAAAGCGCAGCAGTTTCACCTGCAAACGCGGGCTCATCTCCCCTACCCCATCAAGGAACAGCGTACCGCCGGCCGTCAGCTCCAGCAGGCCCAGCTTGCCCTCGGCCCGCGCACCCTCGAAAGCACCCGGCCCGTAGCCGAACAGCTCGGTCTCGGCCATGGACTCTGGCAACCCCGCACAGTTGAGCGCCATTAACGGCGACTGCCCACGCGGGCTGGCCAGGTGGCAGGCACGTGCCAGCAACTCCTTGCCGGTGCCGGTCTCCCCTTCGATCAGCAAAGGGGCATCCAAGGGCGCCATGCGCCGTGCCTCGCGCACCACCGCCGCCATCACCCGCGAGCTCTGGAAGATACTGTCAAAGCCGCGCAGTTCCTGCTTGCGCACGTTGTAGATGCGCTCACCGATACGGTCGGCGCGGTGCAAGGTCAGCACCGCGCCGGCCAGCGCCTCGCTGTCGTCATGCTCGGACTGCAAGGGGGCGATGTCGGCGAGAAACACATCCCCTTTCACCTTGACCCGCAGGCCATTGATACGCGACTTGTTGGCGCGCACCAACTCGGGCAGGTCGAAGTCTTCCACATAACGCGCCAGCGGCATGCCCGGTACCTCGTCGACGCGCACCCCGAGCAACTGCGCCGCAGTGCGGTTGGCGGCGACGATGCTGCCGCCCATGTCGATCGACAGCACCGGAAAGTCCAACGCACCCAGCAACGCGTTCAGCTCCATGTGCCGGCGCTCGCTGGGCATCAAGCCGACGCGTTTGACGCCGAACACCCCGGCAATGGCTTCGAACTTGGGCCGCAGTGCCTGAAACTGCAGGTTGATCAGGTTCGGGCAGTGCAGGTAGATGGCGTTGCCATGGTCGCCGCCCACCTCACCACGCAGCACGTTGATGCCGTACTCCACCAACAGGTTGAGGATGTCGCGAAGGATGCCGATGCGGTTCTGGCAATGCACTTTGATACGCATGAACGCTCTCGAAGCGCCGAAGTTTTTCAACCCGACGCAGAAAATTCGTAAAGATAAGCTGACAAAAACCCGTAAACCATCAGCCCTTTGCCCCGGATTTTCCGACACCTACGCCTTTTTGTAAAATTATCGTTACGAACCAGGACCGATCCTGGACCGGGGTGGCCACCCTACCCCCGTGCAAATCGGGCAATGAGGGGATATTCCTTAGGTATGTCGTGGACATAACAAGAAAAGCCCTCACCAGGAGAGCCACATGAAACAGACGCAATACGTGGCACGCGAGCCCGATGCGCATGGTTTTATCGACTACCCGCAGCAAGAGCATGCGGTGTGGAACACGCTGATCACACGCCAGCTGAAAGTCATCGAAGGCCGTGCCTGCCAGGAATACCTGGACGGCATCGATCAGTTGAAGCTGCCCCACGACCGTATCCCGCAATTGGGCGAGGTCAACAAGGTCTTGGGCGCCACCACCGGCTGGCAGGTTGCCAGGGTGCCAGCTTTGATCCCCTTCCAAACGTTCTTCGAACTGCTGGCCAGCAAGCGCTTCCCGGTCGCCACGTTCATCCGCACGCCGGAAGAACTGGACTACCTGCAGGAGCCCGACATCTTCCACGAGATCTTCGGCCACTGCCCGCTGCTGACCAACCCGTATTTCGCCGAATTCACCCACACCTACGGCAAGCTCGGCTTGGCTGCGACCAAGGAACAGCGCGTTTACCTGGCGCGCCTGTACTGGATGACCATCGAGTTCGGCCTGATGGAGACCCCGCAAGGTCGCAAGATCTATGGTGGCGGCATCCTCTCTTCGCCGAAAGAAACGGTCTACAGTCTGTCGAACGAACCGGAACATCAGGCGTTCGACCCGATCGAGGCGATGCGCACGCCGTACCGTATCGACATTCTGCAGCCGCTGTACTTCGTGCTGCCGAACCTCAAGCGCCTATTCGACCTGGCCCATGAAGACATCATGGGCATGGTGCAGCAAGCCATGCAGTTGGGCCTGCACACCCCCAAGTTTCCACCCAAGGTTGCTGCCTGAAGCCACCCTGATAACAACTCGAACTGGAAAAGACACCATGAATGCCTTGAACCAAGCCCACTGCGAAGCCTGCCGCGCCGACGCCCCGAAAGTCAGTGACGAAGAGTTGGCCGAGCTGATTCGCGAAATCCCGGACTGGAACATCGAAGTGCGCGACGGCCACATGGAGCTGGAGCGCGTGTTCAAGTTCAAGAACTTCAAGCACGCCCTGGACTTCACCAACGCCGTGGGTGAAATCGCTGAAGCCGAAGGCCACCACCCCGGCCTGCTGACCGAGTGGGGCAAGGTCACCGTGACCTGGTGGAGCCACTCGATCAAAGGCCTGCACCGCAACGACTTCATCATGTGCGCGCGCACCGACAAGGTCGCCGAGACGGCCGAAGGCCGTAAGTAACTAGCGAAAACGGGGCCGCAATGGCCCCGTTTTTTGTAAGGCAAATGTCCGTTATTCGCCCGTAAAACCGACAAACGAACGGGAAAAATTTCAAACTGTCATCCAGACTGCTGTATCCTGCCCCAGCTTTTTAAAGCCCCACACGCGCCTGGCGCAGCCTTTTCACTCACACTTGCGAGGAACGACGAGATGCATGAAATCCCGAATCTTCCCTTCCCAAGCCTGAACCCAGAAGAGCAAACCGTTACCGTCCATGCCGAGCCGACGCCTGCCGTCGACCAGGATGGTGACGATCAATCCAGCGCTGACCAGGAATAACTGCGCATCCCCCGACTGTGTGAAAACGGCTGACCTGCGGGCCACCCCCGTCATCACGTTTTCACACCGTCCAGAACTCTGCCACGAAGGCCCCCATGCCCCACTCACCGCGCCCCCTTGCGGTTACCCTGCAAGTCGTCTCCATCGTCCTTTTCACCTTTATCGGCTACCTGAACATCGGCATCCCCCTGGCCGTATTGCCCAGCTATGTGCACAACGACCTGGGCTTCAGCGCCGTGGTCGCTGGCCTGGTGATCAGTGTGCAATACCTGGCCACGTTGCTCAGCCGCCCGACGGCCAGCCGCATCATCGACAACCTCGGCAGCAAGAAGGCGGTGATGTATGGCCTGGCCGGTTGTGGGCTCAGCGGCGTATTCATGCTGGCTTGCGCCTTTCTCACCCACCTGCCCTGGCTGAGCCTGACCTGCTTGCTGATCGGCCGCCTGGTGCTGGGCAGCGCCGAAAGCCTGGTGGGCTCTGGCGCGATCGGCTGGGGCATCGGCCGAGTGGGCGCTGAGAATACCGCCAAGGTCATCTCCTGGAACGGCATTGCCAGCTATGGCGCTCTGGCCATTGGCGCGCCGCTGGGGGTGCTGATGGTCAAGACACTGGGGCTATGGAGCATGGGCGTGAGCATCATGCTGCTGTGCGCAGCCGGCCTTCTGCTGGCCTGGCCCAAGCGCGCGGCGCCCATCGTCAGCGGCGTGCGCCTGCCCTTCCTGAGCGTATTGGGCAAGGTGTTCCCGCATGGCTCAGGCCTGGCCTTGGGCTCGATCGGCTTTGGCACCATCGCCACGTTCATCACCTTGTACTACGCCAGCCGCGACTGGCCGAATGCCGCACTGACCTTGAGCCTGTTCGGCGCCAGCTTCATCAGTGCCCGCTTGCTGTTCGGCAACCTGATCAATCGCATCGGTGGTTTTCGCGTGGCGATTGCCTGCCTTTCGGTGGAGACCGTGGGGTTGTTGATGCTGTGGCTGGCACCCAGTGCCGAGCTGGCATTGGCAGGTGCGGCACTGAGCGGGTTTGGTTTTTCGCTGGTGTTCCCGGCGCTGGGCGTGGAGGCGGTGAACCAAGTGTCGGCGGCCAACCGCGGCGCGGCGGTTGGGGCGTATTCGCTGTTCATCGATTTGTCGCTGGGGATTACCGGCCCGCTGGTGGGTGCAGTGGCGGCGGGGTTCGGGTTTGCTTCGATGTTCTTGTTTGCGGCGGGGGCTGCGGCGTGCGGGCTGGTGTTGAGCCTTTACCTGTACAGGCAGGCGCGCCGGGCTCGGGATACCCTGCAGCAGTCCTGATTGTGCACTGCCTGTACCGGCCTCTTCGCGGGCAAGCCCGCTCCCACAGGAATCACCACAACCGTCGAGTCAACGGTATCCCTGTGGGAGCGGGCTTGCCCGCGAAGAGGCCGGTGCAGGTTTAACGCTGCGCGTACTGCAACACCACTTCCAGCGGATGGCGCATCTGCCGTTCGGTCATGCGCTTGACCTGGCTACGGCACGAATACCCCGTCGCCAGCGGCTCGTCTTGCTTGTCCAGCTTGGTCGCCCAGGACTGCTCGAAGATGGTCCGCGAGGTCTCCTGGTTTCGCGCTTCATGCCCATAAGTACCGGACATGCCACAGCAACCCGTAGCCTCGGTCACCAGCTTCAAGCCCAAGCGGGCAAACACTTGCTCCCATTGCCGGGTGCTGGCCGGCACGTTGGTCTTCTCGGTGCAGTGCGCCATCAGGCGGAAGCTGCCAGTATTGGCAGCCGCTTGCTCGGGCAATGCATCCATCAACCATTCCTGCGGCAACAGCACCTTCGGGCAGTCTTCCAGGCCTGGCACCTTCTGGTACTCCTGGCGATAGACCAAGGTCATCGCAGGGTCCAACCCCACCAGCGGTACACCACAATCGGCCAGGGCCTTGAGCTGGGTGCCATTACGGATCGCCGCCTTGGCGAACGCGCCAAGGAAGCCCTGTACGTGCAGCGGTTTGCCGTTGGCACTGTACGGCGCCAGGAACACCCGGTGGCCAAGGCGGTGCGCCAGGTCGATGAACGCGGCCAGCAGCGGCGTCTCGAAGTAACGGGTGAAGGCATCTTGCACCAGCACGATGCTGCGCTCACGCTGGGCCGGGGTCAGCTCGCGCAGCGCTGGCACGCTAGCCACGCCAACGCGGCAGCGGGTCAGGGTCGCCTGGAAGTTGAAACGACTGATCAGCGGGCTGTCGACCATGCCGACCTTGTCGGCCAGCAGCTTGCTCACCCACTTCGAGCCCATCACCGCGTTATACAGCCCCGGCGCATGCGCCAGGTATGGGATGGTGAACTCCAGCGAACCGATCAGGTAATCCCGCAATGGGCGCTGGTAGCGGCCGTGGTACAGCTCGAGGAAACGCGAGCGGAAGTCCGGCACGTTGACCTTGATCGGGCACTGCCCCGCGCAGGACTTGCACGCCAGGCAACCGGCCATGGCGTCGTAGACCTCGTGAGAGAAGTCCGCCTGCCCCTGGTCACGCCCGCGGTTGTTGCGCAGCCGTGCCGGCAGGCCCTTGAGCCAGGACACCTTGTTACGCGCCGCCGCCAGCACGTCGATATCCGCCGCGCCTTGCAAACGCAGCCACTCACGCATCAACGAGGCACGGCCCTTGGGCGAATGCTGACGCTCTCGGGTGGCCTTCCACGACGGGCACATAGCATCGTTGGGGTCGTAGTTGTAGCAGGCACCGTTGCCGTTACAGTGCACAGCGCTGCTGAAGTCCTGCCAGACACGCTCGTCGATGGTGCGGTCGAGGTCACCGCGCAAGGTCACGCCATCGACCCGGGTCAGGCCTTCGGCGCTGTCGGGTGGGGTGCAGATTTTGCCGGGGTTGAGCTGGTTGCGCGGGTCGAAAGCGCCTTTCAGGCGCTGCAGCGCCGGGTACAGCTCGCCAAAATATTCGGGCACGTATTCTGAACGCAGGCCCTTGCCGTGCTCACCCCACAGCAGGCCGCCGTAGCTTTTGGTCAGCGCCGCCACGGCATCGGAGATCGGCTTGACCAGCGCGGCCTGGGCCGGGTCTTTCATGTCCAGCGCCGGGCGCACGTGCAGTACACCGGCATCGACGTGGCCAAACATGCCATAGGCCAGGCCGTAGCCATCCAGCAATGCGCGGAAGTCGGCGATGTAGTCGGCCAACTGCTCCGGTGGTACTGCGGTGTCTTCCACGAACGGCTGCGGGCGCACCTCGCCCTCGACGTTGCCCAGCAGGCCCACCGAGCGTTTGCGCATGGTGTAGACGCGAGTGACCGCCTCGGCGCCCTCGGCCAGGGTGTGCCCCAGGCGCTCTACGCTGGTGTCGTTCTGCAGGTGCTGGATGAACGCCTGCACCCGTGCATTGACCTCGTCCGGCTGATCACCGCAGAACTCCACCAGGTTGATGCCCAGGGTCGGGCGCTCGGGGTCAGCCGGGAAATACTCGGCCACGCTGTGCCAGACGATGTCCTTCATGGCCAGCATCAACACCTTGGAGTCGACCGTTTCGATCGACAGCGGCTTGTGCGCCATCAGCGCATTGGCGTCACGCAGGGCGTCCATGAAGCTGGTGTAGCGGACGTTGACCAGCACCGCGTATTTCGGAATCGGCAGCACATTGAGCTTGGCTTCGACCACGTAGCCCAGCGAGCCTTCGGCGCCGCACAGCACGCTGTTGAGGTTGAAGCGCCCCTGTTCATCGCGCAGGTGTGCCAAGTCGTAACCCGTCAGGCAGCGGTTGAGCTTGGGGAAGGTGCTTTCGATCAGCTCGGCCTGGGTTTCCTGGATCTCGCGGGCCACACGGTAGACCTCGCCAACCCGGCCTGGCGCTGCGCAGGCCTGCGCCAGCGCAGCGTCATCGATGGGCAGGCTGTGCAGGCGCTCACCGCCGAGCAGCACGCTGTGCAGTTCGAGCACGTGATCGCGGGTCTTGCCGTAGGTGCAGCTGCCCTGGCCGCTGGCATCGGTGTTGATCATGCCGCCGACGGTGGCGCGGTTGGAGGTGGACAGCTCAGGGGCGAAGAACAGCCCGTGGGGCTTGAGCGCGGCATTGAGCTGGTCCTTGACCACACCGGCCTGGACCCGCACCCAACGCTCCTCGGCGTTGATTTCGAGGATGGTGTTCATGTGCCGCGACAGGTCGACGACGATGCCATCGGTCAGCGACTGGCCGTTGGTGCCGGTGCCGCCGCCACGCGGGGTCAGCTTGACCTGGGCAAAGCGCGCGTCCGCCATCAGCGCGGCGACCCGCGCCACGTCATCGGCGTCACGTGGGAACACCGCTGCCTGGGGCAGGCGCTGGTAAATCGAGTTGTCGGTGGCCAGCACGGTACGGGTGGCGTAATCGGCACTGATCTGGCCACGGAAGCCGCTGTTACGCAGGGCCTCGAGGAATTCGGGGTAGTTGGCGGTCGGTGCACTGGTCGGCAGCTGGGCGATCATCGACGGATGGCCTCTTGATATGGGCTAATTCACGGAAAACCTGTCAAGCCGGCATGGGTTGATTCACACCAGATGACGAATAGGCCAATGTTCCTGTAGTTTCGCGCCAAGGGCAAACGGATAATCCTGCCGCTATCGATGACTTTTATGAATGAATTACCGCCACCTGACACCGTCCATGTCGCTGCTGCTGGCGTTCGAGGCTGCCGCCCGGCATGAAAGCTATACTCGCGCCGCCGCCGAACTGTCGTTGACCCAAAGCGCTGTCAGCCGCCAGGTGCAGGCACTGGAGCAGCAATTGGGGCTGACGCTGTTCCGCCGCGAGGGGCGCCAGGTGCAGCTGACCGACGTCGGCCGGCTGTACCAGCGCGAGCTGAGCGAAGCCTTGGGGCGCATCCGCAGCGCCACCTTGCAGGCGCTGGCCTACCAGTCGGGTGTCGGCACGTTGCGCCTGGCCACCCTGCCCACCTTCGGCTCGAAATGGCTGCTGCCGCGGCTGCATGCGTTCTACAGCGCCCACCCGGGCATGCTGGTGCATATCCATTCACGGATCGAAGCGATCAATTTCGACACCAGCGAGATCGATGCGGCAATCGGTGTGGCGAGCCACGACCTGCCGGGGCTGATCTGCCACCGCCTGCACGCCGAAGAACTGCTGGTGATTCTGCCGCCAGAGGCCGGCGCCGACGCGCATGGCTGGAGCCCTGCCCGGGTTAGCGAAGAAGTGCTGCTGAACGTCGCCAACAACCCGCATGCCTGGGGCGAGTGGTTCTCGCACCACAGCCTGCCGCACCGGGCGATGCGCCTGGGCCCGAGCTTCGAGCTGACGTCGCACTTGATCCAGGCGGTGCGCGCCGGCATCGGCATCGGCCTGGTGCCGCGGATACTGGTGGAAGAGGAACTGGCCAAGGGCGAGCTGTTCAGCCCCGGCGAGGCGTTTGCCAGCCAACGCAGCTATTACCTGATCTATCCGCCACGCAACGAAGCGCTGCCGTCGTTGCGGGCGTTTCGCAGTTGGTTGTTGGAGCAGATCTGAGTTTTGTGCTGGTTGCACTGGCCTCTTCACAGCACAAGGCTGCTCCTACAAGGGGCGCGTAACGCAAAAAACCCGATGCCAGTCACCTGGCATCGGGTTTTTCTTGCCGCCTATGGCGATTACTTGGCCACGGTACTGGCAGCCCCGTTAGCCTGCGCGTCACGCTTAGGCTTGATGAGGTAGAAGAGGAACATCACCACCACCCACACCGGGATCGCATACACCGAGATCTGGATACCCGGGATCTGCAGCATGATGCCCAGGATCAGCACCACGAAAGCCAGGCAGATGTAGTTGCCGTAGGGGTACCACAGCGCCTTGAACAGCGGCTTCTGGCCGGTGCGGTTCAGGTGCTGGCGGAACTTCAGGTGCGAGTAGCTGATCATCGCCCAGTTGATCACCAGGGTCGCCACGACCAGCGACATCAGCAACTCCAGCGCATTCTGCGGGATGAAGTAGTTGAGCAGCACGGCAATCAGGGTCACCGCCGCCGAGACCAGGATCGAACGCACCGGCACACCGCGCTTGTCAACCTTGGCCAGGGCCGCCGGGGCATCACCCTGCTCGGCCATGCCCAGCAGCATGCGGGCGTTGCAGTAAGTGCCGCTGTTGTACACCGACAATGCTGCGGTCAGGACCACGAAGTTCAGCAGGTGGGCGGCCACATCGCTGCCCAGCAGGGAGAACACCTGCACGAACGGGCTGCTGCCGTAGCTGCCGCCGGACGCGTCGATGCTGGCGACCAGGTTGTCCCATGGGGTCAGCGACAACAGCACGACCAACGCGCCGATGTAGAAGATCAGGATGCGGTAGATGACCTGGTTGATAGCCTTGGGGATCACGGTTTTCGGTTTGTCGGCCTCGGCTGCGGTAAAACCGAGCATCTCCAGGCCACCGAAGGAGAACATGATGAACGCCAGGGCCATGACCAGGCCGCTGACACCATGCGGGAAGAACCCACCGTGTGCCCACAGGTTGGTCACCGACGCGTCCGGGCCACCGCTGCCGCTGGTCAGCAGGTAGGCACCCAGGCCGATCATGCCGACGATGGCCACGACCTTGATGATCGCGAACCAGAACTCGGCCTCACCGAATACTTTCACGTTCATCAGGTTGATGAAGTTGATCAGCAGGAAGAAGCCCGCCGCCGTGACCCAGGTCGGGATCTCCGGCCACCAGTAGTGGATGTACTTGCCGACCGCCGTCAGTTCCGACATGCCCACCAGGATGTAAAGCACCCAGCAGTTCCAGCCCGACATGAAGCCCGCGAAACCGCCCCAGTATTTGTGGGCAAAGTGGCTGAACGAACCGGCCACCGGCTCTTCGACGATCATCTCGCCCAACTGGCGCATGATCATGAAGGCGATGAAGCCGCAGATGGCGTAACCAAGGATCATCGACGGGCCGGCGGATTTCATCACGCCTGCCGAGCCGAGGAACAGACCCGTACCAATCGCACCGCCGAGAGCGATCAACTGGATGTGGCGGTTCTTCAGGCCCCGCTTTAGCTCGCCTGAATGCATGTTTTGTCCACTCATGAACGAAGTCACCTGCATTGTTTTTATCTGTGACGAAATCGGACCCACCGCGCTCGTGGCGCAGCGGAATGGGCAAGGTGGTTACCTTGGGTTTCTTGAACGCGGGCGCCGCCGAGGCGGTTCAGCCGGGTGTGATCAAGAGTGCGCGGTACGCAAGAGGGTCACAGGTAAAACGCGGCGCACTGTATACCCCTGCAAGCGCGCAGGCGTCAACGCGTTGCGTCATTTCCTTGGGAAAAAACGCAGCGATCCTGTGGTGTGAGCCTTGAAAGGCGGAGTGATCGGCGTACATGGCGCCTCCATTTGTTGTTTTGTCAGCACGCCTCTGTGGGCGAGCTCTTGCACACGGCAATGCCTGCTATATCAGCGTGCGGCGGGGGTTTGGGCAATAGGTAGGCAGGGTAGACGGGGTGTGCTGGCGACGTGGGCGCGGCAAGTTCTGTTTACAGGTCTAGGAAAATACGCATTCGATGGCCAGAAAGGGATGATTTTGTATAAAAAACGTTACACGGTGGTTTGCCAGCTTTCCACTCGTCAGAAAAAGGGTGATTGATCAATGAGTTGGGGCCGCTTCACGCCCCAGGTCCGCGCTTCATTCGGTTGGGTGGAGGCGAAAAAAAACCAGCCCGAAGGCTGGTTTTTTATCTCACGCTGCGGATCAACCGCGCGGCTTGCCGCGGCCACGGCCTGCCGGCTTGTCGCCCTCTGGCTTGCCGGTACGCTTGCGCATCTCGCTCGGGCGCTCGGCCACCGTGCTGCCACGGTTGCCTTTGCGTGGCGCTTCATCACGCGACGGGCGCGCTGGGCGCTCGGCGGCGGTGTCACGCGGCTGACGCGCTGGGCGCTCGCCAGCCGTCGCATCGCTGGCTGGGCGCAGGTTACGCACGCGCTCGCCACGCCCCATCGGACGGCTCGACTTGCGCTGCATGCGCTCCATCTTGTCCTTGGCCTTGAGGTTCAAGGTCGGCAGCGCCACCGGCTGCAGGCCCACTTCGGCGGCCAGGATGTCGATTTCGCCCTGGGTCATTTCGCGCCAGCGGCCCATCGGCAGGTCGGAGTTGAGGAACACCGGGCCGAAACGCACGCGCTTCAGGCGGCTGACCACCATGCCCTGGGACTCCCACAGGCGACGCACTTCGCGGTTACGGCCTTCCATCACCACGCAGTGGTACCAATGGTTGAAGCCTTCGCCGCCCGGGGCCTTCTGGATGTCGGTGAACTTGGCCGGGCCGTCTTCGAGCATCACGCCCGCCTTCAGGCGCTCGATCATCTCGTCGTCGACCTCACCCCGTACACGCACCGCGTATTCACGGTCCATCTCGTAGGACGGGTGCATCAGGCGGTTGGCCAATTCACCGTCGGTGGTGAACAGCAACAGGCCGGTGGTGTTGATGTCCAGGCGGCCGATGTTGATCCAGCGCCCTTCTTTCGGGCGTGGCAGGCGGTCGAACACCGTCGGGCGGCCTTCCGGGTCGTCACGGGTGCAGATCTCGCCGTCGGGCTTGTTGTACATGATCACGCGGCGGGTGGCCTCGGCGGCTTCCTCGCGCTTGATCAGCTTGCCGTCGACAGCGATGGCATCGTGCAGGTCGACGCGCTGGCCGAGGGTGGCGGCAACGCCATTGACCTTGATCCGGCCCTGGCTGATCCAGGCCTCGACGTCACGGCGCGAACCAACGCCAATGCGCGCCAGCACTTTCTGCAGCTTTTCGCCGGATGGAGGGGTAATTTCGGTATTTTGCAGGTCTTGCTCACTCATCTGGGCACCTCCCGGTGTAGGAATGAAAAAGGGGTCTTGGCGACGAACGCGCCAAAGGGCCGCGCATCATACGCGGTTCGTGTCGGGAACGCACTGGAGCGTAGTGGGTTTTGTGGGGGCTGGATGGGTTTTCTGCCCAATGGTTTGGCGTTGGCAGTGCCGGCCTCTTCGCGGGGCAAGCCCGCTCCCATACAGAATGCCTGAAGCTTGCTACTTACCTGTGGGAGCGGGCTTGCCCCGCGAAGAGGCCGGCACTGGTGGTAGAGGGCTCAGGGCTGTACCGGGTCTTCACCCTCAACCGAAGGCTCTGGCTCAACCACGTCCTGCTCACGTAAATCATCGAAGTCGGTCTTCAACCCTTCTTCCATCGCATCCAACTCCACCAGCAAGCTGCGGAAGCTGGTCTCATCCTTCGGCGCCTCGGCTTCAGCCTCATCCCCAAGGCTTGCATCGGCCAACGCCTGAAGGTGCGCAGGCACCGGCGCCTCGTCGGGGTCGAGCAAGGGTTCGGGCTCCATCTCGCGCAACTCGGCCAACGCCGGCAGCTCCTCAAGGCTCTTGAGGTTGAAGTGGTCGAGAAAGGCCTTGGTGGTGGCGAACATCGCCGGCCGGCCCGGCACTTCGCGGTAGCCGACGATGCGGATCCACTCGCGCTCCATCAGGGTCTTGATGATGTTGCTGTTCACCGCCACACCGCGCACGTCTTCGATCTCGCCACGGGTGATGGGCTGGCGGTAGGCGATCAGCGCCATGGTCTCGAGCAACGCACGGGAATAACGCTGCGGCCGCTCCTCCCACAGGCGCCCGACCCAAGGGGCAAAGTCTTCGCGGATCTGCAGGCGATAACCGGTGGCCACTTCCTTGAGTTCGAAAGCGCGGCCGTTGCACGACTTGCCGAGTACTTCCAGGGCCTTCTTGAACACCTTGGGCTCCGGCCGTTCCGCCTCTTCGAACAACTCGTACAGGCGCTCAAGGGACTGCGGTTTGCCCGAGGCAAGCAGAAAGGCTTCGATCAGCGACGCCAGGTCGCGGGGTTCATTCAGGTTCATCAGGTTCTTCAACAAACTCGGCGCGAAGCCGCACGTGGATCGCGGCGAAAGCCTCATTCTGCACCAGTTCGATCAGCGATTCCTTCACCAGCTCAAGAATCGCCATGAACGTCACCACCACCCCCAGCTTGCCCTCTTCAGCCGCAAACAGCTCGACAAAGGGCACAAAGGCGCCGCCCTTGAGGCGGTCGAGCACCTGGCTCATGCGCTCGCGGGTCGACAGCGTCTCGCGGGTGATCTGGTGGCTTTCGAACAGGTCATTGCGGCGCATGACGTCGGCCATCGAGACCAGCAGCTCTTCCAGGCTGACCTGTGGCAGCAGCTTGCGCACCTTGGCCTGGGGGGCCTCCAGGCGTGGCACGACAATGTCGCGGCCCACCCGTGGCAACGTGTCGATACCTTCAGCCGCCGCCTTGAAGCGCTCGTATTCCTGCAAGCGGCGGATCAGCTCGGCGCGCGGGTCGCCCTCTTCTTCCTCGACCTCGGTGGAACGTGGCAACAGCATGCGCGACTTGATCTCGGCCAGCATGGCAGCCATGACCAGGTATTCGGCAGCCAGCTCCAGGCGCACGCTTTTCATCAGCTCGACATACCCCATGTACTGGCGGGTGATCTCTGCCACGGGAATGTCGAGGATGTCGATGTTCTGTTTGCGGATCAGGTACAGCAGTAAGTCCAACGGGCCTTCGAACGCTTCAAGAATGACTTCCAGGGCGTCCGGTGGGATGTACAAGTCCACCGGCATCTCGGTCAGGGCTTCGCCGTAGACCAGCGCCAGTTGCAACTGTTGAGGCGACTCGACCTCCTCGGCCGGCGCCTCGGGCGCTTCCACCTGGCTCACGCGTTGACCAGGAACGGGGACGGGTCGCCACAGCCTTCGCGGATCAAGGCAGGCTCATCGCCCGTCAGGTCGATCACCGTGGATGCCTTGAGGTCGCCGAAGCCGCCATCGATGATCAGGTCGACATGGTGTTCCAGGCGTTGGCGGATCTCGTAGGGGTCCGTCATGGGTTCTTCATCGCCCGGCAAGATCAGGCTCACACTCATCAACGGCTCTCCCAGCTCCTCGAGCAGCGCCAGGACGATAGGGTTGGAGGGCACGCGCAGGCCGATGGTGCGGCGCTTCTCGTGCATCAAGAGCCGCGGCACTTCCCGGGTGGCATTGAGGATAAAGGTATAGGGCCCCGGAATGTGCGCTTTGAGCAGACGGAACGTGGAGGTATCGATCTTGGCAAACAGGCCCATTTGCGACAGGTCGCAGCACAACAGGGTGAAATTGTGTTGCTTGTCCAACTGGCGCAGACGGCGGACCCGTTCGATGGCGTTCTTGTCACCGATCTGGCAGCCCAGTGCATAGGCCGAGTCGGTGGGATAGACCACCACACCGCCCTTGCGAATGATTTCGACGGCCTGTTTGATCAGGCGCGCTTGCGGGTTTTCCGCATGTATCTGGAAAAATTGGCTCACATAGTCTTCCTGTTCATACCGCCATAGGCTGTTCATGGCTGAATCGGCGCCACAGAGGTGGCAGGTCCTCGGGCAAAGGCCGGTAGGCACCGATCTCTCCCCAGGTGCCGGGGCCGTGGAAGTCACTGCCAGCGCTTGCCAGCAGGCCGAACTCACGGGTGAGGATAGACATCGTGCCCACCTGCTCGGCTGGCATCATCCCGTTGACCACCTCAAGTGCTTGCCCGCCTGCCTGAATATAGTCGGCAATCAGCCGTCTGCGCTTGCTGCGGGTCAGATCGTAATGCATCGGATGGGCCAGGCTCACCCAAGCATTGGACTGGCGAAGGGTCGCAACGGTTTCGTCCAGGGTCGGCCAATGCTGCTTGACGTCGCCGAGTTTGCCGGCGCCCAGCCACTTGCGGAAGGCCTCGCCGCGGTCCTTGACGTGCCCTGCGCGCACCAGAAACTCGGCAAAGTGCGGGCGCGCTGGGGCGTTGCCGCTGTCGCCGAGTTCTTGTTGCACGGCCCTGGCACCGTCGAGCGCACCCGGCATGCCCTTGGCCGCCAGCCGTTTGTCGATTTCCTCCGCGCGCAGCCAGCGGCCACGGTGCAACGCCTCGATGGCGTCGAGCAAGGGCGGTGCGTCGAGCGGGAAGTCATAGCCCAGCACATGGATGGTTGCCCCGCCCCAGGTGCACGACAGCTCTACCCCGCTGACCCAGTGCATGCCGTGCGCGTGGCAGGCCTGGCGTGCTTCGACGAGCCCTTCGAGGGTGTCATGGTCGGTCAGTGCCAGCGTTTGCACCCCGTGCTCATGGGCCCGGGCGACCAGGACCGTGGGCGACAGGGCGCCGTCGGAGGCCGTGCTGTGACAGTGCAGATCAACATTCATGGAGGAGCGCTACCGCTGGAATCGATGTTTGTTATTATGCCGTCACATCCCGATTCTGGCTGCCATTGTGAAACAATTCATCGATTTCATCCCGCTGCTGCTGTTCTTCATCGTCTACAAGCTCGACCCGCGGCCCATGGAGGTCGCCGGCCACAGCTTCGAATTCGGCGGTATCTACAGTGCCACGGCCATGCTCATCGCCAGTTCCCTGGTGGTGTACGGTGCCCTGTTCCTGCGCCAGCGCAAGCTGGAAAAAGGCCAATGGCTGACCCTGGTCGCCTGCCTGGTGTTCGGCGGCCTGACCCTGACCTTCCACAGCGAAACCTTCCTCAAATGGAAAGCGCCGGTGGTCAACTGGTTGTTCGCCCTGGCATTCGCCGGCAGCCACTTCATCGGTGACCGGGTGCTGATCAAGCGCATCATGGGCCACGCCCTGACCCTGCCCGATGCCATCTGGACCCGCCTGAACCTGGCCTGGATCTGCTTCTTCCTGGTCTGCGGCGCGGCCAACCTGTTCGTCGCCTTCACCTTCCAGGCCTTCTGGGTCGATTTCAAGGTGTTCGGCAGCCTGGGCATGACTGTGATCTTCCTGGTTGCCCAAGGTGTCTACCTGTCGCGTCACCTGCACGACGACCCTTCTACCTCCAAACCCAAGGATTGACATGCTCTACGCCATCATCGCCAGCGACGTCGCGAACTCCCTGGAAAAGCGCCTGGCTGCCCGCCCTGCGCACATCGAGCGCCTGCAGCAACTCAAGGCCGAAGGCCGCGTGGTGCTGGCCGGGCCACACCCTGCCATCGACAGCAATGACCCAGGTGAAGCCGGTTTCAGCGGTAGCCTGATCGTGGCTGAGTTTGATTCCCTGGCCGCTGCACAGGCCTGGGCCGATGCCGATCCGTACATTGCCGCGGGCGTGTACGACAGCGTCATCGTCAAGCCATTCAAGCAAGTTCTGCCTTGATTCAAGGCCGTGTCGCCTACTTTCGCGGGCAAGCCCGCTCCCACAGGGACAGCGCAAGCTTCGCGCTTTGCGCAAACCTGCCGGCGCGAGCTTGGCCGCGAAAGCAGGCCACGCGGTGCTACTGGTTACACACTTGCCATCAGTCTGCGGTATCTTTGCCACTGGCGGACCAATATGACGCCGTCGATGGTTGAGTTGAGTGAGTCATGAGTGAGCTGTTACTGATTGATGATGACCAGGAGCTGTGCGAGCTGCTCGGCAGCTGGCTGACCCAGGAAGGTTTTTCTGTACGTGCCTGCCACGATGGCCTGAGCGCACGTCAGGCCCTGGCCGCGCATGCGCCAGCGGCGGTGGTGCTGGATGTGATGCTGCCTGACGGCAGCGGCCTGGAGCTGCTCAAACAACTGCGCAATGACCATGCCGAGCTGCCGGTGCTGATGCTGTCGGCGCGCGGCGAGCCGCTGGACCGCATCCTTGGCCTCGAACTGGGCGCCGACGATTACCTGGCCAAACCCTGCGACCCCCGCGAGCTCACTGCCCGCCTGCGCGCCGTGTTGCGCCGCAGCCACCCGGCCGCCACCACCACCCAGGTAGAGATTGGCGACCTGATCTACAGCCCGGCACGTGGCGTGGCCAGCATCGATGGCCGCGAGATGACCCTGACCCTGTCCGAAAGCCGCATCCTCGAAGCCCTGCTGCGCCAGCCCGGTGAACCGCTGGACAAGCAGGAACTGGCGCAGATTGGTCTTGGCCGCAAGCTGACCCTGTATGACCGCAGCCTGGACATGCACGTCAGCAACCTGCGCAAGAAAATCGGGCCCCATGCCGATGGCCGCCCGCGCATCGTTGCGTTGCGTAGCCGGGGCTATTACTACAGCTTGTGAGATCGCTGGGGCCGCTGCGCAGCCCATCGCCGGCAAGCCAGCTCCCACATGAGCAGTGCAGTGTTCAAGGGCAGCGCTATCGCTGTAGGAGCTGGCTTGCCGGCGATGGGCTGCGCAGCGGCCCCAAAATCTCAGCCGCCATCTTTACCCAGCCTTTACCCTCCCCTGACCGCCCTTGACGGTGGGCTGCGTAGACTGTGCTCATCCGGTAACCACCGGCCTATGAAAGGAGAGACACCATGCGCAAGACCCTTATCGCCCTGATGTTCGCCGCCGCCCTGCCGACCGTGGCCATGGCCATGCCTGAAGGCGGCCCGCGTCACGACGGCCCGCATCATCGCGGTGATGCGCCTTTCGCCCAACTGGACCTGAGCCGCGACCAGCGTCAGCAGATCGGCAAGCTGATGGGCGAGCAGATGAAGCAACGCCGCGACATCACTGAGCGCTACCTGTCCAAGCTGCCGGCCGCCGACCAGAAAGCCATGCAGGATGAACTCAAGGCCAGCCACGACAAGACCGACAGCCAGGTCCGCGCCCTGCTCAAGCCTGAGCAACAAAAGCAGTTCGACGAACTGCAGAAAGAGCGGGCTGCAAAGAAAGCCGAATGGCAAGCGTTCCAGGCCTGGAAAGCTGAAAAAGCCGCGAAGGCCCAGTAAGCTAACCGCCCGACGCCCGGCCCGCACCCTTGCGGGCCGGGCTTTTCCCGTTTGCAGGAGGTGCACTTGCGTTCACTGTTCTGGCGCATCCTGGCCAGTTTCTGGCTGGCCATCACCCTGGTTGCCGGGCTATCGATCCTGTTGGGCCACATGCTCAACCAGGACGCCTGGATCCTCAGCCGCCACCCAGGCCTCAACACCCTCGCCAGCCACTGGGCCAAGCACTACGAACAGGAAGGCACGGTCTCGGCGCAGCAGTTCCTCGAACGCCGCAAGCAGCGCTTCAAGATCGATGTGCAAGTGCTCGACGACAGCGGCGAGGCGGTGGTGCCCGGCACCTTCCCGCGCCGCGCAGCGGCCTTCGAGGCGCGCCAGCACAATGACGAGCGGCGCTTGCCGTGGCGGCGCCTGACCGAGGAATACACCAGCCCCTACAGCGGTGAGACGTACCTGCTGATTTACCGGATCCCGCACCCCGAGCTGGACGCGTGGCACCGCGAGAGCCTGCTCTGGCCACTCAGTGCACTGGGCATCGCCTTGGTGGTACTGACCTTGTTCAGCCTGTTGGTGACCCTGTCCATCACCCGCCCCTTGAGCCGCCTGCGCAGCGCAGTGCACGACCTCGGCCAGACCAGCTACCAACAGAACAGCCTGGCGCGCCTGGCCGCCCGGCGCGACGAGTTCGGGGTCTTGGCCAACGACTTCAACAAGATGGGTGCCCGCCTGCAGAGCACCATCGGCAGCCAGCGCCAGTTGCTACGCGACGTCTCCCATGAACTGCGCTCACCGCTGGCTAGGCTGCGTATCGCGCTGGCCTTGGCCGAACGGGCTGAGCCCGAGCAGCGTCAGGCGCTGTGGCCGCGCCTGACCCGCGAATGCGACCGGCTGGAAGACCTGATCAGCGAAATCCTTGCCCTGGCCCGTGTCGATGCCGAGCAGGCGCATGCCGAGCCGGTCGACCTCAACGCCTTGCTGGGCGGCGTGCGCAAGGATGCGTTGCTCAGCGCGCCGGAGCAGGAGGTCCGCCTGCAGGCGCAACCTGGGCTGACCTTGCAGGGTTGGCCAACCTTGATCGAGCGCGCCGTCGACAACCTGCTGCGCAATGCCTTGCGCTTCAACCCGGTCGGGCAGCCGATCGAAGTCAGCGCCGAGCGTGAGCAGGGCCGCATCGTGCTGAGCGTGCGTGACCATGGGCCTGGGGTGGCGGCAGAACACCTGGCGCAGCTGGGTGAGCCGTTTTTCCGCGCCCCGGGGCAGCAAGCCGCTGGGCATGGATTGGGGCTGGCGATTGCGCGCAAGGCAGCCGAGCGCCATGGCGGCAGCCTGGTGCTGGCGAACCATCCGCAAGGGGGATTTGTGGCACGGCTGGAGTTGCCTGTGGCACAGGTTGTTGGTTGAGCCTGGGGCGGGGCCGCTTTGCGCCCCATTCGCAGCACAAGGCTGCTCCTACACGGGTTACGCGATAGCGGCCCCAACAATCTCAGCGTTTACTCGCCCCAGGCACTGACAAAATCAGCAGTGTCCAGCACCGGCGCGGTACGCGGCTCGTTCACCGGCGTGCCGACATACAGGTAACCGATCAACTCCTCATGCTCGGCCAACCCCAGCCCTTTGTGCACATGCGCATCGAACGCCATGTCACCGGTACGCCACACCGCACCGACACCCTGGGCATGCGCCGCGATCAGAATCCCGTGGGCCGCACACCCGGCCGCCAGGCGCTGCTCGGACTTGGGCACCTTGAAATGATCCTGCAGCTTGGCGATCACCACGATCAGCAACGGCGCACGCAGCGGCATGGCGCGTGCCTTGTCCAGCGCTGCCTGGCTGGCATCGCCCTTGTGCTGCACCGCTTCGGCGAACAGCTCGCCCAGCTTCTCACGGCCCTGGCCTTCGATGGTCAGGAACCGCCACGGGCGCAGCTGGCCGTGGTCCGGTGCACGCAATGCAGCCTGGAACAACGCCTCACGCTGGGCATCATTTGGCGCGGGGTCGGTCAGACGTGGCACGGAAACACGGTTGAGCAATGCGTCGAGAGCCTCCATCGGCTACCCTCCTGGCAGGTGAATGTGCGGCCATTCTAGCGTTTACATCACCAGACCCATAGGTAGAATGGCGCCCTTCCGTTCAGAGTCAGAGCAGATCACATGGCGTTGCCGACCTTAAGGATCATTGGTTTCATCATCGGCATCTTCCTGATCACCCTGGCCGTCAGCATGGTCGTGCCCATGGCGACCCTGGTGATCTTCGAGCGCACTGGCGACATGCCGTCGTTCCTCTGGTCCAGCCTGATCACCTTCATCGCCGGCCTGCTCATGGTCGTGCAGGGCCGGCCCGAGCACGTGCACCTGCGCCCGCGCGACATGTACCTGCTGACCGTCAGCAGTTGGCTGGTGGTGTGCGTGTTCGCGGCCTTGCCGTTCCTGTTGACGCAACACATCAGTTACACCGACGCCTTCTTCGAGAGCATGTCCGGCATCACCGCGACCGGCGCCACGGTGCTCAGCGGCCTGGACAGCATGTCGCCGGGGATCTTGATGTGGCGCTCGATGCTGCACTGGCTCGGCGGCATCGGCTTTATCGCCATGGCCGTGGCGATCCTGCCGCTGCTGCGCATTGGTGGCATGCGCCTGTTCCAGACCGAGTCCTCGGACCGCTCCGAAAAGGTCATGCCGCGTTCACACATGGTCGCCAAGTCGATCGTCGGCGTGTACGTCGGTTTCTCCGTGCTCGGCGCGCTGGCCTTCTGGTGGGCCGGCATGCGGCCATTCGATGCCATCAACCACGCCATGTCGGCGATTTCCACCGGGGGCTTCTCGACCTCCGACCAGTCGTTGGCGAAATGGGATATCCCTGCTGTGCATTGGGTCGCGGTGGTGGTGATGATCCTCGGCAGCCTGCCCTTCACCTTGTATGTGGCCACCCTGCGCGGCAACCGCCGGGCGTTGATCCGCGACCAGCAGGTTCAGGGGTTGCTCGGCATGTTGGTGGTCACATGGGTCGTGCTGGGTACCTGGTATTGGGCCACCACCAACCTGCACTGGCTGGATGCCTTGCGCCACGTGGCGCTGAACGTGACCTCGGTGGTCACCACCACCGGCTTCGCCCTGGGCGACTACAGCCTGTGGGGCAATTTCTCGCTGATGCTGTTCTTCTACCTGGGCTTCGTCGGCGGCTGCTCCGGCTCGACCGCAGGCGGCATCAAGATCTTCCGCTTCCAGGTCGCCTACATCCTGCTCAAGGCCAGCCTTAACCAGTTGATCCACCCGCGCGCAGTGATCAAGCAGAAGTACAACGGGCACCGCCTCGACGAAGAAATCGTGCGCTCGATCCTGACGTTCTCGTTCTTTTTCGCGATCACCATCTGCGTGATGGCGTTGCTGCTGTCGCTGCTGGGCGTGGACTGGATGACCGCGCTGACCGGTGCTGCCGGCACCGTGTCGGGCGTAGGCCCAGGGCTGGGCGAAGTGATCGGCCCAGCCGGCAACTATGCGACGCTGCCGGACGCCGCCAAGTGGATCCTCGCCGGCGGCATGCTGCTCGGCCGGCTGGAGATCATCACGGTGCTAGTGTTGTGCATGCCGGCGTTCTGGCGTCACTGACCCCTTCAGGCTCCGCGCCCAGGCGGGCGCGGTATTCGCTGGGGGTGGCATCGAACCAGCGGCGGAACGCCCGGTAGAAATTGCTCGGGTCGGCGAAACCCAGCAGGTAGGCGGTTTCCAGCAGCGTCATGCCGGGCTGGGCCAGGTACTGCTCGGCCAGCTCGCGGCGGGTATCGTCGAGCAAGGTCTGGAAGCTGGTGCCCTCCTCTTGCAGGCGCCGCTGCAAGGTCCGCTGAGACAGGTGCAGGGCCTGGGCCAGGGTTTCACGCTTAGGCTCGCCCTGGGGCAGGATGCGGCACAGCACTTGGCGCACCCGGTGGGTGACCCGGCTTTCAGAAAAGCGCGCCAGGTACTCACCGGCAAAACGGTCGTGCAATATGGCCATGGCCTCGTTGGCCGTCGGCAGTGGCGCTTCCATGTCGGCACGCTCGAACACCAGCGCATCGTGCGGTGCATCGAACACCAACGGTGAATGGAAGGCGACCTTGTAGGGTTCGATGTTCTTCGGCTGCGGCCCCTGCACCAATACCCGGCGAGGCTGTATGACCCGCCCGCTGAGCCAGGTGCACAACGACAGCGCGCACGCCAACGACGCTTCGGCGCTGTGCCGGGTCGGTGGCAGATGGTCGCCATGCACGGTCAGAATCAGCGAATAGCCCTCAGGGCCGAGGCGGAAGCTCAAGTCGGAGCTTTCGGCAATGATGCGCTGGTAACGCACCAGCCGCTCGAAGCCTTCGGCCAAAGTGCGGCTGGACATCAACGCATAGCCCACCACATGGAACGAAGCCGGGCGAACTACCCGTGCCATGTTCAGGCCGATGGCTTCGTTGCCCGACAGTTCCACCGCTAGCTGCCACAGCCGGGTCATGGAATCCTGAGGGAAACGCGCGTCGGGGTCGTCGAGGGCGGCGAAGTCGAGCCCGAGTTGCTTGAACATGGCTGGGCAATCGAGCCCTTCCAGCTCGAGTGCCTTGACGATCCCTGATGCCCAGCTGGCTGACGTGGTTCTTTCACTCATGACAGGCTTCTTATGCTGACCGCTCCTGCGGTGAACCCCAAGGATACTCAATTGGCGCCTATTGTCACTGGTAGGCCCCGCCAATGACTCTAGACTCGATTCAGGCTCCACGCCGTGCATCTTATCCAGAAGTATTAATCCCGGAGCAGTGCCATGAACAGCACAGCGCAGTTTCGCAGTTTTGCCGAGTTCTACCCCTACTACCTGGGTGAGCACAGCAACCCCACCTGCCGCCGCCTGCATTTTGTCGGGACAAGCTTGGTGATTGCCTTGCTGGCGTACACCATCGGCAGCGGCAAATGGTTGCTGCTGCTGGCCGTGCCGCTGTTTGGCTATGGCTTTGCGTGGGTCGGGCATTTCTTCTTCGAGAAGAACCGGCCGGCGACGTTTACCTATCCGCTTTACAGCCTGATCGGTGATTTCGCCATGTTCCGTGACATCTTGCTGGGCAAGATCAGCCTTTAACTGGCCTGGGCCACTTTGCGGCCTTCAGCGTGTCGCGCCTGCGCATCCGCCAGGCGATACAGCTCGATGCTGCCATCCCAGTGCTCGATCAAGGCCGTGCACGACTCCACCCAATCCCCGCAATTGAGGTACTCCACCTCCCCCACCTTGCGGATCTCGGCGTGATGGATGTGCCCGCATACCACCCCCTGAAACCCGCGGCGGGTGCACTCGTGGGCAATGGCATCCTCGAAGTCGCTGATGAAGCTCACAGCGCCCTTCACCTTGTGCTTGAGGTAAGCCGACAACGACCAGTAGCCATAGCCGTAACGGGCACGCCAGTGGTTGAGCCAACGGTTGAGCACGAGGGTGAACTCATAGGCGCGGTCACCTAGAAACGCCAGCCAGCGGTGGTAGCGGGTTATTACATCGAACTGGTCGCCGTGGATCACCAGCAGGCGGCGCCCATCGGCCGTCAGGTGCTCGGCCTCATCCACCAACTGGATGTTACCCAGCATCAGCTTCGAATAACGGCGCAGGAATTCGTCATGGTTGCCGGTGACATAAATGACCTCGGTGCCTCGCTTACTCATGGTCAACAGGCGCCGGATGACGTTGGTGTGGGCTTGCGGCCAATAGATGCCGCCGCGCAGCTTCCAGCCATCGATGATATCGCCGACCAGGTAAATGCGATCCGCCTGGTAGCCCTTGAGAAACCGCGACAAGTGCTCGGCCTGGCAATCGCGTGTGCCCAGGTGTACATCGGAAATCCATAACGTGCGCACGCGCTGCTTGCGTAAGGGACGGGAGAGTTCGGCATGGGTCATGGGCGGGCTCCGGCGCAGTTTGCTGGAGACTGGCAGGCACGGATGACAGTGCGGTGGCAAAAGGGTTACGAATGATGGTTTGCAGTGAATGAGGCACAATGCGCTTATGCCCTGCGAGGACTCCCCATGACCACCGGCCCGATCCTTTCGCTGCGTCGTTACCGAGACAGCTTGATCACCCACAGCCACGAATATCCGCAACTGGTGTTCGGCCTGAGCGGCCGCTTGGAATTTGAGGTCCAGGGCCAGGGAGCACGGGTTGATCGTCAGGGCCTGATGGTGGTGCCAGCCGGCGCACATCACACCTGCTCCAGCGGCGCTGGCAGCGACTGCCTGGTGCTGGACGTGCCTGGGGAGCAGTGGTTGCGCGAGCAACTGGGCGAGCATGCCGATGCCAGCCGCCGGCTGCTCGATCGTCCCGCGGCCTTGAGCTTGGACGCTCGCCAGCAGCAGCTGGTGGACTGGCTGGCGGCCAGCCCCATGGGCGACCCGCTGATCGCCCGCCAAGGCGCGGCGCTGCTGTTGGCCAGCCTTACCCCGCCGGCAGCCGCCAGCATCAGGGCCAGCCAGCGCCTGCCTTATGCGGCGTTCGATGCGCATATCGAGCAACATGCTGCCTACCCGTTGCAGGTCGCCGACCTGGCACGCCTGGCCGGGCTGTCCACTGCTCGCCTGCATGCACGCTTTATTGCCGAATGCGCGATGACGCCGATGGACTACATGCGCCAGCGGCGCTTGCTCAAGGCACGGCATCTGGTGGAGCAGACGGTGCTGCCAATGGGGGAGATTGCGGCGCGTGTGGGGTACAGCTCGCAGAGTGCGTTTTCGGCGGCGATGTTGCGAGCGTTTGGCTGTACGCCTTTGGCGTTGCGGCGAGAGTCTGGCGATAACGGACGCTAGATGGGCGACAGAACGGGTCTGCCTGAAGACTTACACTGTGCCTGCACTGGCCCTTTCGCGGGGCAAGCCCGCCCCCACATGCTTCGGGGGTTGCGCCGTACCTGTGGGAGCGGGCTTGCCCCGCGAAAGCGCCAGTACTGACATACTCTTGCTCAAGGACCACCATGAACCACCGCACAGCCCTAGGCGCCCTGCACATTGGCGCGCTGTTCTTCGGCCTTACCGGCGTCTTCGGCAAGCTGGCCGCCAGCGCCAGCCCGGCCATCATCGTTTTCGGCCGCGCCGTTTTTGCCGTCCTGGCCCTGGCCCTGTTCGCCAGTTTTGCCCGCCAAGGCTGGCACCGGCTCAGTGGCCAGGATGTGCGCCGCCTACTGCTCGGCGGCGTGCTGCTGGCGGGGCACTGGGTCAGCTTCTTCATCGCCGTCAAGGTGGGCGGCGTGGCCATCGCCACCCTGGGCTTCGCCAGCTTTCCAGCCTTTACCGTGATCCTCGAAGGCCTGCTGTTCCGCGAACGCATCCGCCGCAACGAAGCCGTGCTGGTGCTGCTGGTGAGCATCGGCCTGGTGCTGGTCACACCGGCCTTCGACCTGGCCAGCGAGGCCACTGGCGGCCTGCTCTGGGCGCTGCTGTCGGGGCTGTTGTTCTCGTTGCTGTCGCTGACCAACCGCGCCGGCTCCGGCCGCTTGCCCGCCGTGCAGGCAGCACTGTGGCAAAACCTGGTGGTCAGCCTTTGCCTGTTGCCGTACGCAGCACCTGGGCTGGGCGCGGTGACGCCGATGGACTGGTTGTGGATCGCCCTGCTCGGCGTCTTCTGCACGGGCGTGGCCCACAGCCTGTTTGTCGCCAGCCTGGCCGTGATCAAGGCGCGCACGGCTGCCGTGGTGTTCGGCATGGAGCCGGTCTACGGCATCGCCGTGGCCTGGGCCGTGTTCGCCGAAACGCCCACGGTACGCATGCTGCTGGGTGGCGCGCTGATCATTTTCGCCATCGTGCTGTCCAGCCGCCTGGCAGCCGAACAACCCGTAAAGCCACGGCCGCTGGCCGAAGGCGCCTGATCAGCGATCGTTGTGGCCCAGGTCGCGCTGCGGGTCGATTTGGTCACGCACCCGCTGCTTGAGCACCTTGGCCTCCGGGAACCCACCGTCGGCCTTGCGCTCCCAAATCTGCACGCCATCACAGGTGATGCGGAAGATGCCACCGGTACCCGGCTCCAGTGCTACCCGACCAAGGTCGTCGGCAAAGGTGCTGAGCAGTTCTTGGGCCAGCCAGGCAGCGCGCAGCAGCCACTGGCACTGCGTGCAATACGTGATGACGATTTCAGGCTTGCTGATGGCCATTGCGAAGCATCTCCAGGTAAGGGGCCGCTTATACTAGCGGTCTTTCGCCCACGGTTTGAGACTCACGATGCGCCGTTCGCTGTTCTGCTTTTTGCTGATGCTGGTTGCTGCCACGGTCAATGCCGCCGAGCAGGTACGGCCCAAGGTTGGCCTGGTGCTCTCTGGCGGCGCGGCACGCGGCCTGGCCCATATCGGCGTGCTCAAGGCCCTGGAGGAACAAGGCGTGCACATCGACGCCATCGCGGGCACCAGCATGGGGGCGGTGATCGGCGGGCTGTACGCCTCGGGTTACAGCGTCGAAGAACTGGAAAAGCTAGCCACTACCCTGGACTGGCAACAGGCCTTGTCGGATGCGCCCCCGCGCAAGGATGTGCCGTTCCGGCGCAAGCAGGACGACCGTGATTTTCTGGTCAAGCAGAAGCTGAGCTTTCGCGACGACGGCAGCCTGGGCCTGCCGCTGGGCGTGATCCAGGGCCAGAACCTGGCGTTGCTGCTGGAAAGCAAGCTGGCTCATACCGCCGACACCCGCGACTTCGACAAACTGCCCATCCCCTTCCGTGCGGTGGCCACCGACATCGCCAGCGGCGAAAAGGTGGTGTTCCGCCGCGGCCACCTGCCCCAGGTGATCCGCGCCAGCATGTCGATCCCCGCGGTGTTCGCCCCGGTCGAGCTGGATGGCCGCTTGCTGGTGGATGGCGGCATGGTCGACAACATCCCGCTGGATGTGGCCCGCGACATGGGTGTGGACCTGGCTATCGTGGTCGACATCGGTACGCCGCTGCGTGACCGCAAGCAACTGGCCACGGTGGTTGATGTGCTGAACCAGTCGATCACCCTGATGACCCGGCGCAACTCTGAAGAACAACTGGCCAGCCTGCACCGCGACGACATCCTGATCCAGCCGACGCTGGCCGCATTTGGCGTGACCGACTTCGGCCGCGCCCGCGAGATGATCGAAGCCGGCTACCGCGCCACCCGCCTGCTCGACCCGCGCCTGGCCGCGTTGCGCCAGCCCGAGGGCGACAGCAGCCTGGCCGTTGCCCGCTCGCCGCGTCAACGCACGCCGGTGATCACTGCGATCCGGGTGGAAAACGACTCCAAGGTCAGCGATGACGTGATCCGCTCCTATATCCGCCAGCCGATCGATGCGCCGCTGGAGCTCGACCGCCTGCAGACCGACATGGGCACGCTGTATGGCCTGGACTACTTCGACCGGGTGCAGTACCGCGTGGTGCACAAAGGCGCTGACAACACCTTGGTGATCAATGCCCGCGGCAGGCGCGGCGGCACCGACTACTTGCGCCTGGGCCTGAACCTGTCGGATGACCTGCGCGGCGACAGCGCCTTCAACCTCGGCGCCAGCTACCGGGTCAACGGCATCAACAGCCTGGGCGCCGAATGGCTGACCCGCGCCCAAATCGGCGACCAGCAAGAGCTTTACAGCGAGTTCTATCAGCCGCTGGATGTGGGCTCGCGCTACTTCGTCGCGCCCTACCTGGACATAGGCTCGCGCAACATCGAAGCGACCCTGGACAATGACCCGATCGCCGAGTACCGCCTGGAACGTTATGGTTTTGGCCTCAACCTCGGCCGGCAGATCGGCACCTATGGCGAAGTGCGCCTTGGCGCGGGCAAGGCCTGGGGGGAAGCCGAAGTGCGTATCGGTGACCAGGACCTGCCCAAGGTCAGCTTCAATGAAGGGTTCTACGAGCTCAAGTACTCGTTCGATACCCTCGACAACGTGTACTTCCCGCACAGCGGCGAAGACATCGGCCTGACACTGCGCAAGTACGACAAATCGCTCGACTCCGACCAGGACTACCGCCAGTGGCTGTTCAACCTGGACAAGGCCATCAGCAGTGGCCCGAATACCTGGGTGCTGGGCGGGCGCTACGGGCGCACATTGGATGATGCCGAGGTGGTGACCTCAAGCTTCGTGATGGGCGGCGCGCGGGAGCTGTCAGGGTTCCGCCAAGACTCGGTGTCGGGGCAGAACATCAGCTTGCTGCGCATGGTCTATTACCGCCGCCTGACGCCACGGGCCTACGTGCCGCTGGACTTCCCGTTGTACATCGGCGGCTCGCTGGAACGTGGGCGGGCGTGGAACAACGACAATGAGTTCGACAGTGGCTACATCAATGCGGCGAGTATCTTCCTGGGGCTGGAGACACCGTTGGGGCCGTTGAACCTGAGCTATGGGGCCAACAGTGCGCATGAGCAGGCGGTTTACCTGAACCTGGGGCATACCTTCTGAATCGATGGGGCCGTATCCGGCCCATTCGCGGGACAAGTCGGATCGCCGCACCGCCGCTCCCACAGGTGCGGCGCTAGCCTTGGAGGCTACATAGTTCGGGTGGGAGCGGCGGTGCGGCGATCCGACTTGTCCCGCGAATGGGCTGCAAAGCAGCCCCCGAAATCAGGACTTTTCGAGGTTACCCAGAATCTTCGCATGCACCCGCATGCACACTTCCAGGTCCGCCTCATCCACCCCGGTGAACAGCTCTACCCGCAGCGCGTTGGCAATGGTCTCGATCTGTTCGATCAGCGGCTTGGCCGGTGGGCACAGCAAAATCTTCTTCGCCCGCCGGTCTTCAAGCACTGCCTGCCTGCGCACCAAGCCCTGCGCCTCCAGGCTGTCGAGCAAGCGCGCCAGGGTCGGGCCTTCGACACCCACACTCTGGGCCAGCTCACGCTGGGTCGGTGCTTCTTCGAAACGGGCCAGGTGCAGCAACACCAGCCAGCGCGCCTGGGACAGGTTTAACCCGGCCAAGCGGCGGTCCAACTCGGCACGCCAGCCCCGGGACATCTGGGCCAGCTGCATGCCGAAGCGGTGTTGGTTGTCGGTCAGGGGCATAAGCAACTCATTGAATAGATCTAATTATTAGGCAGCTAACCATGCCCCGGACCACGTGGCAAGGCTCGGGCGCTTGCCAGTGTTCGATAATCGTCAAAAAGCATGACAAAGGTCAGCAGTTGGCGGTTCTGGCCTCGAACCTGCCGGCTGTTAAACGTCGAACTCCGCGGCCAATGCTGCGCGTATGCAATACAGCACCCCCTCCGGTACCCGTGGCCCAAACAAGGGCGCGATAGTCGACACCGGCGGCAGCTCGCCTTCGCCGTCGAGGAAGGCGTCCTGCACCTCCATCATCAGGTCTTCCGGCAGGTCGAGGGCCTGATCAAGGCTCAGTTCCTGGCGACCGATGGCCTCGGCCAGCAGGCTGTACACGTTCTTTTCGCTGCAATTGAGCTGGCCGGCGATCTGCGCGGGGGTCATGCCCGCGCGCGCCAGGCTGACCAGCTCGTGGCGCAGGTCGAGCACCACCTTGGGCGCCTCATCGGTGCCACCGCTGTTGTTGAGCACCTCCAGAAAGGCCTGACCGTAGCGCTCCAGCTTGCGCGCACCCACGCCGCTGACCTGGGCCATGTCGCTGAGGCTGGCGGGTTGGCTGCGCAGCATTTCGAGCAGCGTCGAATCGGGGAAGATGACGTAAGGCGGCACGCTGTGCTCCTCGGCCAGCTTGCGCCGCAGGGTACGCAGCGCCTCCCACAGCTCGCGTTCTTCGGCACGCACCAACTGGCTGGCCGGGCTGCCGCCGCTGCCAGCGCTCTTGGCCACCGTCTGCGGCTTGAGGTCGCGGCGCAGTTGCAAGGTCACCTCGCCGCGCAACAGCGGCCGGCAGCTGTCGGAAAGGCGCAGGCCCCCGTAGCCTTCAAGGTCGATATCTACCAGGCCGCGTGCGACCAACTGGCGGAACAACGAACGCCACTCGACCTCGGCCAGCGACTTGCCGACACCGAACACCGAAAGCTTCTCGTGGCCGAAATTGCGCACTTTCTCGGTGTCCTTGCCCAGCAGGACGTCCACCAGGTGCCCGACACCATAGCGCTGGCCGGTACGGAATACGGCCGACAGCGCCTGGCGAGCAGGTTCGGTGGCGTCCCAGGTCTGCACTTGGTCGATGCAGTTGTCGCAATGCCCGCAGGGCTGCTCAAGGGTTTCGTCGAAGTACGCCAGCAACGACTGGCGGCGGCAGCGGGTTTCTTCACACAGGGCCAGCATGGCGTCGAGCTTGTGCTGCTCGACGCGCTTGTGGCGCTCGTCGCCCTCGGAGTTCTGCAGCATCTGCTTGAGCATCACCATGTCCTGCAGGCCGTAGGCCATCCAGGCATCGGACGGCAAGCCATCACGGCCGGCACGGCCGGTCTCCTGGTAATAGGCCTCGAGCGACTTGGGCAGGTCGAGGTGGGCGACAAAGCGCACGTTGGGCTTGTCGATGCCCATGCCGAAGGCAATGGTGGCGACCATGATCAAGCCTTCCTCGTTGAGGAAGCGGTGCTGGTTGGCGGATCGCGTTTCGGCAGCCAGGCCGGCGTGATACGGCAGTGCCGGGAAGCCCTGGTCGCAGAGGAAGGCAGCGGTCTCGTCGACCTTCTTGCGCGACAGGCAGTAGACGATGCCTGCGTTGCCGCGACGCTCGCCGAGGAAGGCCATCAGCTGCTTGCGCGGCGCCTCCTTGGGCACGATGCGGTAGAAGATGTTGGGCCGGTCGAAACTGGAAAGAAAACGCTCGGCGCCCTGCAGGTGCAGGCGCTGGACGATCTCTTCGCGGGTGCGCATGTCGGCGGTGGCGGTCAGGGCGATGCGCGGCACATGCGGGAACAGCTCGGCCAGTTGGCCCAACTGCAGGTATTCCGGACGGAAATCGTGGCCCCATTGCGACACGCAGTGGGCCTCGTCGATGGCGAACAGCGAGATGTCCAGGTCGCGCAGGAAGTCGAGCATGCGCGGCTGAACCAGACGTTCAGGCGCCAGGTACAGCATCTTCAGCTCACCGCGGCGCATGCGCCCGGCCAGCTCACGTTGCTGCTCGGCGCTCAGCGTCGAGTTGAGTGCGGCCGCGGCCACGCCAAGCTCGTCGAGCGTAGCGACCTGGTCGTCCATCAACGCAATCAGCGGCGAAACCACCACGGTCAGGCCTGGGCGCAGCAGCCCCGGCACCTGGAAGCACAGCGACTTGCCGCCGCCGGTGGGCATCAGTACCAGCGCATCGCCGCCGTTGGCCACGCATTCGATGATTGCTGCCTGGCGCCCACGGAAACTGTCGTAGCCGAAGATATCCTTGAGAACGCGCTGAGCCTGTTCGAGCATGTGCAACTCCACAAATCGCCGTACCATCCTGGAGACAGGCTGGACGAAAAACCCGCCCCGCACACGCCGAATGCGTAAGCGGTTTTTACCAGACGGCCGACAAAGACCGCCCCTGGATGAAAAATCGCGGATTATACCCCAGTGCTAACCCACGCAGGGTGCCGCTGTGACAGACGTTCCCTTTGCCCCGCCAACGCTGCAAGGTGCTAGAATTCGGTATCGTTTATTCCCCAAGGTAGCCCTGTAATGTCCTTCGCCGAGCAACTCACCCGCCTGCAAGCCTTCCTCGACGCCGACGAGCTGCACGAAGAAGCGCTGGACTACGTCGCCGCTCACGGCTACCTCACGGCCCTGTCGATCAATGCCGAGGACGTACCGGAGCGCGAGTGGATCGACGCCCTGTTCGCCGAAGAACCCCACTACGCCAGCGAGGCCCAGCGCACCGAGATCGAAGCGACCCTGGTGGCACTGAAGGCGCATATCGCGCGTCAACTGGCCAGCGACGAAGAATTCGACCTGCCGTGCGACCTGGACCTGACCGACGAGCCGGACGATTCCGATCTGCGCGGCTGGTGCATCGGCTTCATGGAGGGCGTGTTCCTGCGTGAAGAGGCCTGGTTCGAGAACGCTGAAGAAGAAGTCAGCGAGATGCTGCTGCCGATCATGGTCGGTTCGGGCCTGTTCGACGAGCAACCAGAGTTCGCCGACATCGCCAGCAATGCCAACCTGCAGGACGACATGATCGTGCAAATCCCGGAAGCACTCAGCGCGCTGTTCCTGCTGCTGCACGCCCCTGACGAGAAGCCGGCGCTGCTCAAGCCTCGCCACCACTGAGTCGGCTGTGCGCTACCTGCTGCTGGCCGTCGGCTGGCTCAGCGTTGCGCTGGGGGTGCTGGGGATATTCCTGCCGGTGTTGCCCACCACCCCTTTTCTGCTATTGGCGGCGGCGTGTTTCGCGCGCAGCTCGCCTCGCTTTCACTACTGGCTGGTCCATCACCCGAAGCTCGGGCCGTGGATCCGTGATTACCTCAGTGGCGAAGGCATACCACTAAAAGGCAAGGTTTACGCCATCGGCCTGATGTGGGCCAGCATTGGCCTGTCGTGCTACTTGGTACCGCTGTTCTGGGCTAGAGCGTTCATGCTCACCAGCGCGGTGCTGGTCAGTCTCTATATCCTCAAGCAAAAGACCCTGCGCAAGCAGTGATCAATGCTGCGTGCGCCAGTAATAGCACCCTCTTGGTGAACACATAGCGGGCTTAAATCCTCGATCGTCATTTTTTTGTCGCCAAATATCTATTTCGCCTATCCAACCTTTTTTTTAGCTACAAAAGTTCTGGAACTCGCTGTAAACCTTGTATAACGAGACTTTCAGCCGCTTTGATTTCGGTGGCCCTTCAGCGTCGCCCACGCCCTCTTAGACCTGATAAGTCAAATATCAATATCTGTTATGAGAAAATCTTCTTATCACTTTGATTGAATGTTCTTAGCTCTGTTGTTAAAAACCTGAAACGATTTGCATGATAACTATATCGTCATTTTTTTGGCGACCAGCAGGACTTATTTTAGGATCAGGGAGAGGTACCCATGCGCGTTTTGACCCCCATCACCAGTGCATTACTGTTGGCAATGGCGTGTGCCAACGTACAGGCGATGTCGATTACCGAGGCTGTTCAGAGCGCCGTGGACTACCATCCGCAGATCAGCTCCAACCGCAACAGCAAGCTGTCTGCCGATGAAGACGTGAAATTCGCGCGTGGCGGCTACTATCCTTCCGTTGACCTGGTCGCAGGCTATGGCCGCCAGCGTTCGGACAACCTCAATACCCGCGGCACCAACCCAGACGGTACGCGCAACCATGACAAGGCCACCCTCAGCTACACCCAGTCTGAGCTGCGCCTGCGGCAGATGCTGTTCGATGGCTTCAACACCTCGAACGAAGTAGGCCGCACCGAAGCGGTCGCCACCTCCCGCGCCTACTACACCCAGGCGGTCGCCCAGGATGTTGCCCTGCGCGCAGTGGAGGTTTACCTCGAAGTGCTCAAGCGCCGTGAGCTGGTGACGCTGGCCAAGAACAACCTGCAAGCCCACCTGCGGGTGAACGACCAGATCGGCCTGCGCACCGAGCGCGGTGTCGGCAGCACCGCCGACCTCGATCAGTCCCGCGCCCGCCGTGCCTTGGCGGAGAACAACCTGGACACCGCCGAAGTCGACCTGGCCGATGCCGAGGCCAACTTCTTCAGCGTCATCGGCAAACACCCCGATGAACTGGAAGGGCCGCAATCGATCAAGGTTGAAATTCCTGGCACCCTCGACGATGCCCGGGAAGCCATGCGCCAGAACAACCCTTACATCAAGTCCGCCCAGGCCGACGTCAATGCGGCCGAGCGGCAGTACGAAGTGGCCAAGTCGACCTTCTACCCACGCCTGGACGCTGTGCTGGCCACGGGTGCCAACAACAACCTTGGCGGTGAGAAGGGCCACAGCAACAACGATTGGCAGGCCGGTGTCGAGCTGAACTACAACGTGTTCCGCGGCGGCAGCGACAAGGCCCGCCTGCAGTCCGATGCCCACAAGATCAACCAGGCCCTGGACATCCGCAACAACGCGCTGCGCGAACTGACCGAGAACCTGAGCCTGGCCTGGAACGCCATGAACAACGCACGCAAGCAGACCCCGACTGCGCGTGAATACGCCGAAACCACCAAGCGCGTGCGCGCGGCTTACCAGGATCAGTTCGGCCTTGGCCAACGCACCCTGCTCGACGTGCTCGACAGTGAGAACGAGCTGTACAACGCCGACCGTCGTTACACCGAAGTACGTTACACCGAGGAATTCTCGATGTACCGCGTGTTGGCAACCATGGGTGAGCTGTTGAGCAAGCAGCGTATTTCGCTGCCGCCAGAAGCCATCGCCAGCAATGAGGTGAAGACCGACGCACAGCTGCCTGAGATGCGTTGATCAACAGTCGGGGCAACCTGACTGTTGGCTGATACGCCTTACGTGTAGGAGCAGCCTTGCGCTGCTCCTACACGTTTATGGGGTGCCGTGATTGCGCTGGAACGTCTCGGCGCCCATGGCTTTGATCTGCCCCTCGATCAGGGCTTCGAACGGTTTGAGCAATGCATCGAAGCTGACAGGTTGCTCCAGCACGTTCAGCGCCTCCACCACCGCCTCAAGGGTCGACAATGCCCCCGGCTCCGGCGCCTTGCGCAACCGGTAGCGCGAAGGCGCGACCGCCCCCAGCGTCACACGCGGCAGGGCCTCCAGCAAAGGATTCAGGTACAGCAGCTTGCGTGCCTTGCGCCAGGTACCGTCGGGCACGATCAACAGCAAGGGCCTGTCATCCACCTCACCATAAGCCGTCAGCACCTGGGCATGCTCACCCGGGAACAGCAGCGCCGGCCGGTAGCCTGGCGTCTGCAGCAATTCAACGAGGTCGTCGAACACCTCGCCAACGCGCAATTGGGCATTGACCAGGCCAAGGGCGGCCAGGCGGGCGGTATTCAGGGCGTGCGAGCTTTCACTGGGGTGCTGCAGCAGAACCACGCGGGTGCGGCTGTCGAGCGAGGGTATCAGTGGGCAAAGGCAGTGGTCGAGCGGGCGCTGGCAGCGCTCGCAGCGGGGTCTGGGCATCGGCTTCTCCTTACCGGGCGCAGTGTGCCATAGCCCTGCAGAAAAGCCCCACTTCCTTGTGGGATACGCCGAACATCAGCGGTTGAAACGCTCCGCCAAGCTATGCAGATACTCCGCCATACGCTCCAGGTCCTGGCTGATTTCCGCCCCTTGCCTGGCCTGCCCGGCGCTCTGATCACACAGCTGTGCAATCCTCACGATCTGCTGATTGATATCCTCGGCAACATGGCTTTGCTGCTCAGAGGCGGTCGCCATCTGCTGGCTCATACCGGTAATCCGGCTGACCGCCTGGGCGATACCGGTCAACGCCGCTTGCACCGCTTCGACACTGTGTACGCTGTCGCGCGAAATCTGCTCGCCGCGGCTGGCCGTGCTCACCGCCCGCTCTGCCCCTGCCCGCAACGAGGCGATGATCTGGTGGATCTCCTCGGTCGAGGCACGGGTGCGCTGGGCCAAAGAGCGGACCTCATCGGCCACCACGGCAAAGCCGCGCCCCTGCTCCCCGGCGCGCGCTGCTTCGATCGCGGCATTGAGCGCAAGCAGGTTGGTTTGCTCGGCAATCGAGGTGATCGTATCGACCACGCTACCGATCGACTGGGTCTGCTCAGCCAACGCGTTGACCGCCTGCCCGATGTCGTTGACCGCATCGCTCATGCTGCCCATGGCCTTGAGACTCTGCTGGGCCAACTCACTGCCTTGCTGCGCCAACTGGTCGGCATCGCCTGCCGCATGGGCAGTGCTTTGCACGTTGTGGGTAACCTCCTGGATAGTCGCCGCCATCTGCGCGATGGCCGTGGCGGACTGGTCGGTTTCGTTGCGCTGGCGGTCAAGCATCTGCGCCTGGGCGTCGGACAGGTCAGCCGACTGCGCCGCCCGCGACTTCACCCCAACGCCGGCATCCACCAGGCGGGTCAAGGCGGTTTGCAAACGGGCCTCTTCGCTGATGATGGCCATGTCCAATTGGCCCTGTAGGCCCAGGTTGTCGCTGTAGGTCAATGCCACCAACGGGCTGGTGAAGGCTTTCGGGTGCTCGCCAAGTGTGCGCCGAATGGCCTGGCTGTGGTGATGCTCGACCAGGTACCAGGTCAGCAACAGGCTGGTCATCAGCACCCCCAGGGCCGCGTAGGGCGGCAGCCACAGGTAGCTTGCCGCCGACAGCAGGCCCGCGCCGATCAGTGGCCAGCCGTGCCCCAATGCATGCCCTAGCCGCGCCGCCCACGACACCGGCGAACGGCCGGCACGCAAGCGCGAGTAAAGCGCTTCGGCACGGCGAATCTGCTCACGCGTCGGCACTGAACGCACCGACTCATAGCCACTGACCCTGCCCTGCTCATACACCGGGGTGACGTAAGCGCTGACCCAATAGTAATCACCGTTTTTGGCGCGGTTCTTGACCACGCCCATCCAGGGTTTGCCTTGCTTGATGGTGTCCCACATGTGCCCGAACACCGCCGGGGGCATGTCGGGGTGACGCACCAGGTTGTGGGTCTGGCCGACCAGTTCGTCGTAGGTAAAACCGCTGATCGCCACGAAGGCGTCATTGCAGTAGGTGATGCGGCTGTTGAGGTCCGTCGTGGAGATCAGGCGTTGATCGCTGGAGAAGGTTCTTTCGTGCTCAGTGACGGGCAAATTCATGCGCATCTTGGGCGATCCTTGCAGGATGAAATAGGGAGGAATCATCAGCGCAAGTTGATGTTTAGCAGAGCGCTATCAGGTTAGCGGTCAAGTTCTGTAGGAATTGAGCCCGTCCCGACGGAATGCATGAACAGGCTGTGTATCAGCCCACGTTGAGCTGGCTTTTAAGCAGGTCACGGAACGTCTGAATCAACGGCTCGCGGCTGCGGCCACGACGAATGATCAACGAAAAGGGTGCCTGATAGCCGAAGGTAGACGGCGACAACACCCGTAGATCGCCCTTCTCCACCCAAGCCTGGGCGTAATGCTCTGGCAGGTAGCCAATGTAGGCACCCGAGAGAATCAGGATCAGCTGCGCCTCCATGCTTTCCACCGTCGCCGCACTGTGCTTGAAGCCATGCCGGGCCAGCTCTGCCTGGCTCCAGTAGCCGCGCCCGACCATGCGCTGCTGGGTCACCACCTGCTCAGGGATGCGCCGCTCGTTGAACAACGGATGGCGGCTGCTGCAGTACAGCCAGTGCTGCTCACGGTACAGCGGCTGGTAAACCAGGCCGCTCATGCGCGAAGAAAACGCCCCGATGGCCAGGTCGAGGCGGTTGTCCTGTACACCCAATTGCAGTTCGTACGGGCTGGACACCGACAGGTGCAAGTGCACCGCCGGGTGCTCCTGGCTGTAGGCGCCGATGGCTTCGGCCAGAGGCAGCGCGCGGTCACCCACGGTGGAGTCGATCACGCCCAGGTTGAGCGTGCCGCGCAATTCACCCTTGAGGGCCGCGGCATATTGCTCAAAGCCATCCAGCTCGGCCAGCAAGCGCAGGCTCTCCTGATGAAACAGCTCGCCCTTGCTGGTGAGGCTGAAACCGCCGCGACCACGGTGACACAGCACAATCCCCAGCCCGCCCTCCAGCTGGCTCATGTACGTGCTGATGGCTGACGTCGACAGGTTCAAATCACGCTGGGCGTTGGCGAAGCCCTGGTGACGCACCACGCTGACGAAGATGCGCAGGAGTTTCAGATCGGGCAGGGTCGAGGTCATGGTGCAACGGTTCCGCAACAGTAAATGCGTGAAGTCTAACCGGTTGCGCGGGCATTAGTTCAGAAATTCCTGAAGTAAGTATTTGCCGGTAGCGATTCTTCCTACGCACTACCTTGCGCAAACTCGGCCGAAATGTCCTGCCCGCCGGCACAACCAGACTACACAGGCGCGCCGCGGCACAGGTTCGAACAAACACAACAATCGACCGACTGATGAGGCCCACCGTGGACAAGACTCTCCACCAACCACTGGGCGGCAACGAAATGCCGCGTTTCGGCGGCATCGCCACCATGCTCCGTCTCCCCCACCTGCAAAGCGCCGCCGGCCTGGATGCCGCATTCATCGGCGTGCCCCTGGACATCGGCACTTCGCTGCGCTCCGGCACCCGCTTCGGCCCGCGTCAGATCCGCGCCGAGTCGGTGATGATCCGCCCGTACAACATGGCCACCGGGGCTGCGCCATTCGACTCGCTGTCGGTCGCCGACATCGGTGACGTGGCCATCAACACCTTCAACCTGCTCGATGCCGTGCGCATCATCGAAGAAGCCTACGACGAAATCGTCGAGCACAACGTTATCCCGATGACCCTGGGCGGCGACCACACCATCACCCTGCCGATCCTGCGCGCCCTGCATAAAAAGCACGGCAAGATCGGCCTGGTGCACATCGATGCCCACGCCGACGTCAACGACCACATGTTCGGCGAGAAGATCGCCCACGGCACTACCTTCCGCCGCGCCGTGGAAGAGGGCCTGCTCGACTGTGACCGCGTGGTGCAGATCGGCCTGCGCGCCCAGGGCTACACCGCCGACGACTTCAACTGGAGCCGTCGCCAGGGCTTCCGCGTGGTGCAGGCCGAGGAATGCTGGCACAAATCGCTGGAACCGCTGATGGCCGAAGTCCGTGAAAAAGTCGGCGGCGGCCCGGTTTACCTGTCGTTCGACATCGACGGTATCGACCCCGCTTGGGCCCCTGGCACCGGCACGCCTGAAATTGGAGGCTTGACCACGATCCAAGCGATGGAGATCATTCGCGGCTGCCACGGCCTGGACCTGATCGGCTGTGACCTCGTCGAAGTCTCCCCGCCTTACGACACCACCGGCAACACCTCGCTGCTCGGCGCCAACCTGCTGTTCGAGATGCTCTGCGTGCTGCCGGGCGTCGTGCGTCGCTGATCCTGGCGATAGCACGGCACCGCTTGACTGCAATACCCCGGCAGGAGCCATGAGGGAGGGCCACTGAGGCCCGCCAACACAAGACTAGACCGCCGGGTGGCGCTAAGCCCGTGCGGTCGATCTCGCCATAATAAAGATAATCGGGAGACCCCCAATGGCCTTGGACATCATCGTTGTAATGATCTATACCGCCGGCATGCTCGGGCTTGGCTGGTATGGCATGCGTCGGGCAAAAACCCAGGAAGACTACCTGGTGGCCGGACGCAACCTCGGCCCGACCCTGTACATGGGCACCATGGCCACTACCGTACTCGGCGGCGCCTCCACCGTCGGCACTGTGCGCCTGGGCTATGTCCACGGCATTTCTGGCTTCTGGCTGTGCGCAGCCCTGGGCCTGGGCATCATCGCCCTCAACCTGTTCCTCGCCAAACCGCTGCTGCGCCTGCGCATCTACACCGTGACCCAGGTTCTGGAGCGGCGCTACAACCCGATGGCACGCCAGGCCAGTGCGGCGATCATGCTGGCGTACGCGCTGATGATCGGCGTGACCTCGACCCTGGCCATGGCGACCGTGCTGCAAGTGCTGCTCGAGCTGCCGTTCTGGATGTCGCTGATGCTCGGCGGTGGCGTGGTGGTGCTGTACTCGACCATCGGTGGCATGTGGTCGCTGACCCTGACCGACATCGTCCAGTTCGTCATCAAGACCGTCGGCCTGATGTTCATCCTGTTGCCGGTATGCCTGTACAAGGCCGGTGGCTGGGACACCTTGGTGGCCAAACTGCCTGCGGCCAGCTTCCAGCTGACCACCATCGGTTGGGACACCATCATCACCTACTTCCTGATCTACTTCTTCGGCATCCTCATCGGCCAAGACATCTGGCAGCGCGTATTCACTGCCCGTGACGAGAAGGTCTGCCAACGTGCCGGTACCACCGCAGGCGTCTACTGCGTGGTGTACGGCCTGGCCTGCGCCCTGATCGGCATGGCCGCGCACGTACTGATGCCCGACCTGGCCAACCCAAACAATGCCTTTGCGGAGATGATCAAGAGCACCCTGCCCGATGGCATTCGTGGCCTGCTGATGGCGGCGGCCCTGGCAGCCATGATGTCGACCGCCAGCGCTGGCCTGCTGGCCGCGTCCACCACCCTGACTGAAGACCTGCTGCCCAAACTGCGCGGCGGCAAGCAGTCGAGCCTGGCCATCAGCCGCCTGTTCACCCTGCTGACCGGCCTGGTGGTACTGGGTATCGCCTTGGTGGTGAACGATGTAATCAACGCCCTGACCCTGGCCTACAACCTGCTGGTCGGCGGCATGCTGATCCCGCTGATTGGTGCGATCTTCTGGAAACGCGCAACCACCGCAGGCGCCATCGCCAGCATGTCGCTGGGCTTCGCTACTGCGCTGCTGTTCATGTTCAAGGATGGGCTGGAAGCCAACACGCCGATCTACTACAGCCTGGCAGTTGGCTTGGTGAGCTTTGTCGCAGTCAGCCTGATGTCGCGTAAATCGATGGCAGCAGTCAAGCTGGCCTGATACGCACTAGGCCATACAGACGATTAACCGCAACAAAAAAGCCGCAGCATCAGCAATGATGCGGCGGCCTTTGTCATTTCAGCGACGGCGCGGTTGGCGCTTGCGCTGCTCTTCATCAGTCGGGATCGGCACCGGCTGCAGGGGGGGTGGAATCAACCCCAGTGCGACAGCCAAGTCGTGGAGCCAGTTGAACAGTGGTTTCTTCATAGTGCCCCCTTGACGGGTCAGCCTCACGGTCAATCAATCCAGTGATGTTTCATACAGATCATAGCCCGATGTCCTGTATTGCGCATGCATCTGGTCTTAGAGATAAGGGCCATTTTGACGCGGATCAAGCCTGAACGGCGCATTCCGACGATTGGTTAATCGTTTCGCTTTGTTGCAGATCGATCCAGGCCTGCAAATTTGCCCCGCGCATGCCCTGGCGCCACATCAACCACGTGACCGCCTGATCGAAGGGTGCCTGCAGCCGGTGGACCCGCACCCGGTCGCGCCCAGGCAGGCTGTCGAGCATGGATTGCGCCATCATGGCCACACCTGCGCCGGCAATCACACAGGCCAGCATGCTCTGGTACGACTCGATCTCCATCACCCGGCCCATCGGCGTATGGGCGTGGGCGTACCAGGCCTCAAGGCGCATCCGGTATGAACAGCCCTGGCGGAAGGTGAACACCGCTTTGCCTGCCACGTCTTTTGCCGTGTGCACGGGCGGGTGTTCAGGGCTGGTGATCAGCACCAGCTGTTCGTCGCACAGCGGCACACCGTCCAGCCCGGCCAGGCTTGGCGGGCCATCTACCAAGGCCGCGTCCAGGCCATGGCTGAGCAAGCCCTCGAACAGCTCACCGCTGGGCGCTGCACGCACCTGCAGGTTCACCGCCGGGTACGCCTGGTGATAATGCGCCAGCAACGCTGGCAGGTGGGTGGCTGCGGTGCTGTACATGGTGCCCAGCACAAACTCCCCAGCCGGCTGGCCACCTTGCACGGCCGCCATCGCCTCGTCACGTAGCGCCGACAAGCGATTAGCGTAGTCCAGCAGCACCTTGCCCGCGGGCGACAATTGCAGGCGCTGGCGCTCGCGCAGAAACAGCTCCACACCCAATTGCTCTTCGAGCTGGCGTAGGCGCGTCGACAAGTTCGACGGCACCCGATGCAGGCGCTCGGCGGCGCGTGTGACCGAACCTTCCTCGGCCACCGCCTGGAAGATGCGCAGTTGGCTGAACTCCATACCTTTCTCCAAAACAGAACAACTTCATCATCATTATTCAATTTCATTGAACGCGATACCCCCCTAACCTGCCATCCATCGCTTACCAACGTGCAGGAGCCCTTCCATGTCGCCCCGTATACAACTGCTGGCCAGCGCCGTGGCCCTGATGATGGCCATGGGCATCGGCCGCTTCGCCCTGACCCCACAACTGCCGCAACTGATTGCCGAAGGCCAGTTCGACCTCACGGCCGCCGGGCTGGTCGCAGCGGCCAATTACCTGGGTTACTTCATCGGTGCGGTGGATGGCATGTTCGCTCGCAAGCCTGCCCAGGTACGCCTGCGCCTACAGGGTGGCCTATGGCTGTGCGTGCTGTTGACCTTGGCCTCGTGGGCCGCCGATGGCTTCTGGAGCCACCTGCTGTTGCGCTTCGGCACCGGCGTGGCCAGCGCCTGGGTATTGGTGATGATCACCAGCCTCAGCCAGCAGGCTGCCAATGCACACCATCAACCACGCTTGGGCGCCTTGGTGTTTGCCGGGCCGGGCCTGGGGATCGCCGTTACCGGGCTGCTGGCACTGGTGGCGCATGGGCTGGGGCTGGGTTCGGCAGCGCTGTGGCTGATCTACGCGGTGGCGGCGCTGATGATGCTGTTGGCCGTACGGCCCTGGTTGCCGCAGGCGCAAGCGCAAACCGTGCACCCGGCCACTGCGCAGCCCGGTAGGGTAGGCAATGCCGGGATTGCGCGCCTTGGGCTGGTCTATGCCTTGTACGGCGTCGGTTACATCCTGCCGGCCACCTTCTTGTCACAGATGGCCAACCAGCAGTTTCACGGCCAGTGGATGGCCGACCTGTTCTGGCCGGCCTTTGGCCTGGCAGCCGCGCTGGGCGTGCTGCTGGTGAGCGTGCGCCGGGCCGGCCGGACCTCTGCCTGGCTGACCGCCACCCTGTGGCTGCAAGGGCTCGGCGTGCTGGCATGCCTGATGGGCGGTGGCCTTGGCTTGGGGTTGGGTGTGGTGCTGTGCGGCGCGCCGTTCTTGGCCTGCATGCAGCTGGTGATGCAGCGCTCGCGGGAGCTGGCGCCACACGCGACGCAGCGTAATGCCGGGCTGCTCACTGCGTGCTTTGCGCTCGGGCAACTCAGCGGGCCGCTGTTGGCGGCAGTCAGCAACCATTACACGGGGAGCCTGGAGTTGGCATTGATGCTGGCTGCGAGCGGCTTGGCAGTGGCCGGGGTGTTGGTGCTGACTGCAGCCCATGCCAACCCCAGCTGCCTGGCGGCCCCTTCAACCACTGCGCAATCCGTGTAGGAGCAGCCTTGCGCTGCGAAGAGGCCAGTGGCAGCAGCGAGCATCTACGTTGTTGTCACTGGCCTCTTCGCAGCGCAAGGCTGCTCCTACAGGGGTTTCGGTTGACGGTCAGTGAAGCCTAGGGCAGCGGCTATCACCCCACCCATTTGCGCAATTGCTGCTTCACCCAAGGCTCGGCGCTCACCAGCACTACGCCAAGCAACACCATCACCGCGCCAAGTACAAAGTTCACGCTCAGCGGCTCATCCAGCAGCAGCACGCCGAACGTGACGCCGAACAGCGGCGTGATGAACGAAAACACCGCGAGGTTCGACGCCAGGTATTTGCGCAATAACCAGAACCACGTCAGGTAGCTGACAAACGACACCACGACCCCCTGGAACAGCACACTGCCCACCGCCAAAGGCGTCAGCGACACCGCGCCGATCTGGCCGCTGAGCAAGGCAATCAGCAGCAGCCCGGCAAAGCCCACTGCCAACTGATAGAACAGGGTCAAGGTCGCCGGTGCTTCCGAAAGCCGGGAACAGCGCACCACCACCGTCGTCGCACCCCAGGCCAACCCCGCCACAACGCCAAAGGCATCGCCCAGCAACGTGCGGCTGTCCATCTCTTCAAACGACATGCCACCGGCAAACGCGGTGGCAATCCCACCGAAGGCCAGCAAGATCCCCAGCCACTGCAGCAGCCGCAGCCGCTCACTGGGCAGCATGAAGTGCAGGCCCAACGCCGTGAAAACGGGTGCCGTGTAGAGGAAGACCGACATGTGCGCTGCCGACGTCAGCTTCAACCCTTCAGCGATGAACAGAAATTCGACACCAAACAACCCACCCGCCAACAGCCCGGCGCGCCAAGTGCTGCCCACCTGCTCCCAACCACCGCGCCAGCAGATCATCAGGCCCACCAGCACAGCGGCGATGCAGTTGCGCAAGGCGGCCTGCATGACCGGGGCGATGTCGACGGCAGCCGTCTTGATCAGCACTTGCTGGCAGCCCCAGATCAGGCACAACCCAAGCATGACCTGGAAAGCGAAGGCGTCGGGGTTCTTCCGGGCCGCGCTCATCGGCGGGCCTTTGGGGTAATCATTGGCATGGGATCAGCTCGGCAGTCTTCAAAGACTGCCGATTATCGGGTTTACAGGCCCACCCATGCCACCCTCAAAACGACCTCAAGCAATCTGTGCCTTCGATGACACCTGCTCAAAGGTCGCTTCATCCAGCGCATCGGCTTGTTCATCCAAGACCTGACGCGGGTGCTCGAAGCCCGGGATGCTGCTGTCGATCAGGCTCAACAGGCGCGAACCGCGTTCGCTGAGGACAAAGTTTTCGCCGTTGCCCCCCTCTTCATCAGGCCGACTTTCGATGAAGCCGCGCTCGAACAGCAGTTTTTCGTATTCGCAGGCTCGGGTCTTCAGGTGGTCCAGATCGCCTATCGGCTGGCCTTTGGCGGCTAGCGCCGCGGCGTGCTGCTCGGCATAGGGGCGTGGCGTAAAGCTGTGACCGGCGCTGTTCTGCACTTCATGCAGCAAGCGTTCGATCAAGTCCCAGTCGTAGGTGGTGCTCATGGTGGCAGGCTCCTGCTGTGGACGGAAGGGGTACACAGGTTGGGACCTGCCGCTGACAGGCTGCGTTCAGAAAGATATCAGCGCTGTCTTTGCTGAGCCTGCATGTACTGGCGCAGCAACTGATTTATACGCGTCTGATACCCGGCGCCCTGATCCTTGAACCAGGAAAGAACATCAGCGTCCAGGCGAATGGTCACCGCCTGCTTTGCAGGAACCCGCAGGTCGGCCTGGCGAAAAAAATCCAGTCAGGACGGAACTGCAAAGCTGGAGGCCACCTGTCGCAGATGCTGAACTTCTCAGGGAGCCGAACCCTCCACCGCGCATAGCCAACGCGAGAGGTAGAAAGGATGAAATCGCTGCTGCGTATCACCTGTGCAACCGCCTTGCTCTGCGCACTGCCCGCTTGGGCCTGTACGCCGGAGGAGGCCACCCAGAAGCGCGAAGAACTGGCCGGGCTGGTCAGCCAGCTGACCGAACAGAACCCGCAGAAGGCCAAGGAGATCAACGATGAGCTCCAGGGTATGGAGCTGGGGACGGCGAGCAAGGACCTGCCGGACAAGTGCCAGCTGATCGATACGCGAATCAAGGAATTGAAGACAGCGGAGAAGAAAGCGGAGTGACGGCAGAGGCGGTAAAGGCCCTATCGCCGGCAAGGCGGCGATAGGGCTACAGACGACTTACTCAGCCGCTGGCGTGCGCTTTTTCAGCGGCGCCATGCCGTCGGAGCTGGCCAGTGGCGCGTTGGCCTTTGGCTTGGCGGTCGGCTTGCGCTTAGCGCCAGCCTTCTTGTCACCCGACTTCTTCTCGACCTTTTTCTTCTTGGTACCGGCAGCCTTGCCCGACGCCTTGACCTTTTTAGGCCCGGTGTAGGTGCCTTTGACTTCCTTGATCACCCGGCGCTCGAACTGCTGCTTGAGGTAGCGTTCGACGCTCGACATCAAGTTCCAGTCGTTGTGGGTGATCAACGAGATCGCCAGGCCTTCGCCCCCCGCACGCCCGGTACGGCCAATACGGTGCACGTACTCGTCACCGCTGCGTGGCATGTCGAAGTTGATCACCAGGTCCAGGCCGTCGATGTCCAGGCCACGGGCGGCAACGTCGGTTGCCACCAGCACGTTGGAGCTGCCCTGCTTGAAGCGTTCAATGGCCAGCTTGCGGTCTTTCTGGTCTTTCTCACCGTGCAGGACGAAGGCCTTCACGTCCTTGGCCACCAGGTGGCCATAGATACGGTCGGCCAGGGCACGGGTGTTGGTGAAGATGATCGCCTTCTGGTAGGTCTCGTTTTCCAGCAACCACTGGACGATCTTCTCTTTGTGCTGGTCGTGGTCAGCCATGATGATCTGCTGACGGGTGCCTTCGGCCAGCTGCGAGACGCTGTTGAGCATCAGGTGCTCAGGGTCTTTCAACACCTTGCCGATGATGTCGCGCAGGGCCGCGCCGCCTGTGGTGGCGGAGAACAGCAGGGTCTGCTCACGGTTCTCACACTCCTTGCACAGGCGCTCCATGTCTTCGGCAAAGCCCATGTCGAGCATGCGGTCGGCTTCATCGAGGATCATGACCTTGACGTGGGACAGGTCCAGGTTGCCGGCGTTGAGTTGCTCGAGCAGGCGGCCCGGGGTGCCGATCAGCACGTCCGGCACCTTGCGCAGCATGGCGGCCTGTTCCTTGAAGTCCTCACCGCCGGTAACCAGGCCAGCCTTGATGTAGGTGAACTGGGAGAACAGTTGCACCTGCTTGAGGGTCTGTTGTGCCAGCTCACGGGTGGGCAGCAGGATCAGCGCACGGATTTCTACGCGCGGGCCGCTCAGGTCGACCAGGCGATTGAGCATTGGCAGGACGAATGCCGCGGTCTTGCCGCTGCCGGTCTGCGCGGTCACACGCAGGTCACGCCCTTGCAGGGCCAGGGGGATGGCCGCTGCCTGCACCGGGGTCGGCTCGACAAATTTAAGCTCGGCCACGGCTTTAAGCAGGCGTTCGTGCAGGGCGAATTGGGAAAACACGGAGGTAACCTCAGGCAAGTGCGGGAAATTCAGTTGCATAGGGTAACGTTTTCTGCCGCCATAGCCGAATTTCTTTTGGCAACTTTATCGGCATCCGCGCTCTAATGGCGCTTCGTTTGGCAATACAGACTGTTCAAAACCCCATGGATATCCAACGAATCTGGCGTGACTCCCTCGACCTCTGGGGCACCCTCGATCAACATCCCATGCTCCACGCCGCCATCGGCCTGGCCGTCCTGCTGCTGATTTCTCTAGTCGTCGGCCGCATTTCGCGCTTCCTGATGCTGCACGGCACCCGCCTGCTGGCGCGCCAACAGGCGCTGAAATGGCTGGATGACCTGCGCCACAACAAAGTGTTGCACCGGCTGGCCCAGACCACACCGTCGCTGGTGCTGCAGTTTGGCCTGAAGCTGGTGCCGGAGCTGTCCGACACGGCGCAGCACTTCCTCGGCAACGTTGCCCTGGCCTTTACCCTGCTGTTCATGACCATGGCCCTGTCGTGCCTGCTGGATGCCTTACTCGACATCTACGCGCGCACCGAGCATGCCCGCACCCGCTCGATCAAGGGCTATGTGCAACTGGCCAAGATGATGCTGTGGATCTTCGCCTCCATCGTCATCGTCGCCACGCTTATCGACCGCTCGCCGTTGCTGCTGCTGTCGGGCCTGGGTGCCATGTCGGCGGTGCTGCTGTTGGTCTACAAGGACACCCTGCTGTCGTTCGTGGCCAGCGTGCAATTGACCAGCAACGACATGCTGCATGTGGGTGACTGGATCGAAATGCCCCAGGTCGGTGCCGATGGCGATGTGGTGGACATCACCTTGCACACGGTGAAGGTGCAGAACTTCGACAAGACCATCGTCTCGATCCCGACCTGGCGCTTGATGAGCGAATCGTTCCGCAACTACCGCGGCATGCAGCAGTCAGGCGGCCGGCGCATCAAGCGCAGCCTGTTCATCGACGCGGCGGGTGTGCGTTTTCTGACCCGCGAAGAGGAACAGCGCCTGACCCAAGTGCGCCTGCTGGGCGACTACCTGGCTGGCAAGCGCCAGGAACTGCAAACCTGGAACGAAGCGCTGGGGCCGGTGGCAGAGCTGTCCGCCAACCGCCGCAAGCTGACCAATATCGGCACCTTCCGCGCGTTTGCGCTGGCTTACCTGAAGAACCACCCCAATGTGCATCAGGGCATGACCTGCATGGTCCGGCAGATGCAGACCGGCGCCGAGGGTGTGCCGCTGGAAATCTACTGCTTCACCACCACCACGGTGTGGGCGGAGTACGAGCGGATTCAGGGGGATATCTTCGATTATCTGCTGGCGGTGTTGCCGGAGTTTGGTTTGAGCTTGTATCAACAGCCGAGTGGCAATGACATGCGGGTGGGGTTGAGCGGGCGAGTGCCGCACCGGTTGGAAGAGATGAGCGAGGCTTGAGATCGCCGGGGCTGCTTTGCAGCCCATTCGCAGCACAAGGCCGCTCCTACCGGAGGTACGCGCTCCCTGTAGGAGCAGCCTTGTGCTGCGAATGGGGCGCAAAGCGCCCCCGAATCACCCCGCGTAACCCAGCAGGTACAACAACCCGGTCAGGGTCACCAACGAAGCCACGGTCGACAACAGGATCGTCCGCGAAATCAACCCCGCCTCGCGGTTGTAGTACTCCGCCAGCATGTACGGCCCGGTCCCGGTCGGCAGCGCCGCCAGCAGCACCGCCGAAGCCGCCCACATGCTCGGCAGGCTGAATACCTTGTACGCCAGCACCCAAGTCAGGGCCGGCTGCCCAACCAGTTTCAATCCCACCAACGGCCACGGGCTGGCTTGCGCACCCGCGCGCTTTTCTGCCAGGAATGCGCCCAGCGATATCAAGGCGCACGGCGTGGTGGCCAACGCCAGCATGTCGAGAAAATGCATCACCGGCTCGGCCAGCCCCAACCCGCTCATGGCCCACCCCCCCCCACCACCGGCGAAATCACCAGCGGGTTCTTCGCCAGCGCCTTGCTCACCACCAGCACCGCCCGGCCGACCTGCCGCTCTTCCTGCAGCCCGACCTCAATAAAGGTCAGCGAAATGGCGAACACCAGGCACACCACGATCAACGACGAGATCAGCGCCGGCTGCAAGCCCGCCTGGCCGAACAGCAACAGGCACAGCGGGATGCCGATGTAGCCGGTGTTGGCATACCCTGCACTGAGCCCGTCGATGCTCGCGGCAACCAGGTTATGGCCGCTGTACAGCCGCCACGCCAGCGTGACCACGAACATGGCCAGAGCGCCCGTGCCAAACGCCACGATGAAGCCTGGGTGCCAGATCTCGCTCCAGGTCGCAGTGGCGGTCACCTTGAACAGCAAGGCCGGCAGGCAGAGCCAGACCACCATCTTGTTGATTTCGGCAGCGGCCTTGTCGCCGAGCTTGTTGGCGCGACGGCACAGGTAGCCGACCAGGATGAGGGCAAAGATCGGCGCGACGATGACAAAGAGGGTATGCATATCAGGCCTTGCGGGTCAGCGCGACGTCAGTGCGGCTACCCAACCGGCTCATCCACACCGACGCCAGAATCACCGCGCCTCCAATAAGCAACCGCCCCAGTGGCTCGTGCTGGTTCCAGATCAACAGGTTGAGCAACAGCCCCACCGGCACATGCAGGTTGTTCATCACGGCCAGCGTCGCCCCGGAAACCAGGCACGCGCCCTTGTTCCACCAGTACAAGCCCAGCGCGGTCGGGCACAACCCGAGGAACAACAGCACCAGCCATTGCACATCGGTGCTGGGCAGGTGCTGGGCATTGCCGAACAGCAAAAACGCCGGCAGCACGACGATCAAGGCCCCGAGGTAGAAGTAGCCGAAGCGCTTGTAGTGCGGCAGGTCGCTGGGGTTTCGGGCGATCAGGTGACGGTACAGCACCTGGCCGGCGGCATAGGTGAAGTTGGCCAGTTGCAGCAGCAGGAAGCCGATGAAGAACTCACCACTGATGCTGTCGAAACGAATCACCGCGGCTCCCGCCACGGCCACCAGCGCGGCCAGCAAGGCCCATGGGTTGAAACGCCGGTTCAAGGCATCTTCGATCAGGGTCACGTGCAACGGCGTGAGGATGGTGAACAGCAGCACTTCTGGCACGGTGAGCACGCGAAAGCTCAGGTACAGGCAGACATAGGTAATGCCATATTGCAGCGCACCGATCAGCAGCATCGAACGCATGAAGCGCGGCTCGACCTGGCGCCAGCGGGTCAGCGGCAAGAACACCAGGCCTGCCAGCAGCACCCGGGCGAGCACGGCAAAGTAGCTGTCGACGTGCCCAGCCAGGTACTCGCCGATCAGGCTGAAGGAAAACGCCTGAATCAGCGCGACGATAATCAGGTAGCCCATGGTTGCCTCTCGTGGATCAAGGCGGCGACCTTAGCGGGTTGCGGGCAATCTGTTCAACCCTGCGGAATGTGGGGGCTGAGTTTTTGTAGGAGCGGCCTTGCGTCGCGAAAGGGCTGCGTAGCGGCCCCAGATTTACGCTTCACCTCAAGCACGATGGGGCTGCTTTGCAGCCCTTTCGCGACACAAGGCCGCTCCTACAATTGATCGCATGGGCCGCAGGCATAAAAAAGCCCGGCCATCAGGCCGGGCAGGTACACCCAAAGGAGCAAAAACAGGTGTCAGGGTTGGGAATTCGTTGACGCTCAGGCCACCGCAGCCAGCTTGGCCTTGGCCTTGGCCTGGTTGATGCCCTTCTCGTGGAAGTCGCCGCTCATGTTCAGGCCTTCGGCATGGATGAAATTCACATCGTGAATGCCGATGAACGCCATCACCTGGCGCAGGTAGGGTTCCTGGTGGTCGCTGGTGGCGCCGGCATGAATGCCACCGCGGGCGGTCAGGACGATGGCGCGCTTGCCAGTCAGCAGGCCCTGCGGGCCGGTCGGGGTGTACTTGAAGGTGATGCCGGCGCGCAGCACGTGGTCCAGCCAGGCCTTGAGGGTGCTGGGGATGGTGAAGTTGTACATCGGCGCAGCCATCACCAGCACGTCGGCCGCCAGCAGTTCATCCGTCAGCTCATTGGAGCGGGCCAGTGCTTCGAGTTCGGCGGCACTGCGCTGCTCTTCGGGCTTCATCCAGCCACCGAGCAGGTTGGCATCCAGGTGCGGCACCGAGGTCACAGCCAGGTCACGTACGGTGATCTCATCGCTCGGGTGAGCGGCCTGCCATTGCTGGATGAAGTCGCGGGTCAGTTGACGGGAAACGGAATCCTGCTGGCGGGCGCTGCTTTCGATGATCAGTACGCGGGACATGGGGTGCCTCCATCGGCAAAAAGGGTGCGATTCGATGGAGGTGAGATTAAGGCTTGACCTATCGATAAAAAAGCGTAAAAAGTGGGTTCAATCAATCGATTAATCCGTTTATTCCGCTGTACAGTTCACGCTGATCCGCAATTTGATGATCTGGCGATTGAACTTGGCGGTGACGTCGACGCTTTTACCCGCCGGCACGTTCACCCGGCGCACCCGCGGCGCTTCCGGGCCGTTGCGGAACATCACCTTGCAGGCTGCAGGCACCTGCCCATAGTTGTTGAGGGTGATGGCGCCAATGTCGTAGGCGGTATCGTAGGCCGTGTAGTCGAGCTTGACCCCATCCTCCAATTGCTTCTCCACATCGATGGGGTAAGCCATGGCACCGAGGGGCAGGCACATCAGTATTGCCGCACAACATTTCTTCATGGGGCGCTCTCCTTGGAAGAGCGCAGCTTAGGACAACAGGAGCGAAACATGAAAGCGCCGCGCGTAACCCTTGATCAGTGGCGAACACTGCAAGCAGTGGTCGATCACGGGGGGTTTGCCCAGGCCGCCGAGGCGCTGCACCGTTCGCAGTCGTCGGTCAGCTACACCGTGGCCCGCATGCAAGAGCAGCTCGGTGTTCCGCTGCTGCGCATCGATGGGCGCAAAGCGGTGCTCACCGAGGCTGGCAACGTGCTGCTGCGCCGCTCACGCCACCTGGTCAAACAGGCCAGCCAGCTCGAAGACCTTGCCCATCACATGGAGCAAGGCTGGGAAGCCGAGGTGCGCGTGGTGGTCGACGCCGCCTACCCCAGCGCCCGGCTGGTTCGTGCGCTGAGTGCGTTCATGCCGCAAAGCCGCGGTTGCCGGGTGCGTCTGCGTGAAGAGGTGTTGTCGGGCGTCGAGGAAGTGCTACGCGAAGGCATCGCTGACCTGGCCATCAGCAGCTACAGCATCGGCGGCTACCTGGGCGCCGAACTGAGCGCGGTAGAGTTCATCGCCGTTGCCCACCCCGAACACAGCCTGCACCGCCTGGGCCGTGAAATTACCTTCCAGGACCTGGAAAGCCAGCTGCAGGTGGTGATCCGCGACTCTGGCCGCGCCCAACCGCTGGATGTCGGCTGGCTGGGCGCAGAACAGCGCTGGACCGTCGGCAGCTTGGGCACCGCCACCACCTTCGTCAGCAGCGGCCTGGGCTTTGCCTGGCTGCCGCGGCACATGATCGAGCGCGAACTGCGTGAAGGCGTGCTCAAGCCGTTGCCGCTGGATCAGGGTGGCAGCCGTCACCCACTGTTCTACCTTTATTCGAGCAAAGAGAAGACCCTGGGCCCGGCTACGCAGATTCTCATCGACCTGCTGCGCAACTTCGACACCGCGCCTCTGGACGTGCCCTTCGCAGCCCCCCCACAAGCCTGAGAGGACCGCGCCCATGGCCTATTTCGAACACGAAGGATGCTTACTGCATTACGAGGAATATGGCCAGGGCGAACCCTTGGTGCTGCTGCATGGCCTGGGCTCCAGCTGCCAGGACTGGGAGCTGCAGATACCGCTGTTGAGCCGCCACTACCGGGTCATCGTCATGGACATTCGCGGGCACGGCCGCTCCGACAAACCCCGCGACGGTTACCAGATCGCCACCTTCAGCGAAGACCTGCTGGCCCTGCTCGAACACCTGCAGACCGGCCCGGTGCACTTCGTGGGCCTGTCGATGGGTGGGATGGTCGGCTTCCAGTTTGCCGTCGATCACCCGCGCTGGCTGCGCAGCCTGTGCATTGTCAACAGCGCCCCAGAGGTGAAGCGCCGCACCCGCAGCGACTGGGCCTGGTGGGCCAAGCGTTGGGGCCTGGCACGCCTGCTCAGCGTCGAGACCGTGGGCAAAGGCCTGGCCCAGCGCCTGTTCCCCAAGCCCGGCCAAGCTGACCTGCGCCAGAAGATGGCGCAGCGCTGGGCACGCAACGACAAGCGCGCCTACCTCAAAAGCTTCGACGCCATCGTTGACTGGGGCGTGCAGGAACGCATTGGGCAAATTCGCTGTCCCACGCTGGTGATTGCCGCCGACCACGATTACACGCCGATACATCTGAAAGAGCGCTACGTAGCCCTGATGCCGCAGGCCAGGCTGGTAGTCATCGACGATTCCCGGCACGCTACGCCCCTCGATCAACCCGAGGTCTTCAACCAGACCCTGCTGCAGTTTCTTGCAGCTGCTTCCACCTCTCAAGGATCTTTGAGCCCATGCTGAAAAAACTCCTGCTCACCGCCTGCTCGGTCGCCTTCGCCACCAGCGTCATGGCGTCCGACAAGACCCCTCACGTGTTGCTGGACACCAGCTTCGGTCAGGTCGAAATCGAGTTGAATGCCGAGAAGGCGCCGATCAGTACCAAGAACTTCCTCCAGTACGTCGACAGCGGCTTCTACAACAACACCATCTTCCACCGCGTGATCCCGGGCTTCATGGTCCAGGGCGGCGGCTTCACCGACCAGATGGTGCAGAAGAGCACCCAGGACCCGATCCGCAACGAAGCCAGCAATGGCTTGCTGAACACCCGCGGCACCCTGTCCATGGCCCGCACCTCGGACCCGAATTCGGCTACCAGCCAGTTCTTCATCAACGTGGCTGACAACGACTTCCTCAACCCAGGCCGTGACCGTGGCTATGCCGTGTTTGGCAAGGTGACCAAAGGAATGGAAGTGGTCGACCAGATCGTCAACTCACCGACCACTGTGAAAAAGGGCATGCGCGACGTGCCGGCCGATCCGGTCTATATCAAGTCCGCCAAACGTATCGACTGAATGCAGGTTTCACAGGGACGTGAACCCGCCTGAAGGCCGGACCAACAGGAGTGTTGTCACCCATGCTGTACCGCCGTTTCGAACGACTTATCGACATTTTTCGCGAGGCACCGAGCGAAGCACCGCCGAGCACGGTGTGGCCGTTCTACCTGTATTACCTGCGCCAGGTCTGGCCAAGCTTCGCCGCCCTGCTGGTGGTCGGCCTGGTCGCTTCGTTGATCGAGGTGGCGATGTTCAGCTACCTGAGCCGTATCATCGACCTGGCCCAAGGCACGCCCAATGCCAACTTCTTCAGCGAACACAGCGGTGAGCTGATCTGGATGCTGGTGGTGATCCTGCTGCTGCGCCCGCTGTTCTTCGGCCTGCACGACCTGCTGGTGCACCAGACCATCAACCCGGGCATGACCAGCCTGATTCGCTGGCAAAACCACTCCTATGTGCTCAAGCAGAGTCTGAACTTCTTTCAAAGCGACTTCGCCGGGCGTATTGCCCAGCGCATCATGCAAACCGGCAACTCGCTGCGCGATTCGGCGGTACAGGCAGTGGATGCCCTGTGGCACGTGCTGATCTATGCCGTCAGCTCGCTGGTCCTGTTCGCCGAGGCCGACTGGCGCCTGATGCTGCCACTGTTGGCGTGGATCGCCTGTTACATCGCCGCGCTGTTCTACTTCGTGCCACGGGTAAAGGCGCGCTCGGTAATTTCGTCCGACGCACGCTCCAAACTGATGGGGCGCATCGTCGACGGCTACACCAACATCGCCACCCTCAAGCTGTTCGCCCACACCGACTACGAACAGCAGTACGCCCGTGAGGCGATCCGCGAGCAGACCGAAAAAACGCAACTGGCCTCGCGGGTGATCACCAGCATGGACGTGGTCATCACCACCCTCAACGGCTTGCTGGTGGTCGGCACCACCGGCCTGGCGCTGTGGCTGTGGAGCCAGTCGCTGATCACCGTGGGGGCAATTGCCCTGACCACCGGGTTGGTGATCCGCATCGTCAACATGTCGGGCTGGATCATGTGGGTGGTCAACGGCATCTTCGAGAACATCGGCATGGTCCAGGACGGCCTGCAGACCATCGCCCAGCCGGTCACCGTCACCGACAAGCCCAATGCGCCGGCATTGAAGGTGAGCCGTGGCGCGGTGCATTTCGACGATGTGGACTTCCACTACGGCAAAGCCAGCAACGTGATCGAAGGGCTCAATCTGAACATCCGCCCGGGCGAAAAGATTGGCCTGATCGGCCCTTCTGGCGCGGGCAAATCGACCCTGGTGAACCTGCTGCTGCGGCTGTATGACGTGCAGGGTGGGCGCATCCTCATCGATGGCCAGGACATTGCCGAAGTGAGCCAGGCCAGCCTGCGTGCGCAGATTGGCATGATCACCCAAGACACCTCGCTGCTGCACCGCTCGATCCGTGACAACCTGCTGTACGGCCGCCCAGAGGCCAGCGAAGCGGCACTGCTTGAAGCCGTACGCCGCGCCCGCGCCGACGAGTTCATTCCGCAGTTGACCGACGCCCAAGGGCGTACCGGCTTCGATGCGCATGTGGGCGAGCGTGGAGTCAAGTTGTCTGGCGGCCAGCGTCAACGTATCGCGATTGCGAGGGTGCTATTGAAGAACGCACCGATCCTGATCATGGACGAGGCCACTTCAGCGCTGGACTCTGAGGTTGAAGCCGCGATCCAGGAGAGCCTTGAGACACTGATGCAGGGCAAGACCGTGATCGCCATCGCCCACCGGCTTTCGACCATTGCCCGGATGGACCGGCTGGTGGTGCTGGACAAAGGGCATATCGTCGAGAGTGGCAGCCACAGTGAGTTGCTGGCGCAGCAAGGGTTGTATGCGCGGTTGTGGCATCACCAGACCGGCGGGTTTGTTGGGGTGGATTGAGATGAGCGGTTGCCTGCGCCGGCCTCTTCGCGGGGCAAGCCCGCTCCCACAGGTTCATCACTGCCCGTAAAACCAGTGATGCACCTGTGGGAGCGGGCTTGCCCCGCGAAGAGGCCGGGGAAAGCGACATAAAATTCAATCCCTGCGGTAAGGCAACATCCCCCGCGCCTCTTCGGCATACCCCTGCACCCCTTCCCGCTCCTGCAACAAAAACCCTTCCACCGCCCGCCGCAACCCGGGATGCAGCAGGTAATGCCACGACCGCGTCAGCACCGGCTCGAACCCTCGGATCAGCTTGTGCTCACCCTGAGCCCCCGCATCGAACCGCTGCAAGCCTTCAGCAATGGCAAAGTCCATGCCCTGGTAGAAGCACGTCTCAAAGTGCAGCCGGTCGAACTCATCCAGGCATCCCCAGTAACGGCCATACAGGCTGTCACCGCCCACCAGGCTCAGGGCCATGGCCACGTCACGCCCGCCTTGCCTGGCCATCACCACCCGCAGCGCCTCGGGCATGCGCTCGGCCAGCAGGCTGAAGAACTCACGGGTCAGGTACGGCGCGCGCCGGCGTACTGCATAGGTGTTGGCGTAGCACAGGTAGACGAAGTCCCACTGCGCCTCATCCAGTTCATCACCCCGGTACCACTGAAAGTCGATGCCCTGCCCGGCCACTTGCTCGCGCTCTTTGCGCATCTGCTTGCGCTTGCGCGAGCTGAGCGTGTCGAGAAAGTCCTGGAAGTCCCGATAGCCTCGGTTGCGCCAGTGGAACTGGCAACCCAGCCGCTCCATCCAGCCTGGCAAGCCGGCCATCTGCTGGTCCAATGCCGGGTCGGTGAAGTTGATGTGCGCGCCAGAAAGCCCGCCCTTGCCCAGGTACTCGGGCAATGCTTGCAACACCAGCAGGCCATCGGCGGGGTCGGCGGCCAGCAGGCGCGGGCCACTGACCGGGCTGAACGGCACGGCGCCCAGCAGCTTGGGGTAGTAGGCAATGCCTGCCCGCTCACAGGCATCGGCCCAGCCGTGGTCAAACACGTATTCGCCAAACGAATGCCACTTGCGGTAGGCCGGCAGCACGGCGCGTACCTGCCCTTCACGCTCCAGCACCAAGTGCTCGGCAGCCCAGCCAGTCGCGGGGGCAACGCTGCCACTGTCCTCCAGGGCGGTGAGAAAGGCGTGGCGCAGAAACGGTTGGCCCGCAGGCACCAGGGCATCCCAGGTGGCCGCCGGAAGATCACGCAGATGAGCAAGGCTGTACAGGCTAGTCACGGTTTCGACTCGCTATCTTGAGGCCCTCAGTATCCCGGAAGAATGGCCCATCACTCAAATGACGATCACCTGGCCAATCCGTTCATTGCCGATTACTTAACAACAGTGCCACTAATTAGACATTAATCTGTCATTCCCCCCCGCAATACTTGCGCCTGTTTTCCGGAACCCCAGAACCTGTCTATTCAGGCCCTTTCCGAAGACATGCCAACACAGGGGCGGGCGCTGAGCCTCCCCCATTTTTTTCTAGTAGGGAGAACCTTATGCGTCTTGTTTCCACACTTACCGGAGTGAGCCTCACCGGCATGATGCTGGCTCTGAGTACTCCGGCCAGTGCTGCTGTCGACGCCAAGCTGCTCGAAATGCTCCGCGCCAATGGCTCGATCAACCAGGCGCAGTACAACGAACTGCAAGGCGATCTGGCAAAAGAGACCAAGGAAAAGGCCGACCAGAAAGCGCAGTCCGAGCGTATGAGTTCCTTTGAACAAAAAGTGGCATGGGCCGCCAAGACCCAGATCAAGGGTGATGTGCGCCTGCGTTACGAAGACGTCAACGTTGACGACCCGAACAGCAGCAGCGGCAACCAGGACCGCCAGCGCGTCCGCGCCCGTGTCGGCTTCTACAGCGAAATCAACCCGCAAGTCGATGCTGGCGTGCGTATCGCCACCGGTAGCAGCGCCGACCGCCGCTCGACCAACCAGAGCTTCGACAACTATTTCGACAAGAAATCGCTGTGGGTCGACCTGGCCTACCTCGACTGGCACCCGACCGCAGTGCCAAACCTGCACCTGATCGGCGGCAAGATGCCACAGCCGTGGGTGAGCATGGGCGATATCATCTGGGACAGCGACATCAACCCGGAAGGCGTGGCCGCGACCTACAAGGCTGACCTGGGCGGCGCCGAAGTGTTCGCAAGTGCCGGTCAGTACACCCTCAAGGACAACGTCGACGGCGACGGCGTGCAGTACAAGCACGATGCGCAGGTCTACCATGGCCAGCTGGGCGCCAAGTTCGCCCCTGCCGACGTGATGAAGGTCACTGTAGGTGCGAGCATCTATGGCTACGACAACGACAAGGAAGCGGCCATTCTGCAGTCGTTCGGCAACACCACCAATGAGTTCAACCTGGTGGAAGGCTTCGGTCAGCTCGACTTCACTGGCTTCGCCATCCCGCTGTCGGCCTACGGCCAATACGTGAAAAACACCGAGAGCACCGATGGTGAAGACCAAGCCTGGCTGGCCGGTCTGAAAACCAAGGTCGGCGCTTGGAGCCTGGACTACAACTACCGCGATGTTCAACGTAACGCCGTGGTCAGCCTGTTCACCGACTCCGATTTCGGCAACGGCTTCACCGGCTCTCGCGGCCACAAGTTCAAGGTCGGTTACGAGATCGACAAGAACTTCTCGCTGGGCGCGGCGTACCTGATGGCCAAGACCGATTTGTCGCAGTTGCCGAACAGCAATGCTGACGTAGACACGCTGCAGGTAGACCTGGAAGCCAAGTTCTAAGCAACCGCTTCACTGCTTCACTCAAGGCGGGAAATGCCGACCCCATCCGGTATTTCCTGCCTTTTTTTGTCTGTGACATTGTAGGGGGCCGCTTTGCAGCCCATTCGCAGCGCAAAGCTGCGCCTACAGGTGCGGTTCGCGTTCCCCTGTAGGAGCAGCCTTGCGCTGCGAATGGGCCGCAAAGCGGCCCCGGCAATCAGCGTTTGCGCAAAATCACGCTACCCACCGAATACCCCGCGCCAAACGAGCTCAGCACGCCCACCGCACCCTCGGCCAGGTCATCCTGGTACAGGTGGAATGCAATCACCGACCCGGCCGAACTGGTGTTGGCATAACGGTCCAGAATCACCGGTGCCTCTTCCTCGGTGGCTTCACGCCCCAACAGCTTCTTGACGATCAAGTGGTTCATGCTCAGGTTGGCCTGGTGCAACCAGAAGCGCTTGACGTCGCTCGGCTGCAGGTCATTCGCTTCAAGGTGCTCACCGATCAGCTCAGCCACCTTCGGGCACACTTCACGGAACACCTTGCGGCCTTCCTGGATGAACAACTTGTCCGCAGCACCTTCCCCCTCCTCCGCCGCGCGGTTGAGGAAGCCGAAGTTGTTACGGATGTTGTTGGAAAACCCGGTCCACAACTTGCTGCTGACAATCTCGAACTGGTGCTTCGAGGTGGCCTGGTCGGCACGCTCGATCAGCACGGCGGTGGCGGCATCACCGAAGATGAAGTGGCTGTCGCGGTCGCGGAAGTTCAGGTGGCCGGTGCAGACCTCGGGGTTGACCATCAGTACCGAACGCGCCTGGCCCAGCTGCACGCTGTTGGCGGCGGTCTGGATGCCGAAGGTGGCTGACGAGCAGGCCACGTTCATGTCGAAGGCAAAGCCCTCGATGCCCAATGCATTTTGCACTTCGATGGCAATGGCCGGGTATGGGCGCTGCAGGTTGGAGCACGCGACGATCACACCATCGACATCGGCAGCGGTACGGCCCGCACGTTCAAACGCCTGGCGAGCAGCGGCCACAGCCATTTCACACAAAATCGACGGCTCGTCATTGGAGCGCTCTGGCAGGCGTGGCTTCATGCGTTGCGGGTCGAGGATGCCGGCCTTGTCCAGCACGAAGCGGCTCTTGATGCCCGAGGCCTTCTCGATGAAAGCGGCGTCGGACAGCGGCGCTGCCTCGACCTCGCCGCGCTCGATGGCGGCGGCGTTGTCGTGGTTGAACTGCTGCGCCCACGTGTTGAAGGACTCCACCAGTTCTTCGTTGGAAATGCTCTGGGCCGGGGTATACAGGCCGGTGCCGCTGATCACGACGTTATGCACGGTCGTTCCTCTGGTCAAAGGCCATCGCCACGGGGCGCTGGCTGGAAAATGCGTAATAGCACTTTAGTGCCAACTCGAAGGCGAGGGCGTTGCCCTCGTTCGCAGGTAAACCCGCTCCCACAGGGGCCGCCAGGCGACCCCAAATTGCATCAATATTGCCACATCTTCTGCGGTTTAGGCTTCCACCTGACTCCACTGTTTGCTGAGACGCTTGTCAGAAATCGGCACTTTGGTACCCAACTGCTGAGCGAACAACGACACCCGATATTCCTCCAGCAACCACCGGTACAGCGTCAGTTGCTCATCACGCTTGCCCTCCTGGGCGTGCTTGTCGGCACGTGCCTTGTACTGGGCCCAGAGGTTTGCCAGCTCGCCACTCCAGACGCGGTCCTTCTGCACCTGCGAGCCGAGCTTCTCCAAGCGTAACTCCACGGCCTTGAGGTAACGCGGCAACTCCTTGAACCAGGCGCCCGGGGTTTCGCGAACGAAACCCGGGTACACCAGGTTGGCCAGCTGTTGCTTGATGTCGTTCAGCGCCACCGCCTGGCTCAGGTCGATCTTGCCTTTGAAGCGCTTCTGCAGCCCGTGCCACAACTTGAGCACTTCCAAGGTCTGGCGCGCCAGGCGCTCAGCGTGCTCGGCCCAACTGCCACGTTTGCGCTCGGCCAAGCCGGCCAAGGCCGCACCGTCGCGCGGCAGCGGGTGTTCACCCTCGAGGATGCAGCTGTCCAGGCTGGCCAGCAGAATGTCTTCGACCAGTGCCTCGACACGGCCCAGCTCGCGGTACAGCAAGCCCAGTTCGGTCAGCCCAGGCAGCTTGCCACGCAAAAACTTGGCAGGCTCCGCCAACTGCTGCAGTAACAGGCGCTGCAAGGCGCGACGGTGCTGGAACTCGGCTTCGGCCTGGGTCGAAAAACGCCCTTCGCGCACGGTGCCGTTTTCGTCCACCAGCGCCGGGTAGACGGTCATCGACAGGCCGGCGATCTTCTGCTGGGTGCTCTGCGCCACTTCACTGAAGGCCTTGGCCTGCACCGGGCGTTCGGCGTTCTCGCTGCGTGGCACGGCCAGTGCGGCCTGGCTGGCGGCGACAAAGCGTGCGGTCAGCTCGGCCAGGTCGCGGCCTTCGCCGAGGAACTTGCCCTGGCCATCGACCACTTCGATGTTCATCCGCAGGTGGCCTTCGACCAAGTTGACCGATTCTGCCCAGGCCTCTTCGGACACACGCGCACCGGTCATGCGCAGCAGCTCCTGGCCCAAGGCCTGGGGCAACGCGCCCTGGCCGAAGGTCATGCGCGCCAGCGCGGCCTTGACGAAGTCCGGTACCGGCACGAAATTCTTGCGCAGAGCCTTGGGCAGGTTGCGCACCAGCGCCACGCACTTGGCTTCGATCAGGCCCGGCACCAACCATTCCAGGCGCTCGCCCGGCAGGCTTGGCAACAGCGGCGCCGGTACGCGCACGGTCACACCGTCGCGGGGGTGGCCCGGCTCGAAGTGGTAGGTCAACGACAGGCGCAAGTCCCCTACCTGCAGGCTGTCCGGGTACTGCGCCGCGGTGACTTCGCTGGCTTCACGCGCCAGCACGTCTTCTTCGCGCATGATCAGCAGGTTGGCGTCCTTCTGGCTGGTCATGCGGTACCAGGCATCGAAGGTCGCGGTCTGGTGGATTTCCTCGGGCAGGCGCGCTTCGTAGAACGCGTAGAGGGTCTCTTCATCGGCGAGAATATCGCGCCGACGGGCCTTGGCCTCCAGTTCGTCGAGCTGTTCGAGCAGGCGTTTGTTGGCCGCCAGGCACTTGGCCCGCGACTGGATCTCGCCGCCCACCAGCCCCTCGCGGATGAACAGCTCGCGGGAGGTCACCGGGTCGATCGGGCCAAAGTGCACCGGCCGGCGCCCCACCAGAATCAGCCCATACAAGGTGATCTGTTCATAGGCCACCACTTGCCCGCGCTTTTTCTCCCAGTGCGGTTCGAAGTGGTTCTTCTTGACCAGGTGGGTGGCCAGCGGCTCGATCCAGTCGGGCTCGATCTTGGCAACCATCCGCGCATACAGTTTGGTGGTCTCTACCAGTTCGGCAGCCATGACCCACTGCGGGCGCTTGCGGCCCAAGCCCGAGGACGGGTGGACCCAGAAACGCCGCTGACGGGCACCTTGGTAATCGCCCTCTTCCGTCTTCTGGCCGATCTGGCTGAGCAGGCCGCTGAGGATGGCCTTGTGCATCCGCTGGTAATCGGACGGTTCCTTGTTGACCGTCAATTGCAGGTCACGGCAAATCAGCGCCAGCTGGCGGTGGGCATCGCGCCATTCGCGCAGGCGCAGGTAATTGAGGAAATTCTTTCGGCACCAGTTACGCAACGGGTTGGCCGTCAACGCCTGGCGCTGTTCTTCAAAGCCACGCCACAGGTTGACCAGTGCGGCGAAGTCGGAATCGACGTCCTTCCACTGAGCATGCGCCTGGTCGGCCGCCTGCTGGCGCTCCGGCGGCCGCTCGCGCGGGTCTTGCACCGACAGGGCGCTGGTCACGATCAACACTTCCTGCAGGCTGCCCTGGCGTGCGCCTTCAAGCAGCATGCGGCCCAGCCGTGGGTCGATCGGCAAGCGCGCCAGCTGTCGCCCAAGCGGGGTCAACTGGTTCTCGCGGTTGACCGCCGAGAGCTCCTGCAACAGGTTGAAACCGTCGCTGATGGCCTTGCCATCCGGCGGCTCGATGAACGGGAATGCGTCGATCGCACCCAGGCGCAGGTGCAGCATCTGCAGGATCACCGCCGCAAGGTTGGTGCGCAGGATCTCAGGGTCGGTGAACGCCGGCCGGCCGTTGAAATCCTCTTCGCTGTAAAGGCGTACACAGATGCCCGGTTCGACCCGGCCGCAGCGGCCCTTACGCTGGTTGGCGCTGGCCTGCGACACCGCCTCGATCGGCAGGCGCTGGACCTTGGCGCGGTAACTGTAGCGGCTGATGCGGGCGGTGCCGGTGTCGATCACATAACGAATGCCCGGCACGGTCAGCGAAGTCTCGGCGACGTTGGTGGCCAGGATCACGCGGCGCCCGGTGTGCGACTGGAAAATGCGCTGCTGCTCGGCGGGCGACAGGCGCGCATACAGCGGCAGAATCTCGGTATGGCGCAGTTGCGCCTTGCGCAAGATCTCGGCGGCGTCGCGGATTTCCCGCTCGCCCGGCAAGAAGATCAGCACATCCCCAGGGCCCTTGGCCTCGCTGCGCTCATGCTGCGCCAGTTCGTCCAGGGTGGCGAGGATCGCCTGGTCGACGGTGAGGTCTTCCTCGATCTGGTTGCCTTCCTCGTCCTGCTCGCTGGTCAGCGGGCGGTACCAGGTTTCGACCGGGAAGGTGCGCCCCGACACCTCGATGATCGGCGCGCCATCGAAGTGCTGGGAGAAGCGCTCAAGGTCGATGGTCGCCGAGGTGATGATCAGCTTCAGTTCCGGGCGGCGGTGCAGCAGGGTCTTGAGGTAGCCGAGCAGGAAGTCGATGTTGAGGCTGCGTTCGTGAGCCTCGTCGACGATGATCGTGTCGTAGCGTTCGAGGAAGCGGTCGTGCTGGGTTTCGGCCAGCAGGATGCCGTCGGTCATCAGTTTGACCAGGGTATTGGCATCACTCTGGTCCTCGAAACGCACCTGGTAGCCGACCAGCCCGCCCAGCGGCGTGCCGAGTTCTTCGGCGACACGGGTAGCGACGCTGCGCGCAGCGATACGGCGTGGCTGGGTGTGAGCGATCAGGCCATGGCTACCGCGCCCCAACTCGAGGCAGATTTTCGGCAACTGAGTGGTCTTGCCCGAGCCGGTCTCACCGGCAATCACCAGCACCTGGTGCTCGGCCAGCGCCTTTTTGATCTCGTCACGTTTGGCAGCAATCGGCAGGCTGTCGTCGTAGCGCACGGTTGGCACGCTTTGCTGGCGTGCAGTGACCTGCGCGCAGGAGGCCTGGACCTTTTCCACCCACTGGGCGAGCTTCGCTTCGTCCGGGCGTTTGCGCAGCTCGTGCAGTTGCCGACGCAGACGGTGGCGGTCGGCGATCATGGCGTGGTCGAGGTTTTTCAGGAGCTGGTCGATGGCTTGGTCTGTCATGGGGCTTTTTAGTGATGCAGGTGAGCCTGCTTTTTCATGATCGGCATTTGAAGAGGCGCGATTGTCGCAGATTTGAGGGTTCTTTGCTGTCCGCGCTGGCCGCACCTTTGTGTGTGGAGCAGCCTTGTGCTGCGAAGAGGCCGGTGACAACAAAGGTGATGTCGGTTGCTATCACCGGCCTCTTCGCAGCACAAGGCTGCTCCTACAACGATCAGGCGGGCGCGCTATGTTTAGTGAAGGCTGATGTAAAGGTTGCCATTCACTGCTTTAATCAACCTTACGCCGCATGTGAGTATCAAAGGCATGACTCCCGCCCAGCCTATCGCCCCACCGTCGTCCCGCCCTTCGCTGCCGAAGGCCAGGAGCCGTGCTGGGGAAAATCCGCTGGTCCACATCATCCTCGCCTTCTGGGCTTTGTGGCACTGCCGTCACGCGCGCCCACCGGACACTTCGCTCACGCCATTGTGACCCAACCCGGCCACCGCCTGGCCGTTTGACTCAACTGGGCCGCCAGCATGCGCGGTGGCCCTGTGCGCCCGTGAGCGAATTCATCATGCACTTTGCACCCGTAGAGCACGCCAGCCAATTCCTGGCCGACAACCCCGATATCGAGCTGTTCGAGCTGTTCATCCTCGACGCCAATGGCGTCCCCCGCGGCAAGCTGCTGCACCGCGAGGAACTGCTGGCGGTCTACCAGACCGGCCGCCCGCTGCCCAGCACCATCCTGGGCCTGACCCTCAATGGCGATGACGTCGAAAACTCTGGCCTGGTCTGGGACGTTGGCGACATCGACTGCCGCGCCTACCCGCTGGAAGGCAGCTTGGTGCGCCTGCCCTGGCGGCGCGTACCCACCGCTGCCGTGCAGGTCAGCATGCACCCCAGCGAAGGCCTGCCGGCGAGCATTGCCGACCCACGCCATGTGTTGCTGCGCACTGTCGAAGCGCTCAAGGCCGATGGCTACCACCCGGTGATGGCGTGTGAACTGGAGTTTTACCTGCTCGACCAAAAACGCGATGCACAGGGCCGCCCGCAGCCGGCTCTGGACAACGACGGTGGGCGCCCGCGCAGTACGCAGGTGTATGGCCTGCGTGAACTGGAACAGATCGAGCCCTTCCTCGCCGACCTTTACGCCGCGTGCAAAGCCCAGGGTATCCCCGCCCGCACGGCGATCTCCGAGTACGCACCTGGCCAGGTGGAAATCACCCTTGAGCACGGCGATGCGCTGCTGGCCATGGACCAGGCCGTGCGCTACAAGCGCCTGGTCAAAGGCGTGGCCCATGCGCATGGCATGCAGGCTTGTTTCATGGCCAAACCCTTTGCACAACTGGCCGGCACCGGCATGCACATGCACCTGAGCCTGGCCGACAGCGCCGGCAACAACCTGTTCGCCAGCGAGGACAAGGCCGGTACGCCGTTGTTGCGCCAAGCGGTGGCCGGCATGCTGCGCTACCTGCGCGATTCGCTGCTGCTGTTTTGCCCCAATGCCAACTCGTTCCGCCGCTTCCAGGCCAACAGCTACGCGCCACTGGCGCCCACCTGGGGCGTCGACAACCGCACGGTCAGCCTGCGCGTACCGGGCGGCCCGGCCAACAGCCGACACGTGGAGCACCGCATCTGCGGTGCCGATGCCAACCCTTACCTGGCCGCAGCGGCCATCCTCGCCGCCAGCCACCGCGGCATCCGTGAACAGCTGGACCCCGGCGCCCCCGTTGAAGGCAACGGCTATGCCCAGGCCACCGAGCACTTGCCCACCGACTGGCTGACCGCCCTGGATGCCCTGCAGCATTCGGGCTGGGCCCGGGAGGCACTGGGCGCTGAATTTCTTGGGGTGTACCTGAAGGTCAAGCGCGCCGAATACCGCCAGTTCATGGCCGAAGTCAGCGAACAGGACTGGCGCTGGTACCTGCACCAGGCCTGAGCCCCATTCATAACAAGGAACACCCATGAACGCAGCATTGAACAAGGGACCGGCCCAACGCGCGCCGTCCTATTACAGCGCCACCCTCAATGACCACACGCAGTACCCGACCCTCAAGGGCACCGTGCACGTCGACGTGGCCATTATCGGCGGTGGGTTCACCGGCGTTGCCACCGCCGTGGAATTGGCCGAGCGCGGCCTGAAGGTGGCCATTGTCGAAACCAACCGCATCGGCTGGGGCGCCAGTGGGCGCAATGGCGGCCAGGTGACCGGCAGCTTGTCGGGCGACGAAGCCATGCGCACGCAGATGCGCGATCGCCTGGGCAGCGAGGTGGATGATTTCATCTGGCACCTGCGCTGGCGCGGGCACCAGGTCATCGAACAACGGGTGGCACGCTACGGCATCGACTGCGACCTCAAGCGCGGCCACCTGCATGCCGCGATGAAGCCGTCGCACTTGAACGAACTGCGCGGTTTCGCGGCCGAGGCGGAGCGTCGCGGCATGGGCGATCAGGTCGAGATGCTCGACCGCAGCGCCATGGCCCAGCACCTGCAGAGCCCGCTGTACCTGGGTGCCTTGAAAAACCGCCGCAACCTGCACCTGCACCCGCTCAACCTGTGCCTGGGCGAGGCCCGCGCCGCCCACAGCCTGGGCGCGTTGATCTTCGAGCATTCAGAGGTGCTGGACATCGTCCACGGCCCGCGCCCGGCAGTGGTGACCGCCGAGGGGCGCATCGAAGCCCGCCAGGTGATGCTGGCCGGCGATGTCTACCACAAGCTGGAGCAACGCACGCTCAAGGGCAAGATTTTCCCGGCCATGGGCGGCATCGTTACCACAGCGCCGCTGGGTGAACTGGCCGAGCAGATCAACCCGCAGGACCTGGCGGTGTATGACTGCCGCTTTGTCCTCGACTATTACCGCCTGACCGCCGACAAGCGTTTGCTGTTTGGCGGCGGCGCCAACTACTCCGGGCGTGATTCACGCGACATCGAAGGTGAACTACGGCCCTGCATCGAACGCACCTTCCCGGCGCTCAAAGGGGTGCCGATCGAGTTCCAGTGGAGTTGCGCCATGGGCATCGTGGTCAACCGCATCCCGCAACTGGGCAAGCTCTCGGACAATGTCTGGTACTGCCAGGGTTACTCCGGGCATGGCATTGCCACCAGCCACATCATGGGCGAGATCATGGCCGAAGCGCTGACCGGGACACTGGAGAAGTTCGACACCTTTGCGCAGTGCAAGCACGTGCGGGTGCCGATGGGGGACTTGCTGGGGAATCCGCTGTTGGCGGCGGGGATGTGGTACTACCAGATGCTCGAGAAATTGCGCTGATTTCACCGGCCCTTTCGCGGGCAAGCCCGCTCCTACAGTGAGATACCTGTAGGAGCGGGCTTGCCCGCGAAAGGGCCAGCAAAGCCAGCCCAGAATCCAGGCTCAAGCGATCTTCTTGAGCCCTTGCTTCTTCAGCTCTTCATCGCGCAACTCACGGCGCAGGATCTTGCCCACGTTGGTGGTCGGCAACGTATCGCGGAACTCGATGTAGCGCGGCACCTTGTAGCCGGTGACATTGGCGCGCATGTGCTCCATCACCTGCTCCTTGGTCACGGTCATGCCCGGCTTGACCACGATGAACACCTTGATCACTTCGCCCGACTTTTCGTCCGGCACGCCGATGGCCGCACACTGCAGCACACCTGGCAGGCCGGCCAGCACGTCTTCCAGCTCGTTGGGGTACACGTTGAAACCGGAGACCAGGATCATGTCCTTCTTGCGGTCGACGATGCGCATGTAGCCGTCCGGCTGGATCAACGCGATGTCGCCGGTCTTGAGCCAACCCGCGCTGTCGAGGATTTCGGCAGTGGCGTCTTCGCGCTGCCAGTAGCCCTTCATCACTTGCGGGCCCTTGATGCACAGCTCACCCACCTCGCCCAGCGGCAGTTCATTGCCACTGTCGTCGATGACCTTGCACAGCGTCGAAGGCACCGGAATACCGATGGTGCCAATCTGGTTCGCCTCGGACGGGTTGACGGCCGCCACCGGGCTGGTTTCGGTCATGCCGTAACCTTCGCAGATGGCGCAACCGGTAACGGCCTTCCAGCGCTCGGCCACGCTCAATTGCAGGGCCATGCCGCCAGACAAGGTGATTTTCAGCGCAGAGAAGTCCAGCGCGCGGAACCCCTCGTTGTTGCACAGGGCGACGAACAAGGTGTTGAGGCCAACGAAGCCGCTGAATTTCCACTTGCTCAGCTCTTTGACCATCGCCGGCAAATCACGCGGGTTGCTGATCAGCACGTTATGGTTGCCGATCAGCATCATTGCCATGCAATGGAAGGTAAAGGCATAGATGTGGTAAAGCGGCAGCGGCGTGATCAGGATCTCGCAGCCTTCATGCAGGTTCGAACCCATCAGCGCCCGGCATTGCAACATGTTGGCCACCAGGTTGCGGTGGGTCAGCATCGCGCCCTTGGCCACGCCCGTGGTACCGCCGGTGTATTGCAGCACGGCGACATCGTTGGGTTGCGGGTTGGCCTCGGTGACCGGCTGGCCCTTGCCCAGCGCCAGGGTGTCGTTGAAGCGCACGGCACGCGGCAGGTCATAGGCCGGCACCATCTTCTTGACGTACTTGATCACACTGTTGATCAGCAGGCGCTTGAGCGGCGGCAGCAGGTCGGCCACTTCGGTGACGATGACATGCTTGACCTGGGTCTTGGGCACTACTTTTTCGGCCAGGTGGGCCATGTTGGCCAGGCACACCAGCGCCTTGGCACCGGAATCGTTGAACTGGTGCTCCATCTCCCGCGTGGTATACAGCGGGTTGGTGTTGACCACGATCAGCCCTGCACGCATGGCGCCGAATACCGCTACCGGGTATTGCAGGACGTTTGGCAGTTGCACGGCAATGCGATCACCCGGTTTCAGGTCGGTGTGTTGCTGCAGCCAGGCGGCAAACGCCCCCGACAGCGCATACAGTTCGCCATAAGTGATAGTCTTGCCCAGGTTGCTAAAGGCCGGTTTGTCGGCAAAGCGTTGGCAGGATTGCTTGAGTACCGCCTGGATATTGGGGAATTCGTCAGGATTGATTTCCGCCGTAATCCCGGCTGGGTATTTATCCTTCCAAAAATGTTCGATCATGGAAGCCCACTCCTTCAGCAACAGCGAAGTTCGATTCACGCGTCGATGCGCTTATTATTGATATGTGATGGCGGCTCATTGCAAACCGGATCATCTGAAAGCGGCCCGAGAGTAACAGCTTTGCCAGGGGTCGCCTAGAGGCCAAAACAGGCCTCACGGTCACAAAAATGACTCAATGAACGATACAAGTCATTTTTAGAGTATTTATCCAAAATGTCACAAAACGGGCCAAAAGGCCCGTTCCAGAGGTGTCCTGCATCGCTGTCAGGCGATATCACGCAACTCGCGCCGCAGGATCTTGCCCACCGGGGTCATCGGCAGCGACTCGCGCAGCACGATGTGCTTGGGCACTTTGTAGCCGGTGAAATTGGCCTTGCAGTACGCCTTCAGCTCATCGACGCTCAAGCCGCCCTCGCGCGGCACCACGAACAGTTTCACCGCCTCGCCAGAACGCTCGTCCGGCACACCGATGGCCGCGCAGTTGGCCACCTGCGGATGGCCCATGATCACGTCCTCGATCTCGTTGGGGTACACGTTGAAACCCGAGACGATGATCATGTCCTTCTTGCGGTCGACGATGCGGGTGAAGCCGTCCGGGTCGATCACCGCGATATCACCCGTCTTCAGCCAGCCTTGTGCGTCCAGGGTCTGCGCGGTGGCCTCGGGTTGCTGCCAATAGCCCTTCATCACCTGCGGGCCCTTGATGCACAGTTCACCCCGCTCGCCCAGCGGCAGTTCGTTGCCGTCGTCGTCGATTACCTTGAACGCCGTGCCTGCCACCGGGATACCCACCGTGCCCAGACGCGCCAACTGGCCATAAGGGTTGGTACTGGCGACCGGCGAGGTTTCGGTCAGGCCATAACCTTCGACGATGCGGCAGCCCGTGAGGCTCTCCCAGCGCTCGGCGGTGGCCTTGACCAGCGCGGTGCCACCGGAGTTGGTGACCTTCAGCGCAGAAAAATCCAGTTGCCGGAAGCCAGGGTGGTCCATCAGCGCGACGAACAGCGTGTTGAGCCCCAGCAGGCCGGAAAAACGCCACTTGCCCAACTCCTTGATGAAGCCGGCAATGTCCCGCGGGTTGGTGATCAACACATTGTGGTTGCCGGTGACCATCATGCACATGCAATTCGCGGTAAAGGCATAGATGTGATAAAGCGGCAGCGGCGCGATCATCACCTCCTGGCCTTCTTTGATCATCTTCTGCCCGTCTGGCCCGTGCTGCGAGAAACACGCCAGCACTTGGAGCATGTTGGCCACCAGGTTGGCATGGGTGAGCATCGCGCCCTTGGCCAGGCCGGTGGTGCCGCCGGTGTATTGCAGCACGGCGATATCGTCCAGGCTCAGCGGCACCGGCTTGTGGCTCAGCGAGCGGCCCTCGCGCAGCACCTGCTTGAATGACACCGCCTGGGGCAATTGATAGGCCGGCACCATCTTCTTCAGCTTGTCGACCACGGTGTTGATCAGCCAGCCCTTGGCGGCGGGCAGCAGGTCGCCCATCTTCGCCTCGATCAAATACTCGATACCGGTATCGGGTAGCACCTCCTGCACGCGCTTGCCGAACATGTTCAGGTAAACCAGCGCGCGGGCGCCGGAGTCCTTGAACTGGTGGCGCATTTCACGCTCGGTATAGAGCGGGTTGGTGTTGACCACGATCAGCCCGGCACGCAACGCGCCGAAGACCGCAATCGGGTACTGCAGGACGTTGGGCATCTGCACGGCGATGCGGTCGCCCGGTACCAGGTCGGTGTGTTGCTGCAGCCAGGCGGCAAAGGCTGCCGAATGGCGTTCCAGCTCGGCGTAGGTCAGGGTCACGCCCAGGTTGCTGAACGCCGGGCGGTCGGCGAAGCGCTTGCAAGAGCGCTCGAACACCTCGACGACGGAGGTGTAGGCATGGATGTCGATGGTGGAAGGCACGCCCACCGGGCGCTTGTCATTCCAGAAGTCGGCTTGCATTTATTATTGTTCCTCTGCCTGGACCTGCTGCGGGAGGTGTAGCGGGTCGTTTAGTCCTTTGACCTGATCGCCAATGGCAAACAGGCGTTTAACCGACGTTAGCAGGTAAGCCCAAGGCGGCATATACGCCAAGCTCCGCCATTAACATTGTGAATCTTATTTGTGCCCTTCCTGCAATCCAGCCGGTTGCGCATACACTGTGCTCGTACTCCCGCGCAAAGGACCGGCCATGCCCCACGACGCCTTCTGGCTGCCCGCCAGCGAGCATTGCAGCCTATACGTACACCAATGGCTGCCGGCCACGCCGGTCAAGGCCGTGGTGCTGCTGGCCCATGGCATGGCTGAGCACGCCGGGCGCTACCAGCGCCTGGGCCATGCGCTGAGCGAGGCCGGCTTCGCCCTGTTCGCCCCCGACCTGCGCGGCCACGGGCGCACCGCCGAGCTGGGCAGCCTCGGCCTGTTCGCCCGCCATCATGGCTGGAATGCCGTGGTCAATGACCTCGGCTTGCTCGCCCAGCACATCGGCCAGCAATACCCCTGCACGCCGCTGTTCCTGTTCGGCCACAGCATGGGCAGCTACATTGCCCAGGCGTACCTGCTGCACCACAGCGCCAGCCTGCACGGGGCGATCCTCAGCGGCTCGAACTTCCAGCCCGCGGCGCTGTACCGCGTGGCGCGGCTGATCGCCCGGGTCGAGGCCTGGCGCCAAGGGCCGCTGGGCAAGAGCGCGCTGATCGAGTGGCTGTCGTTCGGCTCGTTCAACAAAGCCTTCAAGCCCAACCGCACCGCCTTCGACTGGCTGAGCCGCGACCCTGGCGAAGTGGACCAGTACGTGAATGACCCCCTGTGTGGCTTTCGCTGCAGCAACCAGTTGTGGCTCGACCTGCTGCAAGGCTTGGCGCAGATCAGCCAGGCAAGTAACCTCGCGCAGATCGATCCGAACCTGCCCCTGCTGGTGATTGGCGGTGAATGTGATCCGGTCAGTACCGGCAAGCGTCTCACCCATCTGGCCGACGCGTTACGCGCGACCGGCAACCAGCATGTACAGCTGCGCATCTACCCAGAGGCACGGCACGAAGTGCTCAACGAAACCAACCGTGACGAGGTCACCGCCGATATTCTCGGCTGGCTCGAACAGGCGCTGGCCCTTGGCCGCCCTGCGCGCAGTGAATGATAGCCGCCCTCGCCCACCGCTTAAGGAAGCCCCGATGTCCCAGGTCACCAACACGCCTTACGAAGCCCTTGAAGTCGGCCAGACAGCCACCTATGAAAAGTCTGTGGAAGAACGTGACATCCAGCTGTTCGCCGCGATGTCCGGTGACCACAACCCGGTGCACCTGGATGCCGAGTTCGCGGCCAAGAGCATGTTCCGTGAGCGCATTGCCCATGGCATGTTCAGCGGCGCGCTGATCAGTGCGGCGGTGGCGTGCACGCTGCCTGGCCCTGGCACCATCTACTTGGGCCAGAAGATGAGCTTCCAGAAGCCGGTGAAGATTGGCGACACCCTGACCGTGCGCCTGGAAATCCTCGAGAAGCTGCCGAAGTTCAAGGTGCGGATCGCCACCAATGTGTACAACCAGAACGATGAGCTGGTGGTCGAGGGCGAGGCCGAGATCCTGGCGCCGCGCAAGCAGCAGACGGTCGAGCTGGTATCGCCACCGAATTTCGTGGCCAGCTGATTTCAGCGCGGTTTCCTCGCAAGGCCCGCCCCTTGATTGAGTGGGAGCGGGCTTGCCCCGCGAACACCGGCGAAGCCGGTGCCCTGCACCCCGTGCCCCCTTCGCGGGGCAAGCCCGCTCCCACAAGGGCAGTATTGCCCGCTCATTTCAGTGCCTGGAGCCGCCGCTCGATATGCCGCCGCTCCGGCGCCTGCCGGGTCAACGCCAACGCCTGCTGCCATGCCGCACGGGCCTCTTCGACATGGCCCAGTTGAGCATGCAACTCTGCCCTTGCCGCATGCGCCAGGTGATAGTCGTGCAGCTCACCCGCCGCCAGGATCGCTTCAACCGCCGCTAACCCCACCTGCGGCCCATCCCGTTTCGCCAGCGCCACTGCCCGGTTGAGCGCCACCACCGCCGACGGCCAGTGCCGTTGCAACACGTCGTACAGCCCGACGATCTCGTCCCAGTCCGTGTCATCCGCCGTGGCCGCCTCGGCATGCACCGCGGCTATGGCCGCCTGCACGGTATAGGCGCCATAGCTGCGGCTTCGCAGGGCATGGCGCACCAGCTCACAGCCTTCTTTGATGCGCTCACGGTCCCACACGCTGCGGTCCTGCTGTTCAAGCACCACCAGGTTGCCCTGCGCGTCGATGCGCGCACGCTGCCGCGATGCCTGCAACAGCATCAGCGCCAGCAAGCCGATCACCTCCGGGTCTGGCAACAATTGCCCCAGCAGGCGGCCGAGCCGGATCGCTTCGTCTGTCAGGTCCTGCTGCAGCAAGGCGTCGCCGGACGAGGCCGAATAGCCTTCGTTGAACACCAGGTAAATCACCCGCAACACGCTCTCGAGGCGCTCGGGCAACTCATCGAGCGCCGGCACCTGGTAGGGGATGCCCGCGTCGCGGATCTTGGCCTTGGCGCGCACGATGCGTTGGGCGATGGTTGCCGGGCTTTGCAAAAACGCCCGGGCAATCTGCTCGGTGGTCAGGTCGCAGACCTCGCGCAGGGTCAGCGGCACCTGCGCGTCGGCGGCCAAGGCCGGGTGGCAGCAGGTAAAAATCAGCCGCAGGCGATCATCGCTGAGCAACGCTTCTTCGCTGGGGTCTTGCACCTGGCCTTCCAGCAGCATGATCAGGTCCGCCTGAGAGCGGTCGAAGCGGGCACGTCGGCGCAACGCATCAATGGCCTTGAAGCGGCCGGTCGACACCAGCCATGCCCGAGGGTTAGCGGGGATACCATCGCGCTGCCAGCGCTCAACAGCGATGAAGAACGCATCGTGCATGGCCTCCTCGGCCAGGTCGAAGTCGCCCAACAAGCGGATCAAGGTCGCCAGGATGCGCCGCGAATCGCGACGGTACACCGCCTCGACTTCGGCGCGCACCTGCGCCAGCCCTGCCATCAGTCCGGCATCCGCTGGGTCACCACCTCCACCAGGCGGTCCAGGCTTTCTCCCCAGCCTTGGTGAAAGCCCATTTCCTCATGGGCTCGGCTGTCGGCGGCGCTCCAATGCCAGGCGCGGGCGGTGTAACGGGTCTTGCCGTGCTCCTCGTCGAAGGTCACCACAGCGGTCATGAACGCTTTGTCAGAAGGTACCCAGCCCGGCCCGAAGGCGTCGGTAAACACCAGGCGCCTCGGCGCGGCAATCTCCAGGAACACGCCCTGGGTCGGGTACTCGGTGCCATCCGGGGCCCGCATCAGGGTGCGGAACAGGCCACCGACCCACAGTTGCATTTCGCATTCCGGGGTGGTCATGCCGTGCGGCCCCCACCATTGCATCAGCCACTGGGGCTCGGTCCAGGCGCGGAACACCTTGGCCGGGGGCGCGTCGATCAATCGGCTGATGGACAACTCGTGCTGCGCTTGCGCAGGGTGTGCAAGGCTCATGCTGGTGGTTCTCCGTGAGTGTCAGGGTTGCAGTTCGCGCACAGGTCGCACTTCAACGCTGCCGACCCTTGCGGCGGGGATGCCTTTGGCGATGTTCAGCGCCTCGTTCAGGTCTCGGGCATCTACCAGATAAAAGCCGGCCAGTTGCTCCTTGGTTTCGGCGAACGGGCCATCGGTGAGGCTCATGTGCCCACTGCGCACACGCACCGTGGTGGCGGTTTGCACCGGCTTGAGCGCCTCGGCCGCGAGCATGCGCCCAGCGCCCTGCAACGCCTCGGCATAGGCCATGCATTCGGCGTCTTCCGGGCTGTCGGGCAGGCTGTGCAGCAGCCCTTCGTCACAATAGACCAGGCACAGGTATTTCATGGTCGCCTCCAGGGCATTGGCAAAGTGCGTTTGGCGATATCAGATCAGGGCTTCAGATCGAACAGGGCTTTCTGCGTTTCCATGTCGAACGGTGCCGACCAGTGTTCATGGATGACTTGCCATTGCCCGCCTTGGCGACGATAGCCGACCGTGGCGCGCATGAAGCCGCATTGGCTCTCGTCGTCCGACGGGCCGCAGCGGTTCAACCAGTGCGCCAGGCCCAGGTCGCCGTCGGCGTATACGGTGAGCTCGGCCAGCTCGAAGATCATCGGGCCGGTGCACAGGCCCATGCACATTTCCCAGTGGGCCTGGTAAACAGCCTTGCCTTTGAATTGCAGGGTTTTGATGGCATCGAAGGCGACGATGTCGTCGGCATAGGGCGCAGTGATGCCGGGGATGTCACGGTCGCGCACGGCCTGCATCCAGCGGTCGATCAATTGGCGGAGTTCGTTTTCGGCTGCGGTGCTCATCGGGGGGGCCTCCGATCGTTTGTCAGGTTTGGGCACAGGTGGGGCCTGTGCCTTCAACTGTTAGTCGAACGGTAGCGGGGGAAATCGACAGGCCGGTGAAAATAAATGGGCTTGAGGTTGGGTGAGGGCTACCAGGTGTTTGCTTCGGGATATTTAGCGCCTGGGAGATCGAGCGCCGCCGGCGCGGCGCTTCGCAGCACAAGGCTGCTCCCACATCTATTTCCGGCCAGTAAAGCCTGTGAGAGAGGCGCGCGACCGCCTTGTTTGTTCGACTCGATATCGTGTCAGGCGCCTAGGGACGGCGCGCTAATGCCTCAGGAATAATTGGCCCGAAACAGATGTGGGAGCAGCCTTGTGCTGCGAAGCGCCGCGCGGGCGGCGCTCGATCTCCCAGGCGCTGAAAGACCCAAGGCATGCACCCTGCCTACACCCCAGGGCTGGCGAGAATGAACTCGCGATACCCCGAAACAATCACGTAAACCGCGAAATAGCAGAAAATCGCCGCCGACAGCAGGTACGACCAGGTCAGCAATCGATCCCCCAGCAATCGCCCTCCGTGGCTGGCAATGCCGCACAGGCTCAGGCACCAGACCAACCCCGCCGCAAAAAAGCCGCTGAGGAACAACCCGGCCTCCAGCAAGCTACCACCACCGGAACGGGAAATCAGCACCCCACCCACCGCCGCGAACCACAAAATCGCGGTGGGTGAGGACATGGCCAAAAAGATCCCGCGCAAGAACTCGCGCCAGCCCGAGTCCACCACCACGTCTGCCCGCGTGTCCATGTGCCCACCGCGCCACGCCGCCAGCAGCATCTTCACTGCGAACCACACCAGCAGCGCCGAACCGCCCAGCCACAAGGCCCAGCGCACGCTTTCAAACTGCAGCAGCACGGTCATCCCGGCCAGTGCGGCAACGGCATAGATCAAATCCCCCACACAGGTCCCCAGCCCCAGCCAGAAACCTTTGAGAAAACCACGCTGCATGGCCAAGGTGATCATGGCGATGTTGGCGATGCCGATGTCCAGACACAGGGACAGGCTGAGGAGAAAACCATTGGAGAAAGGCATTGAGCACTCGATGACCGGCCAATTAAGCGCCGTAGAGCCTGCCACGAGTGATCAGGGGATGGGAAGAAGAAGTGTTCGATCAGGCAAAGGCCGCCTGCTCGAATACTCAGGATTTTTCATCACCCGCCAGCACGCGCGCATAACGCGCGCGATCCACGTTCGCCCCGCTCAGCACCACGGCCACCCGCCGGCCCACTTGCCGCTCGCGCTCCTGCATCAACGCCGCCAGCGCCGCAGCGCCCGCACCTTCGGCGGTGTTATGCGTGGCCTCGTGGTACACCCGCATGGCTTCGGCGACTTCACTGTCACTCACCCGCACGATGCGCGCGGCATGCTCGCACACCAAGGCGAACGCCTCCGGGTGCGGTACCCGGCAGGCCATGCCATCGGCGAAGGTGTCGGCAGTGGCAGTGGTGACGATGCGCCCGCGCTCGAAGCTTTGCGCATAGGCATCGGCCGCGCTAGACACCACCCCCACGATCTCGGTCTTCAACCCCAGCAGGTTGCGTGCCTGGATCAGCCCGCAGATGCCCGACCCCATGCCGATAGGCACGTATACACAGTCCAGCTCAGACACGGCCTCGAACAGTTCCAAGGCATAGGTGGCTACCCCGCGTACCAGCTCCGGGTGAAACGATGGCACCATCATGTAGCCCAATTCGTCAGCCAGCCGGGCCGCCTCTTCACGGGCCACATCAAAATCGACACCGTGCTCTACCAGCTCGGCACCCAGGGCGCGCATGGCGGCGTTCTTCTCGGTGGAGTTGCCTTCGGGCACGACGATCACCAAGGGTATGCCCGCCTGGCGTGCGGCCAGTGCCATGCTTTGGCCATGGTTGCCGCGCGTGGCGGTGACCAGGCCACGGGGCGGCGCGCCATCCGCCAGCAGCGAACGCACGTAGACCAACCCGCCGCGCACTTTGAACGCCCCAGTGGGCGCGTGGTTTTCATGTTTCACCCACACTTGGCAGCCCAGCCGCTCGGCCAGCAAAGGCCAGGCGTGCTGGGGCGTTGCGGGCACATGCTGGTGAACGAAATCGGCGGCTTCGCGCAGGGCTTTCAAGTCGAACATGGCGATCATCCCTCATCGTTAGGTGGTTGATCCGATCCTAAGCGCCGGGCATTGTATGGGTACAACCTTATATTGCATGGGTAGCAATTTCGTGTGGATCCCAACGCTTGTGGATGATGACCAACCCCGCTACCTGGCCTTGGTCGATGCTATTGCCGACGCCATAGCGCGTGGCGAACTCAAGGTCGGCGACCGCCTGCCACCCCAGCGGCGCCTGGCCTGGAAGCTCGACCTCAACCCCAGCACCACCCAGCAGGCCTACCGTGAAGCTGCCGCGCGCCACCTGGTGGCAGGTGAAGTCGGCCGCGGCACCTACGTGCTGGCCGGCAGCAAGGAAGCGACGCTGTTTCGGCTCAAGCATCACGATGGGCAACAGCCGTTGATTGACCTGTCGACCAACGTCCCGGTGGCCGACCCGCACAATCAGGACCTGCAAAGCAGCCTGCGTAACCTGCTGGAACGGCACGAGAGTGGCCTGCTGGATCATTACCTGGGGCCCGAGCAGTTACTGCTGGGCCGCATTCATGGCGCGCAATGGCTGGCCAATCGCGGCTTGGCCCTGCCCCCGGATGCACTGCTGCTCAGTAGCGGTGCGCAACAGGCACTGACCCTGGTGCTGCAGTCGTTCTGCCAGGCCGGTGAGCCGGTCATGCTCGAAGCCTTGACCGCACCCGGCATCAAGGCGGCCTGCCGGCAGTTGCGCTTGCCCGTGCATGGTGTGGCGTTGGACAGCCAAGGCCTGCGCCCCGACGACCTTGACCGGGTCGCCCGCGCCAGCGGTGCCCGTGTGCTGGTGACCACACCCACCCTGCACAACCCTACCGGCACCTGCATGGATGACGCTCGCCGCGAAGCGCTCGCTGCGGTCGTCAAACGCCTGGGGCTGCTGGTGATCGAGGACGATGTCTATGGCGCACTCAGCGACAGGCCGCCGCTCTACCCCCTGTTGGGCGAGCAAGGGATTTTCATCAGTAGCTTGTCCAAGACCGTGGCTGCCGGGTTGCGCCTGGGGTGGATCGTGGCCAGCCCTCAGTTGCTGGCACAGGTCGACCCGCATGCCCAGGCCAGCCACTGGCCTGTATCGCCGTTGAACCTGCACATCGCCTGCCAGTGGATCGAAGACGGTACGGCTGCGCGGCGGCTGGCCTGGCAGCGGGCGGAAATTACCGAGCGTTGGCGCCTTGCGCGAAGGCTGCTGGGCGATGGGCTGCACAACACAGCGCAGCCTTCACCTCACGCATGGTTGGCCACACCGCAGGGTGCGGAGCGGGTGGTAAGACGGTGTCGCGAGCAGGGTGTGGAAATCGTCCCGGCCAGTGTCTTCGCCATGGGTGCGACCGAGGTGCAGGCGGTGCGTATCAGCCTGTCGGCGGCGGCTAGCCGGGCCGAGCTGAAGCGCGGGCTGGAGGTGGTGCGCCAGGTAATGTCCAGCCCATGACACCGAGACCAGCCTGGCCACCTCTTCGCGACGGCTCGGCGCGAAGAGGCGGTTGGCGTTGCAGTATCAACCCTGCTGGCAACCCTCGCCCATGGCGCGATACTGAATAGTGTGCACCTGGCCTTGGTGGTCTTCGTAGGTCATGGTCGCAGGCACTACTTCGCAGACATTGGGGATGGTCGACAGGTTGATGACCCGCTTGATATCCAGGTTCATGGAGTAGTCGTATTGCTGGGCCACGGGCTCGTTGGAGACAGGTTTGACCTCATCGGCGAGGGCGAACGAGGACATACCGACCAATGCAAGAATCAGTAATGGTTTCATGTGAGTTTGCCTATAACACAATCAAGCTGATCGATTGACTTCTAATGCCGTCACTGGCGCGGAGAAGTTGTCATCGACTGCAAAGATGACACGAAGTACCGATCCCGCTTCGTCGTACTGCTGGTGGGATGAGTAAAAGTCTACTCCCGGTTTGCAATAGTTGAACCCCGAAGTCGGATATTCACCCTTGCCGGTTTTGCAACAATCTGCGACATAATGGGTTAGGAACAGTGGGATAGAGCCTCTGGCATCTACCTGCCCATCTTGGCCGTTTAAACAAGGGATACACGCCATTTCTGATTATCTGCATTGCTCCGAGCTGCCAGACACGGAACGTCGCCTGCTCGATCACTTCTACCGCCAGCACGGCTCGCCAATGCGCGCAGCAAGTGATGCTGCGCTGTGGGTGGCGCGGGCCAGCGGCATCATTGCAGGCCTGAGCCTGACCGCTGTCGGCGATGGCTTCTGGCTGACCGGGCTGTTCGTCGCCCCGTCACAGCGTGGCCAGGGTATCGCTGGGCGGCTGATCGACAGTGCGTTGGCGCAAGCGGCTGGGCCGACCTGGCTGTTTTGCCACCCCGACCTTGTGCCCTTCTACCAGCGCCTGGGCTTCGATGATGCGCAAACGCTACCCGAGCCCCTGGTCGCGCGCCTGCAGCGCTACCAACGCAGCAAGCGCTTGGTGGCCCTGGTGCGCGGTCAATCGTCGCTGGCGTCCAGCCCGGGGAACAGCACCTCGGTGTAACCGAATTTGGCGAAATCCTGGATGCGCGAGGGGTACAGCCGGCCGATCAGGTGGTCGCATTCGTGCTGCACCACACGTGCATGGAAGCCATCGGCAAAGCGGTTGATCGGGTTGCCCTGAGGGTCGAGGCCTTCGTAGCGAATGTGCTGGTAACGCGGTACCACGCCGCGCAGGCCGGGCACCGACAGGCAGCCCTCCCAACCGTCTTCGACCTCGCTCGACATCGGCGTGATCAGCGGGTTGAGCAGAATGGTCTGCGGCACCGGTTCGGCATCCGGGTAACGCTCGCTGCGTTCGAAGCCGAAGATGACCAGTTGTAGGTCGATGCCGATCTGCGGCGCAGCCAAACCCACACCCCCGACATGGCGCATGGTTTCGAACATGTCGTCGATCAGTTGCTGCAGTTCGGCGCTGCCGATCATCTGCGGGGGCACCGGCGGGGCGATGCGCAGCAAGCGTTCGTCGCCCATCTTGAGAATGTCACGGATCATCGGGGATTCGGCTCGGTGGTTTGCGGCTCGACGGGGTGTTCATGGCCGAGCACAGTGATGGTTTCCTTGGGCTTATCGCCGTCGAAATCCTTTTCGCCAGGGTTCTTGCCCTCGGCCGACATGTGTTCGATCACGGCGTTCATTTCCGCGCCAAGCAACAGCACGGCAGCAGAAATGTAGAAATACAGCAACAGGACGATGATTGCACCGATGCTGCCATACATGGCGTTGTAATCGGCAAAGGTTTTCACGTAGTAGGCAAAGCCCAGGGAGGCGACGATCCACACCACCACGGCCAGCACCGAGCCTGGGGTGATGAAGCGAAACTTCTGCTTAACATCGGGCATCACGTAATAGATCAGCGCCACCGCCACCATCATCAGGATGATGATTGCCGGCCAGCGCAGGATGGTCCACACCGTGACGATGACTTCCTGCATGCCAACCTGGGCGGCAATCCACTCCATCACCTGCGGCCCCAGCACCATCAACGCGGCGGCGGCCAGCAGCATGACGGCGATGCCCACGGTGTAGAAGATGGACAGCGGAATGCGCTTCCATACTGGGCGGCCTTCGGGTACGTCGTAGGCGGCGTTCATGGCGCTCATCATCAGCCGCACACCTGCCGAGGCTGTCCACAGGGCAATCACGATACCCACCGACAACAGCCCACCCTTGGACTGTTGCAACTGGTCGATCACTGGGTTCACCTGTTCCAGAGCCTGGGGCGGCAGCACCAATTCTGATTGCAGGCGCAACCAGGAGAAGAAATCTGGCAAATGCAGAAAGCCGATCAAGGCAATCAGAAACAACAGGAAGGGGAACAGCGAAAACAGCATCTGGTAGGCCAGCGCGGACGCATAGGTGGACATCTCGTCGTCAAGAAACTCTTTGACGGTGCGCACCAGCACGCGGTGCAAGGGCAAACCTTGCAGGGCGGAAAAAATCATAGCGTCTCCTTTCGCCGCTCGATCGATACAACAGACAAGTCTAATAGACCACGCCGTTGCTGTGCTGCTCCCGAGGGTTTAAAAGAAAATGCCTACGTTAAACACAATCCTTGTAGGAGCAGCCTTGCGCTGCGAAGAGGCCGGTAGCAACTTACATAATATTCATTGCTATCACTGGCCTCTTCGCAGCACAAGGCTGCTCCTACAGGGCGACGCCTATACCCTGGCGAACAGGGCAGGATGCATCAAGGCTTTTTCACAGCGTCCTTCACATTGCCTTTGATCTGCTGGGCTTCACCCTTCAGTTCCTGCGCCTTGCCTTCGGCCTTGAGCTTTTCATTGTCGGTCACTTTGCCGACGCCTTGTTTCACGTTACCGATTGCTTCGTTGGCCAAGCCTTTCGCTTTGTCTTTAGTACCGCTCATGGCAAAACTCCTGCAAATGGAGACACGTGAACCGTGTCGACAGTCTGTGGACCTGAGGCCCTTCGCAAGAGTTTCAACCAATTTGCCACGATCAAGCCGAGCGGCAAATCTGCGGGCGAATACCGCACCAATTCCCGCCAACCACCTGCGCAGGGCCGATTGCCTGCCCTAGAATCCCCGCATACGACCGCCTGCAATAAAAACAACGACTTATCGGAAAACCCGCCCCATGCGTTTGATGCCTGTGCTCGTGGCCATGCTGCCACTGCTCCCCCTGCCTGCCCTCGCCGCCTCGCCGGCCGTCACCGAAGCCCTGCGCGTCGAGCGCTATGCCGATGACGGTCAACCCGGCAGCTTGCGCTGGGCGATCGAGACCAGCAACCAGAACCCCGGCCACTACCGCATCGAGATTGCCGCGGTGGGCCAGGCGCCCTATGTGATTAAACCCACGCGCGCGCTGCCTGAAATCAAAGGCCCGGTTAGCATTACCGGCCTGGCTTGGGCCCGCGACGGCCAGTACATCGCCATCGACGGCTCGGGCTATATCAAAGACCAGGGCGTGCACACCTGCCCCGGCGCCCTGCCCGGCCAGTTCGGCACCAACGTACGCACCACAACCCACCCGGGCCTGGTGCTGCGCGACACCCAAGGCGTGCACCTGAGCGGCCTGGAAGTGCGCAACTTCTGCATCGGCATTCTGGTCAACCGCGCCAGCGGCAACGTCATCGAAGACAACCGCGTCATTGCCAACAAAGGCGGCGCCGGCATCATGCTCACCGGTGACGACGGCGCCGGTAACCCCACCGCCACCAGCACGGTCAACAACAAGGTGCTGCGCAACCAGCTGATCGACAACGGCGACGGCCTGGAGCTGACGCGTGGTGCGGCCTTCAACCTGGTGGCGGACAACCTGTTCCGCTCCACACCGGCCAACCCCGAGCCGTCCCAGGGCATCGAGATTCTGCTGGGCAATGACAACACGGTGGTGCGCAACCGTTTCGAGAACTACTCGGACGGCCTGCAGATCAACTGGGGCAACCGCAACTACCTGGGCGCCAACACCTTCACCGGTAACTCGATCGGCGTCAGCGTCACCGGCGAGGGCAACATCCTCGATGGCAACCTGATCCACGGCAACCGCATCGGCGTGGCCTTGCGCCCAGAGCCGAGCGTCACCGCCACACGCCTGAGCGCCAACCGCATCTGGAATAACAGCCAGGACATCCGCCGCTGCGAGGCCGGTGGCTCCTGCGTGCCAAACCAGCGCACCGGCGCCATCGTCTTCGGCGTGCCGGCGCAGGCGCATGCGTTGTATGTAGGGTCGCGCGGGGTGGGTGCGGAGCTGGCGAAGAAGGACCAAGCGATCATCTGCGATGCCAAGGGCGAACCCAAGCCTTGCCAACCGTTGCCTAACCACAACCAGCAGCCACCTCGGCTGATTGCGCTTGAGGGGAATGTGATTCGCGGCGAGGTGCAGGGGCCGGCGTCGAGCCTGTTGCGCGTCGAGTTGTTCGGCAATGCGCAGGCTGCGGGCAGCGAAGCGGAGCAGTATCTTGGGGAAGTGCTGGTGAACAGCGATGCCCAGGGGCAGGCGCGGTTTGCCCATCCGCTGGAGAATATCGGCGGGTTGCGCAGCTTTACCGCGACGGTGACCACGGCCGATGGGGCGACCTCCGAGTTGAGCCGGCCGGTTAGTCGCTGAGGCAAATGGCCTCTTCGCGGGGCAAGTCGGATCGCCGCACCGCCGCTCCCACAGGTACTGCAATGTTCTCAAGGACGGTGTAGTACCTGTGGGAGCGGCGGTGCGGCGATCCGACTTGCCCCGCGAAGAGGCCGGCCCAGGCAAAGCAACTGGCAAACCTTGCTCAGCTAACCGCCACCCCTCACAATGCAGGCCTTATTACGCGTCAACCCGCAGGAACCTGCATGAAACTCGACAAACCCGCCGCCATCGCCCGGCGCAATGAAGCACTGGCCCGGCCCGTACTGACCAGCAGCAACACCCTGTTCGCCATACTCGACCCCAAACGCAACCTGTGGTGGTTCGAAGTGCCAGTAGCGCTGTTGGGCAAAGGCCAGCCCGATTGGGTCAACCTGCTGCTGCACACCCCGGACAGCGATGAGCTGCAGCACCTGAAAGTACCGACCAACTTCCTCAAGGCTCACCTGGAGCAGATGGAAGTGCGCAAGCCAGGCAAACGCCGTTCGACCATCAGCCTGGCCCTGAGCGCTGACCGCGACTCGCTGCTGCGCGACACCCGCCCGGGCGGCGAGCAGCTGGACTTCCGTACGTTCGTGCAGGCCTGATCAGACCCGCTCGATGCGATCGTCATGGATGACGATGCGGCCTTGCTTGAACAACGCACCAATGGCCTTCTTGAAGTTGCCCTTGCTGACGTTGAACAGCTTGGTGATCACTGCCGGGTCGCTCTTGTCGCACACCGGCAGCACACCGCCTTCGGCGTCCAGGCGCGCCATGATCTGCTCCTGCAGGCTGTCAGCCAGGGCAGCGCCCACCGGTTGCAGGCTCAGGGCGATCTTGCCGTCGTGGCGGATTTCCTTGATGAAGCCCTTCTCGTGCATCCCCGAACGCAGGAACTTGAACACCTCGTTCTTGTGGATCAGGCCCCAGTGGCGGTTGTTGATGATCGCCTTGAAGCCCATCGGCGTCTCGCCGGCCACCAGTAGCTCAACCGGCTGGCCGACCTGGTAATCGGCCGGGGTACGGTCCAGGTAGCGGTCCAGGCGCGCGGTCGCGGTGATGCGGCGGGTACGCTTGTCGAGGTACGCGTGCACCACGCAGTAGTCGCCGATCTTCAGTGGCCGCAACTCTTCCGAGTAAGGCATCAGCAGGTCCTTGGACAGGCCCCAGTCGAGGAAGATACCGGCACCATTGATGTCCTTGACCTTGAGGCTGGCGAACTCACCGACCTGCACCTTGGGCTTCTCGGTGGTAGCAATCAGCTGGTCTTCGCTGTCCAGGTAGATGAACACGTTCAACCAATCGTCTACCTCGGTCTCGGCGTTCTTCGGGATGTAACGCCCCGGCAGCAGGATCTCGCCATCGGCGCCGCCGTCCAGGTAGAGGCCGAATTCCACGTGTTTAACGATTTGCAAACTGTTGTAACGCCCAAGCAGAGCCATTTCCGATGTTCCTCAAGACAAGACGGCTATTCTACACCTGAAGCCACCGTACTGCCCGACCGCTGATTCGGTGGAACCGTCATCTTCCCCCTTGCGTCTACCGACTGGCCAGCCACTGCAAGGATCAGCACATGCCTCGACGCCTGCTCAAGCCCCTGCTCATCACCGTCGCGTTCGCCCTGGCCCTGGTCGCGTGCAGCCGCATCGACCTGGCTTACCGCAACCTGGACCGCCTGGTGCCGTGGTCGCTCGGTGACTACCTGGACATGAACCGCGACCAAAAGGTGCTGCTCGACGAGCGGCTCAGGCAGCACCTGGCCTGGCATTGCAAAACCCAACTGCCCAGTTACCTCGACTGGCTGGACCGGGTGCGGGCCATGGTCGCCGAAGACCAGGTGACCGACCAGGCGTTGCAGCAGCGCACCCGCGAAGCGCGCGAGGCGATTGGCCGGGTTGCCGAAGAAATCACCCCCTCCGCCACCGAACTGCTGCGTGGCATGAGCGACGCGCAGGTGGCGGAAATGCGCGAGGCGTTCCGCGACGACATCAGCGAACGGCAAAAGCAGTATGTCGATACGCCTTTGCCCAAGCAGATTGCCCGCCGCGCCGAGCGCATGGAAAAACGCCTGACGCCCTGGCTGGGTGAGCTCAATGCAGCGCAACGGCTACGCGTGCTGAGCTGGTCACAGGCGCTGGGCGATCAGAACCGCCAGTGGATCGCCAACCGTGCCCACTGGCAGCAACAGCTGGTGCTGGCGATGGACAAACGCAGCGATGCCAGCTTCGAACCGCGCCTGGCGCAGTTGCTGCAGCGCAAAGAGAGCCTGTGGACCCCGGAGTACCGCATCGCCTACCAGAACACCGAGCTGCAAGCACGCAGGTTGCTGGTCGACCTGATGCACTTGAGCACCCCGGAGCAGCGTCAGCTACTGCAGGCGCGACTGAGCAAGGTGCGCACCGATTTCAGCGAGTTGAAGTGCCTGAAGGGCTGAAACCCCAGACGTGCGTGGCGCTGATAGTTTGCGCCCGCAGCGCAGCCCCAGCGGTTACCGCACCTTACGCCGATACGGGAACACATCGATCACCTTCCCGTCGCGAATCGTTGCCTGCAAACCTTTCCAGTAATCCGCGTCATACAACTCGCCATGCAAGCGGCTGAACAAACGCCGCTGGCCCATATCGGCAAACAGAAACGGCGGGAACTCTTCGGGGAACACGTCATGCGGCCCGATCGAGTACCACGGCTCGCCTGACATCTCGTCTTCCGGGTAGCGCGCTGGCGGTATATGGCGGAAGTTCACCTCGGTCAGAAAACAGATTTCGTCATAGTCGTAAAACACCACCCGGCCATGGCGGGTGACGCCGAAGTTTTTCAGCAACATGTCGCCGGGGAAGATGTTCGCCGCCGCCAGTTGCTTGATGGCCAAGCCGTAATCTTCCAGCGCTTCGAGCACCTGGCCTTCACTGGCGTGCTCCAGGTACAGGTTGAGGGGCGTCATGCGCCGCTCGGTCCAGCAGTGGCGGATCAGCACCGTGTCGCCTTCCAGGGCAACCGTGGACGGCGCCACTTCCAGCAGCTCGGCCAGGCATTCTGGTTCAAACTTGCTGCGCGGAAAGCGAAAATCGGCGAACTCCTGGGTATCGGCCATGCGCCCTACCCGATCGACGCTTTTCACCAGGCGGTATTTGTCGATCACCGTGGCACGGTCAACGGTTTTCGACGGTGAAAAGCGGTCCTTGATGATCTTGAACACGGTATTGAAGCCCGGCAACGTGAACACGCTCATGACCATCCCCCGCACCCCAGGCGCCATGATGAAGCGGTCGTCACTGTTGGCCAGGTGGTTGATCAGCGCCCGGTAGAACTCCGACTTGCCATGCTTGTAGAAACCGATCGAGGTGTACAACTCGGCAATGTGCTTGCCGGGCAAGATGCGCTTGAGGAAGTTGACGAACTCCGCCGGCACCGGCACATCGACCATGAAGTAAGAGCGGGTGAAGGAGAAGATGATCGACACCTCCGCCTCGTCGGTGATCAGCGCATCGGCCTCGATGCCATGGCCTTCGCGGTGCAACAAAGGGATCACCAGCGGCCACTGCTCGTCGGGGGTGTACAGGCGGCCGACCAGGTAGGCGCCCTTGTTGCGGTACAACACTGGCGAAAACAGCTCGACCGCCAGGGCCGGGTCCTTGCACACCCAGTCCGGCAGGCATTCGCGCAGTTGTTCTTCCAGCCGCGTCAGGTCGCCCTCAAGGTCACCATAGGGCACATCGAATGGGTAATCGGCGAAGATCGCCCGCAGCAGGCCCTTGAGCCCGTCCTCAAGCTGATAGGTGCGGGTTTGCGCCGCGCGCTCGTGGCTGCGCATGGAAGGCCGGGTGGTGTGGATGAACATGCAGCCGTCGCTGATCTGGTCATGGCTGAACAGGCTGCAGAACAGCGAGTTGTACCAGGTCTCGGACAACTCGTCGTCGAGCCGTGGGTCGATCAGGTGGATGTAGGCGCTCTTGACCAGCGGCCACTGCTCCACATCCAGCAGCACCTCATCGGCAACGCTCTGCCGTAGCCGGCCGTTGGCCTCGGCCACCTTTTCTTCGTAGAGGTTGATACGCGCCGCCGCTGCGCGCTGGATGTCTTGCCAGCGCGCCTGCTCGAAGCGCTCACGGGCGCCGAGGGTGATGCGCCGAAAGTGTTCGCGGTAGTCATCGAAGCCATCGAGGATCATCCGGGCGATTTCGCTGGCAGGCCAGTGCTGGGACATGCAGGGCATCTCGGTGCAGGGTGAGAGATACAGCTTAGCCGGTCCACAGCCCGCCTAGATTCACAGCGCAAGAAAGCACAAGAATCCCACTCCCCCCTGGCGTAAACTCGCGCCCTGCCCAAAACCCGGAGACCGTTGTGACCCCCATTGCCCTAGCCCGCCTGCTGACCCTTGCCGCTGTCTGGGGGGCGAGTTTCCTGTTCATGCGCATCATCGCCCCCGAACTCGGCACCGTGCCGACCGCGTTCTTCCGCGTGTCGATCGCCTGCCTGGGCCTGTTCGCCATCGTCGCCGCCGCGCGGGTACGCTGGGACTTCCAAGGCAAGCTCGGCGCCTGCCTGGTGCTGGGCATGATCAACTCGGGCATCCCGGCGACGTTCTACTCCGTGGCCGCGCAAGTACTGCCAGCTGGCTACTCGGCGATTTTCAACGCCACCACACCGCTGATGGGCGTACTGATCGGCGTGCTGTTCTTCCGTGAACCGATGACCCTGCCCAAGCTCTGCGGCATCTTCCTGGGCCTGTTCGGCGTCGGCATTCTCAGCGGCGCTGGCCCCGTCGCCCTGGACCTGGCCTTGCTGCAAGGCGCCCTCGCCTGCCTGGCGGCCACCACCTGTTATGGCTTCGCCGGTTTTCTCGCCCGCCGCTGGGTCAGCGGCCTGGACAGCCGCCTCTCGGCCCTGGGCAGCATGCTCGGCGCTACGCTGCTGCTGAGCCCGCTGTTCGCCTGGAGCGCCTTGGCTCAGCCCCCTGCCAGCTGGGGCGGCTGGCAGGTATGGCTGTCGCTGCTCGGGTTGGGCCTGCTGTGCACCGCATTCGCCTACATCCTGTACTTCCGCCTGCTCGAAGAAATCGGCCCAGTCAAAGCCAGCACCGTGACCTTCCTGATCCCGGTATTCGGCGTATTGTGGGGAGCATGGTTGCTGGATGAGCCGCTGTCGATGGCGCACCTGTACGGCGGTGTGTTGATTGGCGCGGCCTTGTGGCTGGTGCTGCGGCCGACGCGCCATTGAAGCGGGGCATACGATGAACAGTGCATACAAGAAGGTGTTGTTCCGCCTGGTGCAGGACGCAGACGGTTACCCGCCGGCCTCGGTCGAGGGCCTGTGGGCCAAGGCAGTCGAGGGCGGCTACCAAGTCGATGGCATCCCGTTCTATGTCTACGGCATTGCGCCGGGCGACATCATCGACACGCGGGAGGACAGCGGTGAAACCTGGTTCGACAGCTTGCGCATCAGCAGCGGCCGCTCGGTGTTCCGGGTGATCGTCAAGCCACCAGAAACCCTCGACCAGGTGCGCGCAGCCCTGCAAGACTTCGGCTGCAATTGCGAAGCAGAACAGGCGGTGAGGATGCTTGCCGTCGAAGTCCCCTCGCTGCGCGCGCTCGACACCTTGCTCTACTACCTGCTGACCCAACGCGAAGCCGACCTGCTGGACTTCGAGGAAGGCGTGCTGCGGCACACCATCCCCGAAGAGTTTCGCTAGCGCGCTACGCTTACGCCTCCGCCAACCGCGCAGCCGGCTTGCGGAACACGAACAGCAAGCCCACCACGATCAGCCCCATCCCCAGCAGGCTCAGCGCTGCCAAACGGTTGCCGAAGATCAGGAAGTCCATCACCGCAGTCACCGCAGGCACCAGGTAGAACAGGCTGGTGACATTGACCAGATTGCCCTTGGCGATCAGGCGATACAGCAGCAGGGTGGCCAGCAACGACACCACCAGCCCCATCCACAGCAGTGCACCGACGAAGCCGCCGGTCCACTGCACGTGCAACGGCTGCAAGGGGGCGAACAGCGCGCACAGGGCAAACCCTGCCAGGTACTGCAACGGCAAGGTGCCCATGGGGTTGTCGGTGATGCGTTTCTGCAGGATCGAACCCAAGGTCATGCTGCCCAGCGCCAGCAGCGCGAACAGCATGCCGGCCAGGGACACCCCACCCAGGTTGATGCTTTGATAGACCACCATCACCAGGCCAGCAAGGCCCAGCCCCAGGCCGAACAGCCGGCTCCAGGAACGCTGACGCTCCATCAGTACTACGGTGAGGATCGGTTGCACCCCCATCACCGTGGCCATCACGCCAGGGGTGACATGGGTATTGAGCGCCAACAGATAGAAGATCTGGTAGGCCCCCAGCAACACGCAGCCGGTGCCCAGGGCGCGCAGCACCGCCCCACGACTGCGCGGCCAACGCAGGCCCAACAAGGGGCCGATCATCAACAGGCCCGCAAGGGCCAGCGCCGAGCGCAATAACAGAAAAGCGAACGGGCTGGCGTGCGCCAGGCCCAGCTTGGAGACGATTGCCCCGCTGCTCCACAGCAAGACGAACAGGCTGGTGGTGGCCGCCGAGGCCACGGATGCTTTGGAAATGACAGACATGTATTGCCACCTTTCGGGCGAATGAGCCGAACGGAGGGCGTACGCTTCAGCGAGGGAAGTAGCCGACCGTGTTCAGTAGGTTGCGAGTGCGGTGGGCAGCGGCCAGAAGCCGATCAGCCCAGCACGACCACGCAAAGAGGCGGAGCTACGCCGCCTACAACGCCACTGACAGGTGGTGGGTAGTGACTGATCATGGCCGGCTGCTGGCTTCCACGCACGACCTCGCCCGCGACTGGCGCGAAGGCAAAGCATGAGGTGGAAGGGATGGCTGGCATGAACAGGTCTTCAGGATGAGATCAATGGCCTGGACTATAGCCCGGCGTTTTCTGGCTGGCAACTGGCTAAACCGACCTTTGTAGGCGCGGCCGTTGGTTAATTTTTCACCGCCTTGGCTCGTCTGAATGCGAAACGCCGCACGCATTCACCCGCTCCGAGGACCACTCATGAACGCAAAAGCCTGGCTCTACCGGCCAGCCCAGATCACCTGCCTGCTGCTGGTCAGCGCCTACGCCCACGCGGCCAAGCCAGGTGATGTATTCCAAGACTGCAAAGACTGCCCAGAGATGGTGATACTGCCCGCCGGCAGCTACGTGATGGGCGCACCCGATGACGAAGCCGGCCGCCAGCCCGACGAAGGCCCGCTGCACACCGTGACCTTCGCCAAGCCTTTCGCGATGAGCCGCTATCAAGTCACTGCCGGCGAGCTGGACGCCTACATCAAGGCCACCGGCACCGTCATCAAGAGCGGCGACGACCGCCCCGGGCGCTGGTGCGAAGCCAGCAAGCCCACCTACAAACAAACGGCCCGCCAACCTGCGGTGTGCGTCGACTACGACGAAGTCCAGGCCTACACCGTGTGGCTGGCAAAAAAAACCGGCAAGCCCTACCGCATGGTCAGCGAGGCTGAACGTGAATACGCCGCCCGCGGCGGTTCTACCGGCCCGTTCCCCTTCCCGTTCGACGCGCCGGGCAAGTACGAGATCAGCAAGCACGCCAACACCTACGGCCCCCGTGACGGCTACACCTTCACCGCCCCCGTGGGCAGCTACCCGGCCAATGCCTTCGGCATGTACGACATGCACGGCAACGTCTACGAGTGGGTCGCCGACTGCTACCACGAAAGCTACGAAGGCGCCCCTAGCGACGGCAGCGCCTGGATCCAGGACCCCAAGTGCATCCGCGCGCACATGCGCGGCAACGACTGGGGCGAGCCACCGATCTTCTCGCGCTCGGCCAACCGCAACGACCGCCTCAAGACCACCCGTGGCGACTTCCTCGGCTTTCGCGTAGCCCGCGAACTCTGAACGTTGTGACGCGGTTAACAGCACCTGCGGAAAAACAGTCAATAAGAATCGTTCCGGTTTTTCACAGGTGCTGCGTCACATACAGCACATAGAAAAAACCCCTCTGCCAACGAGAACGCAACAGATGTCCATGCCATTGCCCAGTGCGCTCAACCCGCTTGCCAAAGCCTTATTGATTCGTCATTCCCTTCGCCCCCAGCGTGCGCTGTCACGCATTGGCCTGGGCCTGGCGCTGTCCTCTGCGCTGGTTGCACAGGTGCAGGCACAGGAATGGACCCTGGATATTCCCGCGCAGTCGATGAACTCGGCGCTGCAGGCGCTGGCCAAGCAGACGGATACTCAACTGCTGTACAGCCCACAAGATATCAGCGGGCTGCGTTCTTCGGCACTGAAGGGGCGCCATGACCTGGCGTCATCGCTGCGCATCCTGTTGCAAGGGACGGGGTTGAGGTACCAGATCGATGGCAACTCGGCGACGGTGACCGCGAGTTCGGCCGCAAAGGAAGGCCAGGTCGAGCTTTCGGCGACCAACGTCAATAGCGTGGGCCTCGGCGCTACTACCGAAGGCACCGGTTCGTACACCACAGGTATCACCAGTACAGCCACGAAGATGAACCTGTCGCTTCGTGAAACGCCTCAATCGGTCACCGTGATGACGCGTCAACGCATGGATGATCAACACCTCAGCGCCATCACCGATGTGCTCAAAGAGACCCCAGGGATCACCATGTCCCAGGATGGCGGGGAGCGCTTCAACATCTACGCCCGCGGGAGTGCCATCGATACCTACCAGTTCGACGGCGTCAATACCAGCCAGGAAAACCAGACGCGCAACATGCCCAGTACGCTACTGGACATGGCCCTGTATGACCGGGTCGAGATCGTCCGTGGCGCCACGGGCCTGATGACCGGTGCCGGCGAGCCTGGCGGCGTGATCAACCTGATCCGCAAGAAGCCGACCCGCGAGTTCAAATCCTATGTCAAGGGCAGTGTTGGATCCTGGGATAACTACCGCAGCGAAGTCGATGTCTCCGGCCCACTGACAGAAACAGGTAACGTCCGAGGGCGCATGGTTGCGGCCAAGCAAGACAACCACACGTTCATGGACTGGTATGACCAGAAGCGGGAAATCCTCTACGGTGTCGTCGAAGCCGACCTGACCGACACGACCCTCGTGCGTTTTGGTGTCGACTACCAGAAGTACAAATCGACGGGCGCGCCGGGTGTCCCGCTGCTGTTCACCAATGGCAAGCAAACCGATTTCTCGCGATCCACCAGCTCCGGCGCTCGGTGGATGTACGATGATTTCGAGACCATGAACTACACGGCGACCTTGGAGCAGCAGTTGGTCAACGACTGGAAGCTCAGGGTGGTGGCCAATTACATGGACGTCGATCGCGATGCTGACCTGGGCTGGTACCGCAGCACGTCCGGGGTCACGTACTTGAACGAGGAAACCGGCGCTGCAAGCGCCGAACGGGCAAAGATTTCCGCCGATCAAACCCAGAAGGGCTTGGACGTCAACCTCGCCGGCACTTACGAGCTGTTCGGCCGTTCCCACGACTTGGTCGTGGGGTACAACTATTCCGAATATGAAAACGACCACCACTCGCAGACCGGTGGTATCGCCACGTTCAATTTCTACACCTGGGATAACTACCTGGCCCGCGATGGCTACCGGCCCTCTCTGATTTTCAACATCAAGACACGACAAAGCGGTTACTTCGTGGCCAACCGTTTCAACATTACCGATGACCTGCACCTGCTGCTGGGTGCACGGGTTTCGCAATACACTTACGACTCCGACCTGACCTCGCTGATTGCCAACACCAACACGGTCAGCAAGATGCGTGAAACCGGCCAGGTTACCCCCTATGCCGGTCTGGTCTACGACCTGACCCCTGAACAGTCTGTCTATGTCAGCTATACCGACATCTTCAAGCCGCAGACGTCGATGGACAAAGACGGCAAGGTACTCGAGCCTGTGGTCGGCAAGAACTACGAATTGGGGTGGAAAGGCGAATTCTTCGATGGCCGCCTGAATACCAGCGCCGCCGTGTTCATGGTAGAGCGGGACAACTTCGCTGAAATTGATCCGGGCCAACTCACACCAACCAATGGCCAGGCGTACCGTGCCGTAGACGGCGCGAAAACCAAGGGCTTTGAGTTTGAAATCGCGGGTGAGATCGCGCCTGGCTGGAATGTACAAACCGGCTACAGCCATGCCCGTACCGAGAACGCCGACGGCGACCGTCTGACGACCCAATTGCCCATGGACACGTTCCGCCTGTGGAGCACTTATCGCTTCCAGGGCAACTGGGACAAGCTGACCGTAGGCGGTGGCGTCAACTGGGATTCCAGCAAAGCGTTGACGTTCACCAACTTCAACAATGCCAAGGTCAAGGATGACGACTATGCCGTGGCCAGCCTGATGGCGCGTTACCAGGTCACCGACCACTTGGCGGCAACGCTGAATGTGAACAACCTGTTCGACGAAAAGTACTACTCCGGCATGGCCGGCAGTTATGGCCACTATGGTGCTCCGCGTAATGCCACGCTCGACCTGCGCTACGACTTCTGATGGCGTTCATCTAGCCAGGCGGGTCTAGCCGGCCACGGTCCACACGACAGGCCTGTTGAAAACGGCGCTTCCCTAACCGGAGCGCCGTTTTTTCATGCCCAGCTTTTGCAAAGGCGAGCGCCATTTACGCCTGCATACAAAAAGGGGCTATCCCGTACGGATAGCCCCTCTTGGTACTTCTACAAGGCCGTTGCTACGCGACCGTATCCACCTCCCTCAACTTCGCCACCAGGCTCTCGATCACCTCTGCATGCTTGAGGATGTCATAGTGGCCAGCTAAGACAGCGTTGCTTTCAGCATAGGCATGGGTCCAGGCAGGGCTCACGCTGCCGCCTGCCCACCAGCACGATGCCAATGCCTGGGTGGCCGGAAGCGGCTCGACCCCTTGCGACAACACCTTCAGCCGCATGGCAACGGTGAATGTATGAGCCAATTCAGCGCTGCCGACTTCGGCAAACGCTGACTGCCCACCCTGCATCGCGCAGACCTCGTCGATCACCTGCTCCAGCATTGCAGTTGCAGTACCGGCTGGCACTGAGCCAATAGCCAGTTGTTCCTTGGGTACGCCCAACACGACACCCAGGAAGCCGCGTAGGTCATCGCTCCAGTCACCTGGCACGTCACTTGGTTCGGCCCCCGGCATGAAGCTGTCGACCAGCCCGAGCAACGATACCTGCTGGCCCTGGCTTTCCAGTTCCTGGGCCACCAGCACGGCCAGCGTCCCCCCCAACGACCAACCCAGCAGGCGGTAAGGCCCTTCGGGCTGCTTCTGGCGGATGTACTGGGCGTAATCGATGGCCATCGACTGAAGCGAATCGTCCACCCAGTCACGGTCGAGCAGCATTCGGCATTGCACACCGTATACGCTGCAGCGCCCCTCCAGGCGTCGGGCCAGTGGTTCATAATCGAACACCGTACCAAAGCCCGCGTGCAGGCAGAACAGGGGGGCCACATCGGGCACCCGGCTGTTGAGCAGCAACAAAGGATCGAGGCTTTCATCGGCGGCGGCATAGCCACTGAGTTCACCGATGGTCGGTTTAGCCATGACGTCCCGCAGTTTCAGCTCTATCGGAATATCATCGCTGGCGCGGACCTTCGACAACATCTTGAGCACCCGCAGCGAGTCACCGCCAAGCTCGAAGAAGTTGTCGTCCACACCCACACTTTGCACGCCCAGCACCTCTTGCCAGATGTTCACCAAGGCCTGCTCCACGGCATTGCGCGGTGCAATCCGCTGCCGCTGTGCTGCAAACTCAGGGGCAGGCAATGCATTGCGATCGATTTTGCCATTAGGTGTGAGCGGCAGCGTCGGCAACAGCACCAACTGCGCAGGCACCATGTAGTCAGGCAGCTCGGCACGAAGCGCCTCACGCAGCTGCGTCGCATCGGTTGCGGCCGTACCGGTGACCACATACCCGACCAGCTGTTTGCCGGCAGCGCCCTCACGCGCCACGACTACGGCATCCCTGACATCGGCCAGGTTACGCAAGCGCGCTTCGATCTCGCCCGGTTCGATACGGAAGCCGCGCACCTTCAACTGGCTGTCCAGTCGCCCAATGAAATCGATCACCCCGTCAGCACGGCGGCGCACGCGGTCCCCCGTCCGATACAGGCGCGAACCTTCGGCGAAGGGGTCGGCCACGAAACGCTCGGCCGTCAGGGCACTGCGCTGGTGGTAACCCCGCGCCACACCCTCGCCCCCGATGTACAGCTCACCCGCGACACCCTCGGGCAGCGGGTTGAGGTCATCATCGAGTACATGCAACGTGCGCTGGCCGACCCGATCACCGATCGGCGCATACACCGCCTCGCAACGCTGCTGTGCCGATACCTTCCACAGCATCGGCGTCACTACCGTTTCTGTAGGCCCATAACCATTGGTCAAGTACTGCGGTTGCAAGGTGCGCTTGACCAATTCGAACAAGGCATCGGGTACCGCATCCCCGCCGAAGCAATAGATGCGTACCGCAGGTGGCGCCTCTGGCTGACTCTCGGCGAACTCGGCCAACTGCTGCAGGTAGGCTGGCGGGAAGCACGCAATATCGATGCTTTGTGCCTGCAGCACCTGCCAGGTTTCTTCCGCGGTCCACAAGCGGTTCTCGCGAACCACCAGGCAACCACCGGAGGACAGGGTGGAAAGCCACCGCTCCTGGGCTCCGTCGAAGGCAAACGACATGAACAGCAACTCGCGCGTGGCCTCGTCCATCTCATACAACTGGGCGATGGCCTGGCAGTGCATGCGGATTTGCCCATGGCTTACCGCCACACCTTTCGGCTTGCCGGTAGAGCCAGAGGTGTAGATCAGGTAAGCGAGGTTGTCTTCCTGTACCTGAAGCTGAGGTGCAGTCGACGGCCGCCGCGACAGCGACAACTGGTCCAGTGCCACCACGTGTTGTACGTCACCCACACGCTCACGCAGGCTGCTGCTGGTCAGCAGCAGGTGCATGTGCGAATCCTCCACGATCCACTGCAAACGTTCCTGCGGGTAGTCAATGTCCAGTGGTACATAGGCCGCGCCGGTTTTCATCACTGCCAGGAAGGCTACGATCGTCTCGACCGAACGCTCCAGCGCAACCCCCACCGTCGCTTCTGGCTGCGCGCCCAGGTCGATCAAATGGTGCGCAAGGCGGTTGGCGCGTTCGTCCAGTTGCGCATACGTCAGTTGCTGCCCAGCACAGATGACAGCCACGGCTTGCGGCCTGGCTACCGCGTGTTGGGCAATGCGCTCAGCCAGCAACGGCAGGCCCTGTTGCTTAGGTTGCAGTTGGTTGCGCTCGCGTGCCTTGAGCGACTGCATCGGCGTGAGCATGTCCAGGCTGCCTATCGCTGCGTTCGGGTTATCCAGTATCCCGGTGAGCAAGCGCTCAAAGCTGCCGCGGATCATGTCCGTTGCCGCATGAGTCAAGCGGTTTCGCAGGTACAGGAACTCGACGGACAAGGTCTCGCCCAGGTGCACGGCGAGGTCCATGGCATAGTTGGTCACGTCACGGCTACTGACTTCACCGAACCGCAGCGTGCCAGCCCCTTCCTCGCGCAGACGCTCATCGACTGGATAGTTCTCGAAGACCACGATGCTGTCGAACAGCGGTTGCCCCGCGCGCCCTGCCCAACGCTGGACGTCAGACAAGGCAGCATGTTCATGGTCTCGCAGTTCCAGGTTGTAGGCCTGAAGCTGACGTACCCACTCAGCGACAACGTGATGAGGTTGTGCTGACTGCACCACTGGCAAGGTATTGATGAACAGCCCGAGCATCTCATCGGCGCCGGCCAAACCTGCTGGCCGCCCAGCTACCGTGGCCCCGAAGCACACCGTAGATTGCCCGGTATAGCGCTGCAAGAGCAACAGCCAAGTGGCCTGAATCAAGGTGTTCGGGGTGACGCGCAGACGCTGTGCCTGTTCGCGTAAACGCGAAGTCTGCTGGCGGTCCCATTTCAGATACAGGGCATCATGGCCAACCTGCTTGGCATCAGGCTGTGGCGCTATGCTGCCCGCCAGCAGCGTCGGGCTTTCCAGCCCTTGCAACTTACTGCTCCAGAACGTCTCGAGCGCGCTTTGCGGCTGCTCGCCCAGCCAACGGATGTAGTCAGCGAAGCGGCCGAGCGGCGCCTTGGCAGCATGACCGTGGTAATGCTGCAGCACCTCGCCCAGCAGGCGTGAGTTGCTCCAGCCATCCATCAGGATGTGATGACGTGTCCAGATCAGGTGCAAGCGTGCGTCTTCGAGCTTGACCAATGTCAACCTCATCAGCGGTGCAGCCATCAGGTCAAAGCCTTCTGCCGCCTCCCTTGCAGCCAGGTCTTGCAATGCCTGGGCGGTATCATCACGGCCGCGCCAGTCAAGCACTTGCACAGGCAGGGTGGCGTGGCGATGGACCACTTGCAGCGGCTGGTCTGCTTTGGCAGACAACCAGAAGCCGGTACGCAGGATGTCATGGCGCGCAATCACATGGTTCCAGGCCGCGATGAAACGCTCGACTTCAAGGCCTTCGACTTCTACTGCGGTCTGGTTGATGTAGAGCGCGGCTTCCGAGCCCTGCAGCGTGTGGAAGAGCATGCCCTGCTGCATCGGGGATAGCGGGTAGAGATCGGCAATGTCCGCAGCTGCAACCGGCAAGCTGTCCAGCTGAGCCTGGGTAAGGCCCGCCAATGGGAAGTCCGAGGGTGTGACACCTCGATGGGACGGTTCGCAGCAGTGGGCCACCAACGCTCTCAACTCATCGGCATACGCGTCCGCCAGCTGCTTGAGTGTCGCCTCGTCGAACCGCTCGCGGCTGAAACTCCAGCTCACCTTCAATTCGCCGCCATACACCTGGCTGTTCACTGTCAGCAAGCTGGGCAATGGCGCGTCTGCGTCCTGGTTAGCACCCGCGTACTCCTTGGCAGGCACGAACAGGCCCGACTCGCCGTCAAAGCTACCGTCGAACTGCCCCAGGTAGTTGAACACGATTTCCCCCTGGGGCAGCGCCGCGAGCACATCACGCGCGTTGTCCCCGCCCAGGTATCGCAGCAGACCATACCCGACCCCTTTATTGGGTACTGCGCGCAATTGCTCCTTGATGGCCTTGATCGAGTCGGACAGGCCAGCGTGAGGGCGCAAGGTGATCGGATACATGCTGGTAAACCAGCCTACCGTGCGGCTCAGGTCGATGCCATCGAACAGGTCTTCCCGACCATGGCCTTCCAGGCGCACCAACACGTCCGGGCGCCCCGTCCAACGGCCCACTACCCTGGCCAGCGCAGTCAGCAGCAAGTCGTTGATCTGTGTGCGATAGGCCACCGGGGCTTGCTGAAGCAGTTGCCGCGTGGTCTCGCGGTCCAATTTGGTGCTGACCGACGCCGCATGTTTGAGCAGGTTTTCGCCTTGCGGGTTGTCACACGGCAGCGCGTCATTGGCGCCCTGCAGTTGTGTTTGCCAGAAGCCCAGCTCGGCCTGCAACTCAGGGCTGGTGGCATGACGCTGTACATGCTCCGCCCAGACTTTGAACGCGCAGGTCTTGGCCGGCAAGCGCAGCGCATTACCGGCCCGCAGTGCTTGGTATGCCTGTTGCAAATCCTCCAACAGCACCCGCCACGACACACCATCCACAACCAGGTGGTGGATCACCAGCAGCACGCGTTGGCTGCCATCGGCGAGGTTAGCCAGCACCGCCCGCACCAGCGGGCCCTGCTCCAGGCTCAAGCTGCGCTGGGCTTCTTCGACAAGAGGCTGAAGGTCGTCTGCATTGACCGCTGAGCGCGTCCACAGTTGATGGGGTAGCGCTTCGCGGAACTCGGCTTGCCAGGCGCCCCCCTTCGACTCGAAGCGCAAGCGCAGTACATCATGGTGCTCGACCAGTGCGAGCAAAGCTGCGTCCAGCGTATCCGAGTCCAGTCGTTCACTCGGTGTCAGCAGTACCGACTGGTTCCAGTGGTGTCGTTGAGGAATATCCGCCTCGAAGAACCAGTGCTGAATCGGTATCAGCGGCGTGACGCCGGTTACCGGCCCTTGATCGATGACAGCACTCGCCGCGCGGCGGGCCACGGCTGCCAGGCCTTGAACTGTTTGAGCCTGGAACAATTCCTTGGGCGTGAACTGGATGTTTTGCAGGCGTGCGCGACTGACCACCTGCAGCGACACGATAGAGTCGCCCCCCAACTCGAAGAAGTTGTCACTCAAGCCGACGCGTTCCAACCTGAGTACATCTGCCCAGATCGCCGCGATCTGCTGCTCCATTTCGGTCTGGGGTTCGATGTATTCGCCTTGCAGCAAACTGACATCCGGTTGCGGCAGGGCCTTGCGGTCCAGCTTGCCGTTCGGTGTTACCGGCAGCGTGCTCAGCAACAGCAGGTGCGTAGGCACCATGTAATCCGGCAGGCCGGCCTTGAGGGCTTCACGCAGGCTGTCGCGCAACGCGCCCTCGTTTTGCGTGCTGTCGGCGGGTACCACATAGCCCACCAACTGTTTACCGCTCGGCCCGTCCTGGGCCAGCACCACCGCTTCCTGCACCGCTGGCAATTCCAGCAGGCGCGCTTCGATTTCACCCAGTTCAATCCGCAACCCGCGGATCTTCACCTGGTGGTCGAGACGCCCGGCGTAGTCGATCACGCCATCGGCGTTGTAACGCGCCAGGTCACCGGTGCGGTACAGGCGCCCGCCGTTGTCGCTGAACGGGTCCGGCACAAAACGCTCGGCCGTCAGCGCCGGGCGCTGGTGATAACCACGGGCCAGGCCTACGCCGCCCAGGTACAGCTCGCCGGCACTGCCGCGTACCGCCGGTTGCAGGCTGCCTTCGAGGATGTGGGTCTTGAGGTTGTCGATCGGCTGGCCGATCGGCACGCTGATGCGTTCGTCCGCGCGGCAGGTCCAGTGGGTGACGTCGATGGCCGCTTCGGTCGGGCCGTACAGGTTGTACAGGCCCGCCCCTGGCAGGCGCTGCAGGGTCTGGCGCGCCAGCTCGGCCGGCAGTGCCTCGCCACTGCACACCACACGCTTGAGGCTGCGGCAGCTTTCCACCGCTTCGTGGGTCATGAACGCCTGCAGCATCGACGGCACGAAGTGCAGCGTGCTGATGGCGTACTGGTTGATGGTGTCGACCAGCAGCTGCGGGTCGCGGTGGGCACCCGGCTGGGCCATGACCAGGCGCGCACCGGTCATCAGCGGCCAGAAGAACTCCCACACCGACACGTCGAAGCTGAACGGGGTTTTCTGCAGCACGCTGTCACTGGCGTCCAGGCCATAGGCTTTCTGCATCCACCACAGGCGGTTGACCAGTGCCTGGTGGCTGTTGCCGGCGCCTTTCGGGCGGCCGGTGGAGCCGGAGGTGTAGATCACGTAGGCAAGGTTCAGCGGCGCCACGTCGATACCTGGGTTGGCATCGCTGTAGCCGGTCAAATCCTCGACATCCAGATCAAGGCTGCGCAGGCCAGCCGGGATCGGCAAGGCATCGCGCAGGTGCGACTGGGTCAGCAGCAAGGCAATGCCGCTGTCTTCGAACATGTAGCTGAGGCGGTCCTGCGGGTACTCCGGGTCCAGCGGCACATAGGCGCCACCGGCTTTGACGATACCCAGCAAGCCGATAACCATCTCCAGGCTGCGCTCCATGGCGATGCCTACCAGCACGTCAGGGCCCACGCCCAGTTCCCGCAGCTTGTGCGCCAGCTGGTTGGCTTTGCCGTTGAGTTCGGCGTAGCTCAGGGTCTGCTCACCAAACATCAACGCCGGGGCGTCCGGGGTGGCGAACACCTGGGCTTCGATCAGTGAGTGGATGCTGCGCTCATTCGGGTACGTCGCGGCGGTGTCGTTCCAGCCTTCGACCATCAACTGCTGCTCTTGCAGGCTCAGCATCGGCAGCTCGCCGACTGCTGCATCCGCATCCGCGACCAGTGCCTGCAGCAAATCCGCAAAGTTGGCCGCCAGGCGGCCAATGGTCTCGTCGCTCCACCGCGTACGGTCGTGGTTGTAGTGCATCGCCAGGCTGCTACCCAGCTCAACCACCAGGGTCAGTGGGTAGTTGGTTTGCTCCTGTACGGCCACGTTGCCAAAGCGCAAGCGCCCGGGCGCGCCTTGTTGCAGCGCCTCGGACACCGGGTAGTTTTCGAACACCAGAATGCTGTCGAACAGCGCGTCACCGCCCTGCCCGGCCCAGCGCTGCACGTCGTACAGCGGGGTGTGCTCGAACTCGCGCAACGCCAGGTTGCAGCCTTGAACCTGGGCGATCCACTCGCCGACACGCTGCTCGGCACGGGGTGCACCAATCACCGGCAGGGTGTTGATGAACAGGCCGATCTGCTCCTCAACGCCTGGCAAATCTGCCGGGCGGCCGGCCACGGTGGCGCCGAAGCAGACACTGGCCTGGCCGGTATAGCGCTGCAACAGCAGCAGCCAGGCCGATTGCACCAGGGTGTTGACGGTGACGCGGTTAGCCCGGGCGAAGGCTTCGATGCGGGCGGTCTGCTCGGCATCGAGGGCCAGGCGATGATCACCGTAGCCGCTGCCGGCATCGCCTGCGCAACCGGCAATGGCCTGGGCCAGGCGCGTCGGCTCGTCGAGCGCGGCCAACTGGGCTTGCCAGAAGGCTTGGGCAACTGCCGTATCCTGACGTTGCAGCCAGGCGATGTAATCCCGATAGTGCGTGGCCTGGAACCCGGTCGTCGGGCCAGCATAACGCTGCAGGACTTCGCCCAGCAGGCGCGACGTGCTCCAGCCATCCATCAAAATATGGTGGTTGGTATAGATCAGGTGGTAACGGTCATCGTCGATACGGACCAGCACCAGGCGCAGTAGCGCCGGCTCATCAAGCGCAAAACCACGCTGACGCTCGTCTTCGGCCAATGCTTGCAGCGCCGCTTCGAGCGCTGGTGCTCCACGCCAGTCGTGCTCGCTGAACGGCAGCGTCACCTGCTTTCGGACCACCTGCATCGCCTGGTCCAGGTCCCCTTCCCAGACAAACCCGGTGCGCAGAATGTCGTGCGCATCCAACGCCGCCTGCCAGGCCTGCTTGAAGCGCAGTACATCCAGCCCCTCGACATCGACGCGCAACTGGTTGATGTAGTTGCCGGCCTGTTGGTCGTAGAGCGTGTGGAACAGCATGCCCTGCTGCATCGGCGACAATGGATAGACATCGGCGATCGAAGCCGCCGCCACGGGCAGGTGGTCCAGCTGTACCTGGCTCAAACGTGCCAGCGGGAAGTCCGACGGGGTGAACCCGCGATGCCCGGGTACGCAGCAATGGGCAATCAACGCCTTGAGTTCTTCAGCGTACTCGTCGGCCAGGCGTTGCACCGTCGACGCATCGAACAACGCACTGCTGAAGGTCCAGCCAAGTTTGAGCTCACCGGCATACACCTGACCGTTGATTGCCAGCAGATTGCTCAGTGGCGCGGCTTGGTCATGGGTATCACCGCTGTACTCTTTAGCGGGAACGAACAGGCCTGCCTCATCGCCGAAGCTGCCGTCGAACTGGCCCAAGTAGTTGAAGACAATCTCACCCTGTGGCAACTGCGCCAGTGCCTGACGCTGTTCGTCACTCCCCAGGAAGCGCAGCACACCATAACCCATGCCTTTTTCAGGCACCGCGCGCAGTTGCTCTTTGATCGCTTTGACCGAATCGGCCATCCCAGCGCTCGGGGTCAATTTCACCGGATAAACACTGGTGAACCATCCAACGGTGCGGGTCAGATCGAGGTCATCGAACACATCCTCCCGTCCATGCCCTTCCAAACGAACTACTACGTCCGGCTGCCCTATCCAGCGGCTAAGCACCCGCGCCAGCGCGGTCAGCAACAAGTCGTTGATCTGCGTGCGATAGGCCGCTGGCGCATCCTGCAAGAGCTGACGGGTGCAGGTTTTATCCAGACGGGTCGTCACCGAGGCGGCATGCCTGACCAGGTTTTCGCCACCCGGATGGTCCACAGGCAACGACGCGCCTCGTGCCGTTTGCAGGCTACCTTGCCAATAGCTGACCTCATGCGCCAGCTCGACGCTGCTGGCATAGGCCTGCAAGCGTTGGGCCCAGGCCTGGAACGAACTGGTCTTGGCCGGCAAGCTCGGCGCTTGGCCGGAGCCCAACGAGGCATAGGCCTGTTGCAAGTCTTCCAGCAATACCCGCCATGAAACACCGTCCACGACCAGGTGGTGGATCACCAGCAGCAACCGCTGGCTACCATCAGGCAGCAACGCGAGCACCGCACGCATTAACGGCCCTTGTTCCAGGTCGAGGCTGCGTTGCGCCTCGTCGACAAGCCCGCGCAGCGCTTCGTCGTCGCGCAGCGTACGGGTCCACAACAACGTTGACGGCGCTGCTGTGCCGAAGCTGGCCGACCAATTGCCACCTGACGGTGCGAACTGCAAACGCAGCGCATCGTGATGCGCAAGCAACGCGTGCAACGCCGCATTCAGTCGATCCGCTTCCAGTGCGGTATTCGGCGTGAGCAGCAACGACTGGTTCCAGTGATGGCGCTCGGGGATATCCGCATCGAAGAAGCGACGCTGGATCGGGGTCAGCTGCATCTCGCCCACGACCAGGCCTTGGTCGATGCTCAAGCCTGCCGACAACCGGGCAACCGATGCCAGCCCCTGTACCGTCTGGTGCTCGAACAACTCCTTGGGCGTGAATTGAATGCCGGCCTGACGTGCCCGGCTGACCACTTGCAAGGAAATGATCGAGTCGCCGCCCAACTCGAAGAAGTTGTCGGCCAGCCCCACCTTGTCCAGTTTCAATACGTCCGCCCAGATCACTGCAATCGTACGCTGCAGGTCCGTTTGCGGTTCGAGGTAGGCCTGCTGTAACAGGCTGGCATCCGCGTGTGGCAGGGCTTTGCGGTCCAGCTTGCCATTCGGCGACAGCGGCAGCTGATCCAGGAACAGCAAGTGTGCAGGCACCATGTATTCAGGCAGTGCGGCCTTGAGTTCGACCCGCAGGGCATCACGCAGCGTCGACTGAGTATCAGAGCCGCCTTGCATCACCGATGGCTCGGTCGGCACCACATAACCCACCAACTGGTGTCCCTGCGGCCCTGGCTGAGCCAATACCACGGCTTGACGCACCCCTGGTAACGCCTGCAGGCGCGCTTCGATTTCACCGAGTTCGATACGGAAACCGCGAATTTTCACCTGATGGTCAATACGCCCGACGTACTCGACGACCCCATCGATGCGGTAGCGCGCCAGGTCACCGGTGCGGTACAGGCGCTCACCCTCCGGGGCTCCAAACGGATCGGGGATGAACCGTTCTGCCGAGAGCTGGGCCTTGCGGTGATAACCGCGTGCCAGGGCTTTACCACCGATGTACAGCTCTCCACAGACGCCAACCGGCACCGGATTGAGGCCCGAGTCGAGGATATGGATCCGCGTATCAGGCAGCGCCTTGCCGATCTCGACGTCGCCCTGCCGAACGCTCAAACGCTCACTGTGAGTCGCATTGATCGTCGCCTCGACCGGGCCGTAACGGTTGTAGATTGCCACGTGCGGCAAGCACTCCAGGGCCCTGTTGAGCAGGTCATGGGTGATGGCCTCGCCACCAGAGAACAAACGCTTCAGGCTATGGCAGTGGGCAACGTGCTCCGCGTCTAGGAAACTTTTGAGCATGGACGGAATGAAGTGCAGCGTCGTGACGCCGTGGGCACGAATCAGGTCGATCAGAAGCGCCGGGTCACGCTGATCACCCTGCCGTGCCAGCAGCACCTTGGCACCACAGGTCAATGGCCAGAGCAGCTCCCACACGGACACGTCAAAGCTGAACGATGTTTTTTGCAGGACCACATCGTGCTCGTTGAGGCCATAGGCGTTCTGCATCCAGAGCAGGCGACCACAGAGTGCTTGCTGATCAACGCCTGCACCTTTCGGTTTGCCGGTCGAGCCAGAGGTGTAAATGACGTAGGCCAGGTTCTGCGCGACGCTGGTTTGCGTCAGGTTCTCGCCTGGGTAACCTGCAAATTCATCGTGTCGGTCGACGACAACGCAGTGCATCCGCGCTGGCACCGGTACGTGCGCAACCGATGATGCCTGCGTCAGCACCAGCTGAACATCACTGTCCTCGAGCATGTAGGCCAAGCGGTCCTGGGGGTAGTCCGGGTCCAGCGGCACATAGGCGCCGCCCGCCTTGAGCACAGCCAGCAACCCCACCACCATCTCCAGGCTGCGCGCCATGGCGATACCGACCAGCACATCAGGGCCTACACCCAGCTCACGCAACCGGCCTGCCAGTTGGTTAGCCCTGAGGTTCAGCTCGGCATAGCTCAACGACTGCCCCTCGAAAAGCACTGCCACGGCATCAGGCGTCTGTGCTACCTGCGCTTCGATCAACTGGCTGACACTCCGCTCATCGGTGCTGACGGCGGCTTGGCAGTTCCAGTCCGAGACCATCAGGCGAGCTGCTTGCGGATCCAGCAGAGGCAGGTCGCCCAGTGCCGTGGTGGCATTGTCGACGAGCGCCTCGAGCAGATTGGCGAAGTGGCTGGCGACCCCTTGGATCGCTTGCGTACTCCACAGCGTTCGATCATGGGTGTAGCGGACGGACAGCACATTGCCGAGCCCGATTGCCACGCTGAGGGGGTAGTTGGTCTGCTCCCGGTTTGCCACCTCCCCAAACTGCAAGCCGGCCGGCGCGCCTTGCTGGAGGGCTTCGGATACCGGATAGCTCTCGAACACCAAGAGGTTGTCGAACAGTGCCTCACCGCCCAGGCCAGCCCAGCGCTGCACCTCGTACAACGGCGTGTGCTCGAACTCACGCAGGGCAAGGTTGCTCGCTTGCACCTGGTTGATCCACTCAGCCACCGTCTGCTCCACGCGAGGGGAACCGATCACAGGCAAGGTGTTGATGAACAAGCCGATCTGTTCCTCCACACCGGGCAGGTCAGCCGGTCGCCCTGCTACCGTAGCGCCGAAGCACACGGTCGATTGCCCCGTATAGCGGTGCAGAAGCAGCATCCACGCAGATTGCATCAGCGTATTGACCGTGACGCGGTTAGCTCGGGCGAACGCTTCGACACGTGCGGTCTGCTCGCGGTCGAAAACCTGGTGGAAGGCTGCGTGACCCGAAGCCTGCTCACCCGGCGCCATGCGTATGGCATGCACCAGACGCGTCGGTTGTTCCAGCGCCGTCAATTGCTCCTTCCAGAAGGTTTCAGCGGCAACCGCATCCTGGCGCTGCAACCACGCGATGTATTCGCGGTAATGCGCGCTCTGGGTCGGCAGTGCCTGACCGGCATAGCGCTGCAGCACTTCCCCCAACAGACGCGACGTACTCCAGCCATCCATCAGGATGTGATGATGCGTGCAGATCAGATGATGACGTTGCTCACCGGTACGCACCAACACCAGACGCAACAAGGGGGCTGCATCCAGCACGAAGCCGCGTTGTCGCTCACGCTCGGCCAACGCGTCCAACGCTTGATCTGCCGTTGGCTGATTGCGCCAATCCTGTTCAGTGAACGGCAGCTCGACGTGCTTGCGTACGATCTGCACCGCGTGGTCCAGGTCTCCCTGCCAGACGAAACCGGTTCGCAAAATATCGTACGCCCCCAGCGCGCCCTGCCAGGCATGCTTGAAGCGCTCCACGTCCAACCCGTCCACGTCTACACGGAGCTGGTTGATGTAGTTGCCGGCCGACTGCTCGTACAGCGTATGGAACAACATGCCCTGCTGCATGGGTGCCAGCGGGTAGATATCGGCGATCTCGGCGGCGGGTACCGGCAGGCTGTCCAGTTCGGCCTGGCTCAAGCGGGCCAGCGGGAAATCCGAAGGCGTGACCCCGCGATTGGCCGCCTGGCAGCAATGGGTGATCAGCGCCTTCAGTTCCTGGGCATACTCATCAGCCAAGCGCTGAATGGTCGACGCGTCGAACAGTTCCCGGCTGAAGGTCCACCCCATTTTCAGCTCGCCCGCATAAACCTTCCCGTTCAGTGCCAACAGGCTGCCCAAGGGTGCCTCTTCGCTTTGATTGGCCCCGCCATCCTCCTTGGCTGGCGTGAAGACGCTGTCTTGCTCCTGGAAACTGCCGTCGAATTGCCCCAGGTAGTTGAAGACAATTTCACCCTGCGGCAGGCTCTCCAGCACCTGCCGGCTGTCATCGCTGCCAAGATAGCGCAGCAGCCCGTATCCAATACCCTTGTTGGGGACTGCCCGCAGTTGCTCCTTGATGACCTTGATCGAGCTGTCGAGTTGCGCCTGAGCGGTCAAGGTCACCGGATAGATGCTGGTGAACCAACCCACGGTGCGCGTCAGGTCCAGGTCGTCGAACACGTCCTCACGGCCATGCCCTTCCAGGCGCACCAGTACGTTAGTCCGCCCGGTCCAACGGGCCACCACACGCGCCAGCGCTGCGAGCAGCAGGTCATTGATCTGGGTGCGGTAGGCCATGGGCGCTTCATGCAAAAGCTTGCGCGTCCACTGTGCATCCAGATGGGTGCTTGCGTAGGCGGCGTGCCTGACCTGGTTACCGCCTTGCAGATGATCACGGGGCAAATCGTCGTCAGCATGCTGCAACTGTGCGTGCCAGTAGCTCAGCTCCTGAGCCAGATCGGCGCTTTTGCCGTACGCCTGCAGCCGTTCGGCCCAAGCCTTGTAGGCGCTGGTCTTGGCAGGCAATTCGACAGGCTGGCCGGCCGAGACTGACAGATAGGCCTGCTGCAGATCCTCAAGCAGTACGCGCCATGACACACCGTCAACGACCAGGTGATGGACCACCAATAGCAGCCGTTGGTCACCATCAGGCAACGTGCCCAGCAATACCCGCATCAAGGGGCCACCGAGCGTGAAACTGCGCTGCGCATCACTGGCCGCGCGCAAAAGCGCGTCCATGTCGCTGAACGAGCGATGCCACAGCACGTCCTGGGTATCGACATCGTTGAACGTGCCTTGCCAACGTCCGCCTGCCTGATCAAAACCCAGGCGCAGCGCGTCGTGGTGCTGCAGCACGTGTTGCAGTGCGGCACTCAGATGCTGCGGGTCGATGCTTACGCTGGGTGCCAGCAGTACCGACTGGTTCCAGTGCTCAGGCTGGGGCATCGCCTGATCGAAGAACCAGTGCTGAACAGGTGTCAGCGGCGAGGTGCCGGTGACTGCGCCTTGGTCGATGACAACGTTATCGGCACACCGCGCAACCGATGCCAAGCCTTGTACGGTCTGGAATTGGAACAATTGCTTGGGCGTGAACTGGATGCCTGCCTGGCGCGCACGGCTGACAACCTGCAAGGAAATGATCGAGTCGCCACCCAACTCGAAGAAGTTATCGGTCAGCCCGACCTTTTCCAGTTTCAGCACACCCGCCCAGACCGCAGCAATACTGCGTTCCAGTTCGGTACGAGGCTCAAGGTACTGGGCTTGGAACACGCTGATATCGGGCTGCGGAAGCGCCTTGCGATCCAGCTTGCCATTGGGCGTCAGCGGCAACGCTTTGAGGAACACAAGCTGCGCCGGGACCATGTACTCCGGCAGGCTTTGCTTGAGCTGGCCACGCAACGCATCACGCAGCGCTGACTGCTGCTCGAGTGTGTGCATCACGGCATCATCGGCCGGTACCACATAGCCCACCAATTGCTTGCCACTTGGGCCATCCTGAGCCAACAGGACCGCTTCGCGGACGGCCTCCTGGGCCTGCAGCCGCGCCTCGATCTCACCCAGTTCGATACGGAAGCCACGAATCTTCACCTGGTGATCGATGCGACCGGCATACTCGATCAACCCGTCTTCCTGGTAGCGGGCGAGGTCGCCGGTACGGTACATCCTGCCGCCGCCCTGCTCATCGAACGGGTCGGGAATGAAGCGTTCGGCTGTCAGGCCTGGGCGGCCGAGATAACCCCGTGCCAACCCCGCACCGGCCATGTACAGCTCGCCGTTAACACCTACCGGTACCGGCATTACCGCTTCACTCAGCAGATAAACCGCACTGTTGGCGATCGGCCGGCCAATGTTGGCTTTGCCATTGGCGCAACGCAGGGTAAAGGTGGAGTAGGTCGTGTCCTCGGAAGGGCCGTACAGGTCATAAACCTGTTGCACATGCCCGGTCGCGTACAAATCGTCGACCAGCGACTGCTTCAGCGCTTCCCCGGCAAGGTTGATGGTGCGAACGGTTGCCGGCAGGGCATCGGTCTCAAGCAGCATCTTGATTGCCGAAGGTACGGTGTTGACGAGGCGTACGCGGTCTTTGGCCGCCAGGTGTGGCAGCTCCAGCGCGTTGGCAGCAAGCACCGCGTAGCCTCCGGCCGACAGCGTGACGAACAGCTCCCACACCGACAGGTCGAAACAGATCGAGGTCGAGGCCAGCACACCGCACAGGTCCTCTTGGCTGTAAACCGTCAGTGCCCAACCAATCAGCGCCGTTACGTTGCGGTGCTCGATCAGAACACCCTTGGGTTTGCCTGTGGACCCAGAGGTATAGATGCTGTAGGCCAAATTGCCCGGTTCGGTCAGGCAGACCGGATCGGTTACCGGGTATGCCTGCAACGACAACTGATCCAGCAACAAGGTCCTGGCATGGAACTCCTCAGGCATGCGCGCAAGCAGGTGCGACTGGGACAACAGCAAGACCGACTCGCTGTCCTCGAGCATGTACTCGATACGGTCCTGCGGGTATTCAGGATCGAGCGGCACATAGGCGCCACCCGCCTTGAGTATCGCCAGTAGGCCAACCACCATTTCAGGGCTGCGCTCCATAGCGATGCCCACCAGCACATCCGGGCCTACCCCCTGCTCACGAAGCCTGTGCGCCAACTGGTTGGCCCGTTCGTTCAGCGTTGCATAACTCAACACCTGTTCGCCAAACAACAAGGCCGGGGCGTCGGGTGACACACGCACCTGAGCTTCGAACAATTGGTGCATGGCTTTATCGGCAGGGTAATCCGCTTGCGTGCTGTTCCAGTCGCTGATGACGCGTTGCTGCTCTTGCGGGCTCAGCATCGACAAGCCTGCAACAGGCTGGTGCGGCTGCCCTGCGATGCTGACGAGCAAGTTGAGCCAGTGCCCTGCCATGCGCTCAATGGTGGCCGCGTCGAACAGATCGGTCGCATACGTCAACGCCGCGCTGATACCCGCTTCGTGCTCGAACGTGTCCAGTGCGAGGTCGAACTTGGCCACATGGCTCTCAGCCGCCAACTCCTCCATCAGCAGGCCAGGCAGGTTGCGCCCTTCGCTTTTTTTGGTCTCGGTCTGGTGGTTGTACATCACCTGGAACAACGGGCTGTGGCTGAGGCTGCGCTCCGGCTGCAAAGCTTCGACCAGTTGTTCGAAAGGCAAATCCTGATGCGCCTGCGCGCCCAAAGCACGCTGCCTGACTTGCTCCAGCAGCTCGGTAAAGGTGATGCTCAGGTCGAACTCGGCACGCAGCACCTGGGTATTGACGAAGAAGCCCGCCAGGCGCTCCGTCTCGGCACGGTTGCGGTTTGCGATCGGAACGCCCACGCGGATATCCGCCTGCCCTGAGTAGCGGTGCAGCAGCGTTTGAAAGCTGGCGAGCAGCAGCATGAACGGTGTCACGCCCTGCTGCTGCGCCAATTGCTTGAGCGAACCGACCAGTTCCCCGTCCAAAGGGATTTCCAACCGTGCGCCCTGTTGGCTGTGGACCGCCGGGCGAGGACGATCAGTCGGCAACTCCAGCACCGGTTGCTCATCACCCAACTGTGCTTTCCAGTAGGTAAGTTGCCGGTCCTGTTCACCTGCCTGCATCCAGGCCCGCTGCCAAATGGCGTAGTCGGCGTACTGGATCGGCAACGCCGGCAACTGCACGTCGCGGCCTTGGCTGAACCCTTCATAAAGCTTGACCAGGTCTTGCACCATCACCGGCAAGGACCACCCGTCAGCCACGATGTGGTGCAACGTCAGTGTGAGCACGTGCTCTTGCGCCCCCAACTGCAACAGCCTGGCCCGCATCAGTGGCCCATGTTCCAGGTCGAAGGGCAGCTGGGCCTCAGCTTCAAGGCAGGCTCGAACAGAAGTCGCGGAGGCCTCGACAGGCTCCACGACCAGCGCGAACGGCATGTGCGGATGAAGGACCTGTACCGCCTGTTCACCCTCCAGCCGGAAGGTGGTACGCAGCGTTTCGTGGCGGGCGATCAACGACTCGAAACTGCGCTGCAAAGCGCTGATGTCCAGTGCACCGGTGAACTTCAAGGCAGCAGGAATGTTATAGGCAGAACTTTGCGGCTCCAGCTGCCAAAGGAACCATTGCCTTTGCTGAGCAAAGGAAAGCGGTATCGGGTCGACACCGCCACGGCTCTGCGGAATCGGTAACTGCGCAAGGCTCATGCCCTTCGATGCGAGCTTTTCAAGAAAGAGCTTGCGCTGCGGCAGGGGCAGGCCAATGAAGCGTTTTACCAGTTCCAAGTTTCTGTTGTCCGTTTGCATCTCAAACTGCCTCAAGCTCGCTCATGAAGTCCTGGAGGTCATCCAGGTCTGCATCGGTATTGGAATTCAAGCCACTGATCATGGCTGCGTATGCCTGCAGGTTTTGGGCCTGGAACAGCAAGGCGAGCGGCAAGTTGATGCCCAGCTCAACCTGCAGGCGAGCCATCACCTGGGTCGCCAGCAAGGAGTGGCCACCCAGTTCAAAGAAGTTGTCGTAAAGGCCCACCTTGTCCAGCTTCAGCACATCGGCCCAGACCACTGCGATCCGTTGCTCCAATGCACTTTGTGGCGCCGTGAACTGGCCCTGCAGCAGGCTGGCGTCCGGTTGCGGCAGCGCCTTGCGGTCCAGCTTGCCGTTGCCGGTCAGCGGCAAGCTGGCGAGGAACAGCACCTGAGTCGGCACCATGTATTCCGGCAGGCTTGCCTTGAGCGCTTCGCGCAGGGAAGCCCGCAGCACAACCTGGCCTTCGAGGCTGTCCAGGACCGCGCTGTCGACAGGTACCACATACCCCACCAACTGTTTGCCATGCTGGCCATCCTGGGCAACCACCACCCCCTGGCGCACTGCGCCCTGCTCCTGAAGGCGTGCTTCGATCTCACCCAACTCGATACGGAAACCACGAATCTTCACCTGGTGATCGATGCGCCCCAGGTACTCGATCACGCCATCACCGCCATAGCGGGCCAAGTCTCCCGAGCGGTACAGGCGGCCACCGTGGCTATCGAATGGGTTCGGTACGAAACGCTCTGCAGTCAACGCCGGGCGACCGTGATAGCCACGTGCCAGGCCCTCCTGGCCAATCATCAGCTCACCCTGGCTACCGGGCACGATCGTGTTCAAGGCGCCGTCCAGCAGGTACCAGCTCAGGTCAGGAATCACCTCGCCAATCGGGCTGCTGCCAACCTGTTTGAGGTCATCCCGGCGGATTGGCCGATAGGTCACATGCACCGTGGTCTCGGTGATGCCATACATGTTGATCAGGCGCGGCTGGTGGTCACCGAAAACGTCGAACCAGGGCTTGAGGCTGCTCACATCCAACGCCTCACCGCCAAACACCACATGCCGCAGTGCCAGCAGGTTGCCAGCCTGCGCTGCGTTGCAGGCCAGCGGGATCAGTTGCTGAAACGCCGAGGGCGTCTGGTTCAGGACTGTGACCTGCTCGCTGACCAACAACGCATGGAAATCCTGCGGTGAACGCGCCACATCCCTCGGCACAATGACCGCCTTGCCGCCATACAGCAGCGCGCCGTACAGCTCCCACACGGAAAAGTCGAACGCGTAGGAGTGGAACACCGTCCATACGTCGCTGGCATCGAACCGGAACCAGTCCTGGGTCGCCGCGAACAAGCGCACCACGTTTTGGTGCGCCAGCAGCGCACCCTTGGGTTTGCCCGTGGAACCCGAGGTGTAGATCACATACGCCAGGTTCTGCGGTGATACCACGTGATCAAGGTTTGCCTCGCTGTAGTCGGCCAGCGCCCTATCGTCCAGGTTCACGGTCTGCATGCCTGGCGTAATCGGCAAGGCATCGCGCACGTGGCTTTGGGTCACCAACAAGCCGATGCCACTGTCCTCGAACAGGTAGGCAAGGCGATCCTGGGGGTATTCCGGGTCCAGCGGCACATAAGCGCCGCCCGCCTTGAGGATGCCGAGCAGGCCGACGACCATGTCCAGGCTGCGCTCCACGGCAAGCCCCACCAGTACGTCGGGCCCGACACCCAGTTCGCACAGTTTGTGCGCCAAGCGGTTGGCGCGGCGGTTCAATTCGCCGTAGCTCAGTGTCTGGCCGGCAAAACTCAAGGCGGGTGAATCCGGCGACAACGCGACCTGGGCTTCGATCAACTGATGAAGCGTGTGCTCGCTGGGGAATTTCGCCGGGTTGCGGTTCCAGTCCTGAATGATTCGGGCCTGCTCTTGTTCTGCCAGCAGAGGCAGATCGACAACGCGCTGCTGTGGTTCGTGAACAATCCCCTGCAGCAGGTTCAGCCAGTGCCGGGCCATGTGTTCGATAGTCTTAGCCTCGAACAGGTCAGTGGCATAGGTCAGCGCAGCACTGATGCCTTGCTCATGCTCGAAGGTGTCCAGGGTCAGGTCGAACTTGGCCGTGTGGCTGTCCCAGGCCAATTCTTCCATCTCCAGCCCCTGCAGACGGCGGCGCTCGCCCTTGGCCTGGGTCTGGTGGTTGTACATCACCTGGAACAAAGGGCTGTGACTGAGGTTGCGCTCGGTCTGCAGGGCCTCTACCAGTTGCTCGAACGGCAGGTCCTGGTGCGCCTGAGCACCCAGCACACGTTGCTTGACCTGTTGCAGCAGCGCAGTAAAGGTCATCTGCAGGTCGAATTCTGCGCGCAGCACTTGAGTGTTGACGAAGAAGCCGATCAGCCGCTCGGTCTCGACCCGATTACGGTTGGCGACGGGCACACCGACACGGATATCGCACTGCCCGCTGTAGCGGTGCAGCAATGCCTGGAAGCTGGCCAACAACACCATGAAGGGCGTGGCGCCCTGTTGCTGGGCCAACTGCTTCAGCGCGCCAGCCAGCGTGCTGTCGATCGCCACAGTAACGCGGGCGCCGTGGTAGCTGCTGGTCGTGGGCCGCGGCCGGTCGGTGGGCAGCGCCAGCACGGGCTGTTCGTCACCCAGTTGTTCGGTCCAGTAGGCGAGCTGTCGCGCCTGCTCGCCGGCCTCCATCCAGTTTCGCTGCCAGATGGCGTAGTCGGCATACTGCACCGGCAGCACAGGCAGGTCCACCGCCTGCCCTTGGCTGTAGCCTTGGTAGAGCTGCACCAGTTCATTGATCATCAGCGGCATCGACCAGCCGTCAGATACGATGTGGTGCAGGGTCAGCACCAGTACCTGCTCGCCCGGCATCAGCCCCAGTAACTTCACCCGCAACAGCGGGCCCGTTTGCAGGTCGAAGGGCAGATGGGCTTCGCGCTCGACGTGACGACGCACGCTGGCGTCATCGGCCTGCTCCAGCTGTTCGAACATCAATTCGAAGGGGGTGTGCGCATGGACCACTTGTATGGCCTGCTCGCCTTCCAGGCGGAAGGTGGTGCGCAATGTCTCGTGACGGGCGATCAACGCCTCGAAGCTGCGCTGCAGGGCAGCAGTGTCCAACTGCCCTTTGAAGCGCAAGACGGACGAGAGGTTGTACGCGGTACTCACCTCCCCCAGTTGTGACAGTATCCACAGCCGCTGCTGGGCATAGGACAGCAGTACCGGCTCTTCTGGATCCCTCGGGAAGATCGGCGTGACCCCATACAGGTTGACGCCTTGTTTCTTGAGCAAGGCTGCCAACGCCTTACGTTTTTGGGTGGACAACGATACGACCGTATCGAGCAGCTCTTGCACAGGGAATCTCCTAAGAAATCAGCTCTTCAATTTCCTCCGTAGGTAGACGATTGAGCACTGGCAAGGATTTAGATGGAAATTCGCGCCGCTTACCGTGTGGGCGCCGGTTGGCCGGCCCCACACGGTCCCTGCTAAGTCAAAAAGCTAGGAAACCAGCTCATCGAGCTCTTCCGTGCTCAAGCTGTCGAGCAACGCCAGGGACTTGGCCAACTGGTCCTGGGTAGCGTCGATGACGGGCGCCTTGGCTTCAAGCTGGCGGCTGAAGTCAGCCAGGACAGGGAACTCGAAGAGCTCTTTCAGCTCGGCAGAAACACCGGCTTGCTCCTGAATGCGCACGATCACCGAAGTCGCCAACAGGGAATGGCCACCCAGCGCGAAGAAGTTGTCAGTGAGGCCGACCTTCTCCAGCTTCAGTACATCGGCCCAGATAGCCGCGACCTGCTGCTCCATTTCGGTCTGGGGTTCGATGTATTCGCCTTGCAGCAAACTGGCATCCGGTTGCGGCAGGGCCTTGCGGTCCAGCTTGCCGTTCGGTGTTACCGGCAGCGTGCTCAGCAACAGCAGGTGCGTAGGCACCATGTAATCCGGCAGGCCGGCCTTGAGGGCTTCACGCAGGCTGTCGCGCAACTCTACCTCGTCTTGCGTGCTGTCGGCCGGTACCACATAGCCCACCAACTGTTTGCCGCTCGGCCCGTCCTGGGCCAGTACCACCGCTTCCTGCACCGCTGGCAATTCCAGCAGGCGCGCTTCGATTTCACCCAGTTCAATCCGCAACCCGCGGATCTTCACCTGGTGGTCGAGACGCCCGGCGTAGTCGATCACGCCATCGGCGTTGTAACGCGCCAGGTCACCGGTGCGGTACAGGCGCCCGCCGTTGTCGCTGAACGGGTCCGGCACAAAACGCTCGGCCGTCAGCGCCGGGCGCTGGTGATAACCACGGGCCAGGCCTACGCCGCCCAGGTACAGCTCGCCGGCACTGCCGCGTACCGCCGGTTGCAGGCTGCCTTCGAGGATGTGGGTCTTGAGGTTGTCGATCGGCTGGCCGATCGGCACGCTGATGCGTTCGTCCGCGCGGCAGGTCCAGTGGGTGACGTCGATGGCCGCTTCGGTCGGGCCGTACAGGTTGTACAGGCCCGCCCCTGGCAGGCGCTGCAGGGTCTGGCGCGCCAGCTCGGCCGGCAGTGCCTCGCCACTGCACACCACACGCTTGAGGCTGCGGCAGCTTTCCACCGCTTCGTGGGTCATGAACGCCTGCAGCATCGACGGCACGAAGTGCAGCGTGCTGATGGCGTACTGGTTGATGGTGTCGACCAGCAGCTGCGGGTCGCGGTGGGCACCCGGCTGGGCCATGACCAGGCGCGCACCGGTCATCAGCGGCCAGAAGAACTCCCACACCGACACGTCGAAGCTGAACGGGGTTTTCTGCAGCACGCTGTCACTGGCGTCCAGGCCATAGGCTTTCTGCATCCACCACAGGCGGTTGACCAGTGCCTGGTGGCTGTTGCCGGCGCCTTTCGGGCGGCCGGTGGAGCCGGAGGTGTAGATCACGTAGGCAAGGTTCAGCGGCGCCACGTCGATACCTGGGTTGGCATCGCTGTAGCCGGTCAAATCCTCGACATCCAGATCAAGGCTGCGCAGGCCAGCCGGGATCGGCAAGGCATCGCGCAGGTGCGACTGGGTCAGCAGCAAGGCAATGCCGCTGTCTTCGAACATGTAGCTCAGGCGGTCCTGCGGGTATTCCGGGTCCAGCGGCACATAGGCGCCACCGGCTTTGACGATACCCAGCAAGCCGATAACCATCTCCAGGCTGCGCTCCATGGCGATGCCTACCAGCACGTCCGGGCCAACGCCCAGTTCACGCAGCTTGTGCGCCAGCTGGTTGGCTTTGCCGTTGAGTTCGGCGTAGCTCAGGGTCTGCTCACCAAACATCAACGCCGGGGCGTCCGGGGTGGCGAACACCTGGGCTTCGATCAGTGAGTGGATGCTGCGCTCATTCGGGTACGTCGCGGCGGTGTCGTTCCAACCCTCGACCATCATCTGCTGCTCTTGCAGGCTCAGCATCGGCAGCTCGCCGACTACTGCATCCGCATCGGCGACCAATGCCTGCAGTAGGCGAGTGAAATAACCCGCCAACCGGCCAATGCTCTCGTCGCTCCACAGGGCACGGTCATGGCTGTATTGCATCGACAGGGTCGCGCCCAGTTCTACTACCAGCGTCAGCGGGTAGTTGGTCTGCTCTTGCACAGCCACGTCGCCAAAGCGCAACCCGCCCGGCGCGCCTTGTTGCAGCGCCTCGGACACCGGGTAGTTTTCGAACACCAGAATGCTGTCGAACAGCGCGTCACCGCCCTGCCCGGCCCAGCGCTGCACGTCGTACAACGGGGTGTGCTCGAACTCGCGCAACGCCAGGTTGCAGCCTTGAACCTGGGCGATCCACTCGCCGACACGCTGCTCGGCGCGGGGCGCGCCAATCACCGGCAGGGTGTTGATGAACAGGCCGATCTGCTCCTCAACGCCTGGCAAATCTGCCGGGCGGCCGGCCACGGTGGCGCCGAAGCAGACACTGGCCTGGCCGGTATAGCGCTGCAACAGCAGCAGCCAGGCCGATTGCACCAAGGTGTTGACGGTGACGCGGTTAGCCCGGGCGAAGGCTTCGATGCGGGCGGTCTGCTCGGCATCGAGGGCCAGGCGATGATCACCGTAGCCGCTGCCGGCATCGCCTGCGCAACCGGCAATGGCCTGGGCCAGGCGCGTCGGCTCATCGAGCGCGGCCAGTTGGGCCTGCCAGAAGGCTTCGGCGACCGCCGCGTCCTGGCCTTGCAGCCAGGCGATATAGTCGCGGTAGTGCGTGGCCTGGGCCTTTAGCGCCATGCCTGCGTAACGTTGCAGCACTTCACCCAGGAGGCGTGAGGTGCTCCAGCCATCCATCAAGATGTGGTGGTTGGTGTAGATCAAGTGGTAACGGTCATCGTCGATACGGACCAGCACCAGGCGCAGCAGCGGCGCTTCGGTCAGGTCGAACCCTTGTTGGCGCTCCCCTTCGGCCAGCGCCTGCAGGGCCTGCTCAAGCGCCGGCTGGCCACGCCAGTCATGCTCGCTGCACGGCAACGCCACCGATTTGCGCACCACCTGCACGGCCTGCTCCAGCTCGCCCTGCAGGACGAAACCGCTGCGCAGGATGTCATGGGCATCGAGCACAGCCTGCCAGGCCTGCTTGAAGCGCTGTACATCCAGCCCCTCGACATCGACGCGCAACTGGTTGATGTAGTTGCCGGCCTGATGGTCGTAGAGCGTGTGGAACAGCATGCCCTGCTGCATCGGCGACAGCGGATACACATCGGCGATCTGCGCTGCAGGTACAGGCAAGCTGTCCAACTGGCCCTGGGTGAGCGCGGCCAAGGGGACGTCCGAAGGCGTCACGCCGTGGTGCTGCGCCTGGCAGCAATGCTCGACCAACTCGGCCAGTGCCTGCTCGTAGGCCTGGGCCAGCTGCTGGATGGTTTCCGGGTGGTAGACGTCTTCGCTGTAGGTCCACTCCAGGAACAGCTCGCCGCCATACACCTGGCCGGTGATGCTCAGCCAGTTGCCCAGTTGCGCACCGGCGCATTGGGTACGCCCGGCGCTTTCGCCGCTCGGGCTGAACAAGACGGTATCGTCGGTCGTGAAACTGCTGTCGAACTGGCCCAGGTAGTTGAAGGTGACGCGTGGCTGCGCAGTGCCGCTGAGCCGCTCACGCACCGGGGTATCGCCCAGGTAACGCAGCAGGCCGTAACCGATGCCCTTGTCCGGCACCGCGCGCAATTGCTCTTTGATTGCCTTGATCGACGGGCCCAGCGCCTGGCCAGGGGCAAGGCGTACCGGGAACACGCTGGTGAACCAACCCACCGTGCGGCTGAGGTCAAGGTCGTCGAACAGGTCTTCGCGGCCATGGCCTTCCAGTTGCACCAGCACCTCGTCCTGCGCGCTCCACTGGCACAGGGTACGCGCCAGCGCGGTCAGCAGCAGGTCGTTGACCTGGGTGCGGTAGGCGGCGGGTGCCTGCTTCAGCAACTGGGCGGTACGCGCGGCATCCAGGCGCGATGCAGCGGTGCGGGCATGCTGGTTGCCCAGGCTGCCCTGCGGGTTGTCACGCGGCAGTTCTGCCGGGCTGCCTTGCAGCACCTGCTGCCAGTAGTCAGCCTGGGCGTGCAGCGCTGGGCTGCTGGCGTGAGCGGCCAGGCGCTCTGCCCAGGCTTTCACGCCGCAGGTTTTGGCCGGCAGGCTAACGACCTGCCCGTTCAGGCGTTGCTGATAGGCCTCTTGCAGGTCCTCCAGCAGTACCCGCCAGGACACGCCGTCTACCACCAAGTGGTGGATGACCAACAGCAAACGCTGCTGACCATCGGCGACGTCGAACAGTTCGGCACGCAGCAGCGGCCCGTGCTCCAGCTCGAGGCTGGCTTGCACCTCGGTGCCCGCAGCGTCCAGTTCGCTCAACGCCGCGAGGCTGCGCTGGCGCAGCACCGGCGAAGCGTCCAAGGCCTGGAAGCAGGCCTGCCACTGGCCGTTCTGGCGGCTGAAGCGCAGGCGCAAAGCGTCGTGCTGTTCCAGCACCGCACGCAGGGCCGCTTCCAGGTGCTCCACTTGCACACGCTGGGCCGGCTTCAGCAGCACCGACTGGTTCCAGTGCGCAGGCTGGGCGATGTCCATCTCGAAGAAACGCACCTGGGCCGGCAGCAGCGCCACCTCACCGCGGGTCGCGGTATCCACGGGGGCTGCAAGCGGTTGCTTGGCTTCGATGCGCTTGGCGACCTGGGCCAGTTGGCCAACGGTCTGCTGTTCGAACAGCTGCTTGGGGGTGATCTTGATGCCTTGGCGCTTGGCCCGGGCAATGATCTGCAGGCTAAGGATGGAGTCGCCACCCAACTCGAAGAAGTTGTCGCTGCTGCCCACGCGTTCCAGCTTGAGCACATCGGCCCACACGGCGGCGAGCTTTTCTTCGACCTCGCCTTCTGGGGCCACATAGCCGCGGCTTACCGCGCCCGGTGTGGGCAAGGCACGCTTGTCGAGCTTGCCGTTGGCGGTCAGTGGCAGGCGCTCGAGCAACAGGATGTGTGCGGGCACCATGTAGTCAGGCAGGCGCGTCTGCAGGTGCGCCTGCAACTGCTGCGTGCTCATGCCCCCTTCAGCCACCACGTAGGCCACCAACTGCAGGCGCTCGGCATCGCCTTCCAGCGGCACGGCCAGGACCACGGCGTCGCTGACACCGGGCAGCCCGGCGATGACTCGGCCGATTTCACCCGGCTCGACGCGATAGCCACGGATTTTCACTTGGTCATCGGCACGCCCGATGAATTCGATCAGGCCTTCAGCACTCATTCGCGCTCGGTCGCCCGTGCGGTACAGGCGGGCGCCACCCGGGGCCGGTACAAAGCGTTCGGCCGTCAGCCCCGGCTGGCCCAGGTAGCCCTGAGCAACGCCCTGCCCACCCAGGTACAGCTCGCCGGCCACGTGCGGCGCCAGCGGGTTGAGGTAACCATCGAGCACCTGGGCGCAGGCATTGCCCAGCGGGCGACCAACCGGCACCGTGCGGCAGCCTTGCAAACGCTGGCCTGGCTCGAAGGTCAGCACGCCGACCGTGGTCTCGGTTGGGCCGTAGTGGTTGATCACCCGGCACCCCGGGCGCAATTCACGGACTTTTTCCAGCAGGCTCCAAGGGCACGCTTCGCCGCCCAGAATCAACGCCTCGGCGGGCAGCACCTCGGCGGCGCGGGACGCTTGCAGCAGGCCTTGCAGGTGGCTTGGCACCAGCTTAACCACGCCCACCTGGTGCTGCGCCATGTAGCTGGCGAAGCCGTCGGGGTCGAAGGCCAGCTCCTGCGGCAACAAATGCAGCAGGCGGCCCGAGGCCAGGGCCCCGAACAGCACGGTGTGGCCCAGGTCGGCGGCGGTGGTGGACACCATGGTCATGCTCGCACCGGCGGGCAGTTGCAGGCGCTCCAGCACGGCCTGGATGTAGCTGGCCAGCGACCCGTGGCTGACCACCACGCCTTTCGGCTGGCCGGTCGAGCCCGAGGTGTAGATGAGGTAGGCCGGCTGTTCAGGGCTGACTGCAACCTCTACCCGGCTGTCCCTGCAGCCTGCCCAGGTGGCGGGCTCACAGGCAACCGCCTGCACCCCGTCGAGGCCCGCGAAGCGTGTATCGCCCGGCTCATGCAGCAGCACGGCAGCGCCACTGTCGACGATCAACTGCTGCAAGCGCTCCTCCGGCTGCTGGGTGTCCAGCGGCAGGTAGGCGGCCCCGGTCTTGAGGACTGCCAGCAAGGCTGTGACCCACTCGATGGAGCGCGGCAGGCACAGGGCAACGATGCTGCCAGCACCGACGCCGCGCTGGCGCAGGTAGTCGGCCACGCGGTTGGACGCAGCGTCCAGCCCGGCCTGGGTCATGAAGCGGTCACCTGCGCGCACGCCACCTTGGGCCTGCCCTTGGGCCATCGCCTGGTGCCACAAGGCGAGGAAGTCGCGGTGCGAGTAAGCTGCTGGCACGGCCTTCTGCTGCGCCGCCACTTCAAGGTGTTCGACGATCGGCGTGTGCGGGGCGTGGCTGAGCACGTCCAGCACGCGCCGCAGCGAATCCGCCAGGCGCTGAATGGTGGCCTGCTCGAACAGGTCGGTGGCGTAGGTGAAATACCCCTCGATGCCTTCGGGTTTGTCCGAGAAGTCGAAGGCCAGGTCAAAGCGCGCATCGCCTCCTTCGCGAGCAAAGCCTTCCACTTCCAGCTCACCCAGGCGCTTGCGCGAGGGGTCGCCGGCCGCCACGTGCTGGTTGATCTTGAACTGGAACAGCGGGTTGTGGGCCAGGTTGCGCTCTGGCAGCAAGGCATCCACCAGGTGCTCGAACGGCAGTTCCTGATGCGACTGGGCGCCGCCAATCACGTCCTTGACCTGCTCCAGCAGCGCAGCGAAGGTCGCGCGCTCGTCCACTTGCACGCGCAGCACTTGGGTATTGATGAAGAAGCCAATCAGGCCTTCCAGCTCTTTGCGGTTACGCCCGGCATTCGGCGCGCCGATGCGGATGTCCGACTGCCCGCTGTAGCGCGACAGCACCACCGCCATGGCCGCCAGCATCAGCACGAATACGGTGTGGCCGCCCTTGCGTGCCTGGGCGCGCAAAGCCTCGGCCTGCTCGGCGCCGATGTTCAGCTTGAGCACCGCGCCGCGATAGCTCGGCGTGGCCGGCCGCTCGAAGTCCAGCGGCAGGCTCAGCAACGGCTGCTCGTCACCCAGTTGCGCCTGCCAGTACGCCAGCTGGCGCTGGGCCTCACCGGCCTCCAGCCAGGCACGCTGCCAGATCGCATAATCGGCGTACTGGATCGGCAGGGCCGGCAATACGGCCTGACGGCCTTCAGCCAACGCGGTGTACAGCTGGATGAATTCCTGCACCAGCAGGTCGCTCGACCAACCGTCGGAGATGATGTGGTGCATGCTCAGGGCCAGCACATGGTGCTCAGCGTCCACGCGCAGCAGCGTAACCCGCATCAACGGCCCGGCCAGCAGGTCGAACGGGTGCTTCAGCGCGGCATCGACAGCCACGCTCAAGGCGGCTTCATCGTCCTGGCACTCGACCACGTCCAGCAGCAGCGGGCAGGCGTTGAGAATGTCCTGATGGAACTCGCCTTCATCCGAGACGAAGCGGGTACGCAGTGATTCATGGCGGCTGACCAGCGCATCCAGCGCCTGCTGCAATACCGCCAGGTCGAGTGCGCCCTTGAGGCGCACGGCCATCGGCACGTTATAGGCCGGGCTATCGGGCTCCAACTGCCACAGGAACAGCAAGCGCTGCTGGGCAAACGACAACGGAATGCGCGCCAGGCCCTGGCGTGCGGGCACGATGGGCAACAGGCGGAAGCTTTGCCCGGTGGCCTGCATTTTCTCCAGGATCTGCTGACGCTGCTCCACAGGGAGGCCGACGAAGCGTTGGGCAATGCGTTGTGCTGCAGTGAGTTCCATGTCAGGCCTCTGTGAATTCATTCATCATTTTTTCGATATCGCTCAGGCCGTCGTCGCTCAGCGACAGGCCCTGCTCGTCCAGTGCCTGGGCGAACGCACGCAGCTCGGGGTGGGCGAAGATCAGCCGCAGGGGCAGGTCCAGGCCCAGCTCCACGTTGATGCGCGAAACCGCCTGTGCGGCCAGCAGGGAGTGGCCGCCGAGCTCGAAGAAGTTGTCGTTCAGGCCAACCTGGCCGAGGTTCAGCAATTGCGCCCAGATCTGCGCCAGTTGCTGTTGCAGTTCGGTCTGCGGCGCTTCGTAGTCGTGCTGCGGCTGGCTGGGGTCGGGCAGCGGCAGCGCCTTGCGGTCGAGCTTGCCGCTGGGGGTCAGCGGCATGTTCGGCAGGGTCACCAGGTAGGACGGGATCATGTAGTCCGGCAGGCTGGCCTTGAGGTACTGCTTGAGCGCCTGGCGCAGGTCGCCAGTGCTGCCTTCGACAGGCACGGCATAGGCGCACAGCTGCTTGCCGCTGGGCAGGTCGATGGCCAGTACCGTTGCCTCGCGCACATCCGGGTGCGCGCGCAGGTACTGCTCGATCTCGCCCAGTTCAATGCGGAAGCCGCGCACTTTCACCTGGTGGTCAGCTCGCCCGCGATAGGCCAGTTGCCCCTGCTCGTCGTAGTAACCGAGGTCGCCGGTGCGGTACAACCGGCCTCCACCCACGGGGTCGAACGGGTCGGGAATGAAGCGTTCGGCTGTCAGCGATGGGCGTTGGTGGTAACCCCGCGCCAGGCACCCTGCCCCGCCGATGAACAGTTCGCCCGACACGCCGACCGGGGTCGGCGACAGGCCGTCGTCCAGAGCGTGCAAGGTCCGGCCTGGCAACGCGCGGCCAATCGGTACGCCGCCTGCGCTGATCTGCTCGGGCGTCATTGGCGAGCAGTCGAACGTGGTGGCGACCACAGTCGCCTCGGTCGGGCCGTAGGTGTTGAGCAGGCGCACCGCCGGCGGCCCGTCGGCCAGCCAGGCGCGCAGGGCATCTTCCGGCACCGCTTCACCGCCCACGTGGATCTGCTTGAGCCGGCCATAGGCCTCGGGTGCGCGACGCTCCAGGGCCAGGAGGCGCCAGTAGGCCGCCGGCAGGTCGGCCACGGTAACCCCGTGGCGGTTGATCTCGTCCACCAGGGTGTTGGTGTCCCACAGCCGCAGGTCGCGCAGCACCACGCAAGCGCCTTGCGCCAGCGGCGGGAAAAACTGCTCGATGAAGCCGTCGAAGCTGAAGGTAGCGAACTGCAGCACACGGTCTTCCGGGCTCAGGCGCGAGTAGTCGCCAGCCACCTGGCAGAACACCGACAAGGCATGGTGATCGATGGCCACACCCTTGGGCATGCCGGTGGAACCGGAGGTGTAGATGACATAGGCGAGGTTGTGCGGCGCGGCCAAGTTCGGCAGCGGCTCGGTTGGCCAGGCGTGCAGCCACTGGGTGCCGGGTTCGAGCACCACGCAAGGCAGCTGCTTATCCAGCTGCAAGCGCGCCAGCGACGGCGCATCGGCCAGCAGCAGGCCGATGCCGCTGTCCTCGACCATGTACGCCAGGCGCTCTTGCGGGTAGTCCGGGTCTAGCGGCACATAGGCACCGCCAGCCTTGTGAATGGCGATCAGCGCCAGCGCCATGCCCAGGCCGCGCTCGACGGCTACACCTACCAGGCGGTCTGGGCCTACGCCCAGGGCACGCAGGCGGTGGGCCAACTGGTTACTGCAGCGGTCGAGCTCGGCGTAGCTCAGTTGCTGGTCGTCGAAAATAAGCGCCACGGCGTCGGGCCGTGCACTTGCCTGACGCTCCAGCAACTGGTGCGCACACAGGCCGCTGCTGGCCTGCGGTGCCGGGTTCCAGCCATGAGTCAGTTGACGGCGCTCAGCGTCGGCCAAGAAGTCCAGCTCGGCGATGCAGCGCTGCGGCTCGGCACAGATGGCTTCGAGCAGCGATTGCCAGTGCCCGGCCATGCGCTCGATACGCGGGGCATCGAACAGGTCGGTGGAGTAGTTGAACGAGGCCGTTACACCGTCGGAACGTTCCAGGGTGTTGAGCGAGATGTCGTATTGCGCGCCCGGCTCCAGCAGGTCCACTTCCCGGACCTTGAGGCCAAGCAGGGCATCGCTGGACACCTGCTCGCCCAAGTCGCGCAAATGGTTGTACAGCACCTGGAAGAACGGGTTCACGCCCTGGTCGCGCTCGGGGTACAGGGCTTCGGCCACCTCAAGGAACGGCACGTCCTTGTTGGCCTGGGCCTGCAACGTGGTCTCCTTGATCGCGGCCAGCAGTTGCGGGAACGGCAGGCTGCCATCGACGCCCACCCGCGCCACTACCACGTTGATGAAGAAGCCGATCAGCCCTTCGAGCTCCAGGCGGTTGCGGTTGGTGACCGGCACGCCGATGTTGATCGTGTCCTTGCGGCTGTAGCGCGACAGCACGATGGCATAGGCCGCCAAAAAGACATGGAACAGCGTGGCATTGGACGACACCGCCAATGCCCGCAGGCGCTCGGTCAGGGCCAGCGGCAGGCGCACATCGAAGCGGCTGCCCTGGTAGCTTTTGACCTGCGGGCGAATACGGTCGGCGGGCAGTTCGAGGACTTCGAAGTCGTCTTCAAGGCGCGCTTTCCAATAGTCGATCTGTGCCTGCATCTGCCCCTCGTCCAGCCATTTGCGTTGCCAGGCGGCGAAGTCGGCGTACTGCACCGGCAGCGGTTCAATGGCCCGCACCTGGCCGCTGGCCGCCGCGTTGTAGGCCGCTGCGAACTCGCGTACCAACAGGCTCATCGACCAACCGTCGGAGACGATGTGGTGCAGGGTCAGCGACAGCAGGTGCTCTTGCGCATGCACCATGAACAGGCGGGCACGCAGCAATGGGCCGTGCTCCAGGTCGAACGGGGCGAAGGCTTCGGCCTCCAGCTTGCGCATCTGCGCGGCTTCGTCCTGGCCACTGAGGTCTTCGAAACCGATCGGCACCGAGGCGGCGGGCAGGATGCGTTGCCACGGCAAACCGTTGGCTTCGACGAATACCGTGCGCAGTGACTCGTGGCGCGCCACCAGCGCATCCAGCGCGGCCTGCACCGCAGCACGGTCGAGCGTGCCTTGCATGCGCACGGCCATTGGCGTGTTGTAGGCCAGGCTTTCGGGGTTGAGCTTCCAGAACAGCCACTGACGGTTTTGCGAGCGGGACACCGGCAGTGGCTGCTCGCGGTCGAGGATCTCGATCTCAAGCCCAGCGCCCTGCTCGCCCTCAGCCACTGCCTGGGCGAAGGCCTGCAGGTCGACCGTGTCGAACAAGGTACGCAGAGGGATGTCCAGGCCCAGGTGCTTGCGCACCCGCGATACGGCCTGGGTGGCCAGCAGCGAATGCCCGCCCAAGGCAAAGAAGTTGTCGCTCAGGCCCACCTGCGGCACCTGCAGCACTTCAGCCCAGATCTGCGCCAGTTGCACCTGCAGCGGGGTCACCGGTGCCTGGTAAACCGCCTGGGTGGCCACCGGCTCGGGCAGCGCCTTGACGTCGACCTTGCCGTTGACCGTGACCGGCAGTTGCGCCAGCACCATCAGGTGGGTCGGCACCATGTGCTCGGGCAGCAGGCCTTTGAGCGTGGCGCGAATCGTGTCCTGCCAAGCCTGGCTGTCTGCCGGCATCTGGCTGGGCACCAGCCAGGCCGCCAGCACCGCTTCCGGTGCCTGGCCCTTGACCCGGACCACGGCGTTGGCGACGCCTTCCAGGCTAAGCAACTGCTGCTCGATCTCGGCCAGTTCCACGCGGTAACCGCGGATTTTCACCTGGCCGTCCATGCGCCCGGCAAACTGCAGCTCGCCAGCGGCGTTGTGCCGTACCCAGTCGCCACTGCGGTACAGGCGTTCGCCGTGGGCACCACTTGGGTCGGGCACGAAGCGCTCGGCGGTGAGCGCCGGGCGGCCGAGGTAGCCACGGGCAAGGCCGGCGCCGCCGATGTACAGCTCGCCCTTGGCCTTGGCCGGCAGTGGCTGCAGGCAGCTGTCGAGCACGCTGACGGTTGCGTTGGCCAGCGGTTGGCCGAGCGACGCCTGATCGTCCAGTTCAGCCACCAGCACGCCGACCGTGGTCTCGGTCGGGCCGTAGTGGTTGAACACCTTGAGTGTCGGCGCCAGGGCGCGGATTTTGCCGAGCAGGCCCGGGCTGATGGCTTCGCCGCCCAGCACCAGGCACTGGCCAGGCAGTGCCGCGCGACCGGCGACCAACATGGCCTCCAGGTGCGAGGGCACAATTTTAACGGCGTCCACCTGGTGCTGTGCCAGGTAGGCCGCAAAGCCCTCGGCATCCAACACTTGCTCGCGTAGCATCAGGTGCAAGGTCTGGCCACCGCACAGGGCGCCGAACAGCATGGTGTGGCCGAGGTCCGCAGCCGGGGTCGAGACTTGCGCCATGCTGTGGATCTGCCCCACCGGCAGGCGTGCGGCGATACCCTCAACGTAGTTGCCCAAGGCGCCATGGCTGATCGCGACGCCCTTGGGCTGGCCGGTGGTGCCGGAGGTATAGATCACGTAGGCGAGGTTGGCTGCGGCAGCACTAGGGCGTGGCGTGTTTTGGCTTAGGGCTTGGGTATGTTCCCACGCCAGCCGGGAGACGCCTTCAGGCAGTTCCGCCAGCCAGTTGCCAGGGGCCAGCACCCGCTGGGTGCCGCTGTCGGTGAGCAAGTAGGCCAGGCGTTCGGCCGGTTGTTCAGGTTCCAGGGGCAGGTACGCGCCGCCCGCCTTGAGCACGCCGAGGATACTGGCGAGCATGCCGACACTGCGGTCAGCCAGCACGCCGACCAGGGTGTCTGGCTGCACGCCGGCTTCGACCAGCCTGTCGGCGATGGCCTCGGCGCGGGCGTCGAGTTCGGCGTAGCTGGCTGCCTCGCCAGCGGCAATCACTGCGGTGCGTGTGGGGTGGCAGCGGACGGCGTCGGCAAAGCGCTGGTGAACCAGCAGCGGCTCGACCAAATGACCTGGCACACCCCGAGTGGCTGCCAGGCCAGGCAACGGCAACTCGCCCACCGCGCCAGCGGTGTCATCGGCCAGCGCCTGCACCAAGGCCAGCCATTGCTCGCCCAGGGCCTCGACAGTGGCCGCATCAAACACGTCCAGGGCATAGGTGAAGGCCGCATGCAACTGCCCGGCACGCTCGTGGGTATCCAGCGCCAGGTCGAAACGGGCGCTGTGCTTTTCCAGCGTGATCGGCGCCAGGCTCAGCCCGGAGCGGGTCTTGATGGCTTCGACATCCGCCACCTGGGCCTGATGGTTGAACAGCACGCGGAACAGCGGGCTGTCGGTGCTGCGGGGCAGGTCCAAGGCTTCGACCAGTTGCTCGAACGGCAGGTCCTGGTGGCTCTGCGCGCCCACGGCGGTTTCGCGCACACGCTGCAACAGGCCGGTGATATCCAGCAGCGGGTCGAGCTCGGTGTGCAGCACTTGGGTATTGATGAAGCAGCCGATCAAACCCAGGCTTTCGGCGCGGTTGCGGTTGGCGATGGGCACGCCGACGCGGATTGCGCCCTGCCCGCTGTAGCGCTGCAGCAGCAGCTTGAAGGCCGCCAGCAAAACCATGAACAAGGTGACGTTGTGCCGACGCGCCAGGCCGCGCAGGCGCTCGGCGACATCGGCAGCAATCGGGAATGTGTGGCGGGCGCCGCGGTAGCTTGGCCGGCCGTTGCGGGTGCGGTCCAGCGGCAGCTCCAGCGGGGCGTGATCATCGCCCAGGCGCGCCTGCCAGTACGCCAGCTGGCGGTCCTGCTCACCGGCCTCGAGCCAGCTGCGCTGCCACAGGGCATAATCACGGTACTGGATCGGCAGGGGCTCGAGTGTGGCTGGGGTGCCGGCCACGGCCGCGTCGTAGAGGTTCAGGAATTCGTCGATCAACACGTTCATCGACCAGCCATCGGCGACGATGTGGTGCAGGGTCAGCAGCAGGACATGTTCCTGCGCTGCCAGTTGCAGCAGGCGCACGCGCATCAGCGGGCCGGTGGCCAGGTCGAAAGGCGCCAGGGCCTCTGCTTCGGCAATCGATTCGAGGGCGTGTTGGCGGGCCGCTTCGGCCAGCTCGCTCAGGCAGTCCTGGCGCAATTGCAGCGGGGCCGCGACGGCATCCACGTGCTGACGCACGTCATCGCCGTCGGCGACAAAGCGGGTGCGCAGGGTTTCGTGGCGGGCGACCAAGGCGTCGAAGGCGTGTTGCAGAGCGCTCAGATCCAATGGGCCATTCAGGCGCACGGCCATTGGCAGGTTATAGGCTGCGCCTTGGGGGTCGAGTTGCCAGAGGAACCACATGCGCCGCTGGGCGTAGGACAACCGGTCACGCTCGTCGACCTCGACACCCGGCGCAATCGGCAGCACGGAGAAGTCCATGCCCTCGCCCTGCAACGCCTTGAGGAACAGGCGGCGCTTGTCGGGGCTGAGTTCGATGAAGCGGCGGGCGAGTTTGAGCGTCTGTTCAGCATTCATGTCGAGCGGTGTCCTGGCAGTCGAGCGGTAACTGTCAGACGAAGGCATGGGGGGCTGATTTAGGGGTTGGGGCTGATAGGTGCATGCCTTGGGTTTTGCAGCGCCGGTGAGATCGAGCGCCGCCCGCGCGGCGCATCGCGAGCAACGCTCGCCCCTACGTTTGTTTCGGGCCAATTATTCCTGGGGCATTGGCGCGCGGCCCCTTGGCGCATGGCTCGATATCGCGTCGAACAAACAAGGCGGTCGCGCGCGCCTGTCACAGGCGTTATTGGCCAAAAACAAACGTAGGAGCGAGCGTTGCTCGCGATGCGCCGCGCGGGCGGCGCTCGGTCTCACAGGCGACAGAACTCCCAAGGCATGCACCTCCTCACCGCCCCACCTGCGAATGCCCCTGCGCCATCGCCACCACCACCTTGCGCTTCCCCGTAAACGGCGAACGCGCATGCGCCGCGAGCATGTTGTCGAGCATCAGCACATCATTCTCCAGCCAAGGGAAACGGATGGCGCACTCATCCAACACCCCGCGTACCTCATCAAGCAACGCGTCCTCAATGGTCGAGCCATCGCCGTAATACACATTACGCGGCAGGTCCTCTTCCTCGACGATGTCCATCAACGACTCCCGCACCTCCGGCTGCAGGTTCGACACATGGAACAGGTGCGCCTGGTTGAACCACACGTCCTCCCCCGTCACCGGATGACGCGCTACCACCTGGCAGCGTTGGCGTGTGCGCAACTCGCCATCTTCCTTCCAGATGCATTCAATGGCATGCGCACGGCAGTAGGCCTCTACCTGCCGCGGGTCTTCGGTGTTGAACACCTGCGACCATTCCACGTCCAGGCCGTTGCCGTAGTTGCGCACATACATCAGGCCCTTCTCGACCAAGCGCTCGCGAATACGCGCTGGCATCCGCCGATACACCTCGCGGCTGTCGGCAATCGGCGTCTCGCCGCCGGTCTCGGCGGGGATCACGCTGTAGAACCAGATCTTCATCGGCCACTCGAGGGTGTAGGCCTGCTCGTTGTGCAGCGGGATGCTCTGGTGCGCCGGGTACTCGGTCGAGGTGTACACGCCTTGGGTCACGTTGCTGCGCGGCGTGGAGCCGAACTCGTAGTTGAGCAGCGGGTGGCCGAACGCGGCGGCGAACTGGCGAAAAGCCTCAGCCCCGCCCACCTGGAAGCCCCTGAACAGGATGCCGCCTGCGTGCAGCAGGTGGCGCTCAACCAGCGGTTTCAGCTCGTCAAACGCGTCGAGCAGGTCGATGCCAGGCTCCGGCGCGCGCACCAACAACGGCAGGTCGCCGCGGGCAGCGTCCAGGGGTTCGATCGCAAAGCTCAGCAATTCACTCATGTACCGTCACCTCAAGCCAGGGCCGCCGTGGCGGCGAAAGGGATGCTGCGCCATCAGGGCGCCTGACTAGATGAACGAGCATGCCCGGCAGAAATTCACCCGCGCGAACACACAGGTAAAGCGAACGCGCGCCGGTTCGTCTGAACGATGTGCACCCTTTTATCGTCCAGGAACCCTACATGACTCGCCAGCTTCTGCTCCTCGCCTTGCTTGCCGCGGCCCCTGCCGTCGCCTGGTCGGCCGAGCACTGCGCCGTGGACATCCACGGCACCGACCAGATGACCTTCGACAAGGCCGAAATCACCATCCCCAAGGCCTGCACGTCGTTCACCGTCACCCTCGCCCACCCTGGCGAAATGCCGAAGAACGTGATGGGCCATAACTGGGTCCTGAGCACCCAGGCAGACATGCAGGGCGTGCTGGACGACGGCCTGAAGGCAGGCGAGGCCCAGGACTACGTGAAGCCCGGCGATACCCGGGTCATCGCCCATACCCGCCTGATTGGCGGTGGCGAAAAAGACAGCGTCACCCTCGACACCCGGTCGTTGAAGGCCGGCACTGCCTACAGCTTCTACTGCTCGTTCCCGTTCCACAGCACCTTGATGAAGGGCACCCTGGCCCTCGGGAGCTGACCCCGCCGCGCCGCCCACCTCCACTCCCTCACCGAGATCGCGCTTCATGAAAACGTCTTCCCCCGGGGCCATCCGCGAATTGCTGGGCCTGCTCAAACCCTACCGCCCAGCGGTCATCGTCTCGGTGCTGCTGGGCATGGTCGGCGGCCTGGCCGTGACCGCGCTGCTGGCCACCGTCAACCAGGGCCTGCATGCCCCCGATGGCATGAGCCAGGGCGTGATCCTGGCCTTCGCCGGCCTGTGCGTGCTGGCGCTGGTGAGCAGCGTGGCCGCCGACAGTGGCACCAACTACGTAGGCCAGAAGGTCATCGCCCGGCTGCGCAAAGACCTCGGCGCCAAGGTGCTGTCGGCGCCGATCGAGCAGATCGAGCGCTACCGCACCCACCGCCTGATCCCAGTGCTGACCCGCGACGTCGACACCATCAGCGACTTCGCCTTCGCCTTCGCCCCGCTGGCCATCTCGCTGACCACGGTGATCGGCTGCCTGGCCTACCTGGCCTGGCTGTCGTGGCCGATCTTCCTGATCACCCTGGTAGCGATCGGCATCGGCAGCGCCGTGCAGTACGTGGCCCGGCAAAAAGGCGTGGCCGGTTTCAACGCCGCCCGCGATGCCGAGGACAACCTGCAAAAGCACTACTCGGCGATTGCCGAAGGCGCCAAAGAACTGCGCATCGACCGCCGCCGCCGCCATGCCATGCTGACCAGCAACATCCAGGGCACCGCCGACTTCATCGCCAACACCCACATTCGCGCCATCAACATCTTCGTGGCCGCCAAGAGCCTCGGCTCGATGCTGTTCTTCGTGGTCATCGGCCTGACCCTGGCCCTGCAGTCGCTGTGGCCGAGCAACGACCCGGCCGTAATGAGCGGCTTCGTGCTGGTGCTGCTGTACATGAAAGGCCCGCTGGAGACGCTGATCGGCAACCTGCCGATTCTCGGCCGCGCGCAAGTGGCGTTCCGCCGCATCGCCGACCTGTCCGAGCGCTTTTCCTCGCCCGAACCGCACCTGCTGCTGGACCAGCCGGTCAAGCACACCGCCCCCGGCAGCGCGCACCTGGAGCTGCACAATGTCGAATACGCCTACCCACCGGTGGACGGTAACGAACCCTTCCGCGTCGGGCCGGTGAACCTGAGCATCGCGCCGGGCGAGATCCTGTTCATCGTCGGCGAAAACGGCTGCGGCAAGACCTCGCTGATCAAGCTGCTGCTGGGCCTGTATACCCCGCAACGCGGCGAAGTACGCCTGAACGGCAAGGCCGTTGACCCGCAGGGCCTGGACGACTATCGCCAGCTGTTCACCACCGTATTCGCCGACTACTACCTGTTCGAAGACCTGCCCGAGCACGAGCACAGCCTGCCCAGCGATGCCACGCGCTACCTGGAGCGGCTGGAAATCGCCCATAAGGTGAGCGTGCGCGATGGTGCGTTTACCACCACCGACCTTTCCACCGGCCAACGCAAACGCCTGGCGCTGGTCAACGCTTGGCTGGATGGCCGGCCGGTATTGGTGTTCGACGAATGGGCGGCGGACCAGGACCCGACCTTCCGCCGGGTGTTTTACACCGAGCTGCTGCCGGACCTGAAGCGGCTGGGCAAGACCATCATCGTGATCTCGCATGATGACCGCTACTTCGATACGGCGGACAAGGTGGTGCACCTGAGCCGCGGGAAGGTGGTCGAGGCGTTAGAGCCGGCGTGAAGTAGCGTAGCGCGGGCTTGGCTAGGGGCGGTCACGACAATGGCCGCCCTTTTTTTGCGCTATCTATAATGGCTCTATAATCGATCTATAAATCACTATAAACCCCGAAAAAGGGTCGTCTGCAAGCGCCAGGAACACCTGGCGCTGCGGGCAATTAGCAATCAGAACAACCAGCGGTACAACAGATACGCCACCACCACCGCCAACACCGGCCGCAAAATGCGGTAAGCCTTGGGGTTGGCGCGCTTGAACTGCTTCACGTGGCTGCTGATCTTGTTGCTGAAACGCTTGCTCCAGGCATACGCCTGGTTGATCCCGCCGACGCGCTCGTCGTCGGTGTTCTGCGGCGCGGTGGCGCGGCCGAGGAAGGCACTGACTTGGCGGTTGATGCGGGTCATCAGCGGGCTGCTCAGCGGGCGTTCGATGTCGCAGAACAAGATCACGCGGGTGACGTCGGTCTCGTTCTTGACCCAATGCACGTAGGTCTCATCGAACATCACGTCCTCGCCGTCACGCCAGGCATACACCTGGCCATCGACGTAGATGCGGCAGTCTTCGGAATTGGGCGTGGACAAGCCCAGGTGATAGCGCAACGAGCCGGCGAACGGGTCGCGGTGCGGGTTCAGGTGGCTGCCACCGGGCAGCAAGGCGAACATCGCGCCCTTGACGTTGGGGATGCTGCTGACCAGCTCGACGGTGCGCGGGCACAGGGCCTCGGCCGACGGCAGCGGTTTGTCGTACCACTTCAGGTAGAAGCGCTTCCAGCCCTTCTTGAAGAACGAACCGAAGCCGGCGTCGTTGTCTTTTTCAGCTGCGCGAATATAGCCCTCGTCGAACAGGCGCATGGCCTCTTCGCGGATTTCCTGCCAGTTGTCCTTCAGCACATCCAGTTCAGGGAAGCGCTGGCGGTCCAGGTACGGCTTGGACGGCACGCCAGAAAACAGGTACATCAAGGCGTTATAGGGGGCGAACAGCGCCGAATGGTTGACGAACTGGCGCAACACCGGCAGGCGCGCCTTGCCGCGCAGGTGCACGAACAGCACGCTGCCGAAAAACACCAGCAGGACACCCGCCTTGGCTGCAAAGGAAAAGGTCATGCAACACTCCTTGGAAAGGAAGCAGGCCTGCGCCGCCTGCTCCCGAAAAAATCATCCGGCCATCATAAACCCATCCCGCCCCGGTAAAAACAACCTGGACGGGATCTCATTCATGAAGATTCTGCAATAAACCGGATTGCCGAGTGTTGCGCCTGATCAGAGGACGAGGCGATTACTGCTGGTTTTCCTGCTCGCTGAACATATCGCTGAACAGCATGCTCGACAGGTAACGCTCGCCAGAGTCGGGCAGGATTACGACGATGGTCTTACCCTGCATCTCTGGTTTTTCGGCCAGGCGCACTGCCGCTGCCATCGCTGCGCCACAGGAAATACCGCACAAAATGCCCTCTTCCTGCATCAGCCGAATGGCCATGGCCTTGGACTCTTCGTCAGTCACCGTCTCGACCTGGTCGACCATGGAAAGGTCGAGGTTCTTCGGCACGAAGCCCGCACCAATGCCCTGGATCTTGTGCGGGCTGGGCTTGAGTTCTTCACCGGCCAGGGTCTGGCTGATCAGCGGCGAGGCCACCGGCTCCACCGCCACCGAGAGGATCGACTTGCCCTGGGTCTGCTTGATGTAGCGCGAAACGCCGGTGATGGTACCGCCAGTGCCTACACCGGCCACCAGCACATCGACGGCGCCGTCGGTGTCGTTCCAGATCTCCGGGCCGGTGGTCTTTTCATGGATTGCCGGGTTGGCCGGGTTTTCGAACTGGCCTGGCTGGAAGTACTGGGCCGGGTCGGAGTTAACGATTTCGTTGGCCTTCTCGATGGCGCCCTTCATGCCCTTGGCCGGCTCGGTCAGCACCAATTCGGCACCCAAGGCCTTGAGCACTTTGCGCCGCTCCAAGCTCATCGAGGCCGGCATGGTCAGGATCAGCTTGTAGCCACGGGCGGCGGCAACGAACGCCAGGCCAATGCCGGTGTTGCCCGAGGTGGGCTCGACGATGGTCATGCCGGGCTTGAGCTTGCCGCTGCTTTCGGCGTCCCAGACCATGTTCGCGCCGATCCGGCATTTGACCGAATAGCCCGGGTTGCGCCCTTCGATCTTGGCCAGGATGGTCACCCCACGCGGGGCGATGCGGTTGATCTGCACCAGCGGCGTGTTACCGATGGAATGGGCGTTGTCTGCGTAGATACGGCTCATGGCAGGGGTCCTTGAACATGAAGATGCAGGGAAAGACTTCAAGGGTAAGCCTGCCCCGTTGCCCCGTAAAGCCTGTTCGAACTCCCAGGCGGCGGCTGCGGTCAACCGCACATCCAGCCTAGGAGAACCTTCGATGAAAGGTCGCTACCGCTGGCCGCTGGTCGGCCTGGCCAGCCTGGTCGTGCTGCTGGTGGCCCTGCACCTGGCCCTGCCCTACCTGGTGCGCGACTACCTCAACGACAAGCTGGCCGACATGGGTGACTACCGCGGCCAGGTCGTCGACGTCGACCTGGCCTGGTGGCGCGGCGCTTACCAGATCAACGGCCTGAAGATCGTCAAGACCAGCGGCAAGGTCCCGGTGCCGCTGCTCGATGCGCCCTTGATCGACCTGTCGGTGAGCTGGCACGCGTTGTGGTACGACCGCGCCGTAGTGGCCGAGGTGACCTTCGTGCGGCCAGCGCTGAACTTTGTCGATGGCGGCAGCAAGCAGGCGTCACAGACCGGCCGTGGCACCGATTGGCGCCAACAACTGGAAAAACTGCTGCCGATCACCCTCAACGAATTACGCATTGAAGACGGCGTGCTGACCTTTCGCAACTTCACCTCCAAGCCCCCCGTCAACCTCAAGGCCACCCAGCTCGACGCCAGCATTCGTAACCTGACCAACGTGCGCAACGAAAAAGGCCGGCGCGACGCCAGTTTCGACGCCCATGCCGTGTTGTTCGGGGATGCCAAGGTGGAGAGCCGCGCCACCTTCGACCCGTTCAGCGACTTCGACGACTTCGAATTCCGCCTGCGCGCCACCGGCATTCAGTTGCGCAAGCTCAATGACTTTGCCAGCGCTTATGGCAAGTTCGACTTCAATGCCGGGCATGGCGACCTGGTGATCGAAGCCCAGGCTGAGAAAGGCCGGCTTACGGGCTATATCAAGCCGTTGCTGCGCGATGTCGATGTGTTCAACTGGCAGCAAGACGTGCAGAACAAGGACAAGGGCTTTTTCCGCTCGGTGTGGGAGGCGCTGGTGGGGGGCACCGAATCGGTGTTGAAAAACCAGCCGAAAAACCAGTTCGCCACCCGGGTGGAGCTTAGTGGCAGCGTGCACAAGCAGGATGTCAGTGCCTTCGAGGCGTTTTTGCAGATCCTGCGCAATGGCTTTGTCCAGGCGTTCAATGCCCGGTATGAGCAGCCTGCGCCAAAGTCCGACTGAAAGCGCGTGACGGGGCATTCAGGGACTGAATACCCGGTCTGCGTTTGCAGGCGTCCGGGGCCGGGGTATAGTCGCTGACAAATGATAAACATGTGTTGCCTGTGCCGGCCCTTTCGCGGGGCAAGCCCGCTCCCACAGAGACTGCATAACCCCAGTGGGAGCGGGCTTGCCCCGCGAAAGGGCCGGCACAGCCACCCGCAGAGGACACTCCCATGAAGTTCGAAGGCACCCGCGACTACGTCGCCACAGACGACCTGAAACTGGCGGTAAACGCGGCCATCACCCTCGAACGCCCGCTGCTGGTCAAAGGCGAACCGGGCACTGGCAAGACCATGCTCGCCGAACAGCTCGCCGCCTCCTTCGGCGCCCGCCTGATCACCTGGCACATCAAGTCCACCACCAAGGCCCACCAAGGCCTCTACGAGTACGACGCGGTCAGCCGCCTGCGCGACTCGCAGTTGGGCACCGATAAAGTCCACGATGTGCGCAACTACCTGAAAAAGGGCAAGCTCTGGGAAGCCTTCGAGGCTGAAGAGCGGGTCATCCTGCTGATCGACGAAATCGACAAGGCCGACATCGAGTTCCCCAACGACCTGCTGCAAGAACTCGACAAGATGGAGTTCTATGTCTACGAAACCGACGAGACCATCAAGGCCAAGCAGCGCCCGATCATCATCATTACCTCGAACAACGAAAAAGAACTGCCCGACGCCTTCCTGCGCCGCTGCTTCTTCCACTACATCGCCTTCCCCGACCGCGCCACGCTGCAACAGATCGTCGACGTGCACTACCCGAACATCAAACAATCGCTGGTCAGCGAGGCGCTGGACGTGTTCTTCGACGTGCGCAAGGTGCCGGGCCTGAAGAAAAAGCCCTCCACCTCCGAGCTGGTCGACTGGCTCAAGCTGCTGATGGCCGACAACATCGGCGAAGCGGTGCTGCGCGAGCGTGACCCGACCAAGGCCATCCCACCCCTGGCGGGCGCCCTGGTGAAGAACGAGCAGGACGTTCAATTGCTCGAGCGCCTGGCGTTCATGAGCCGGCGCGGCAACCGCTGAGGGGCCGGCCATGCTGCTCAACCTGTTCAACGAAATGCGCGCGGCCAAGGTGCCGGTGTCGGTACGCGAACTGCTCGACCTGCTCAATGCCCTGCAAAAACGCGTGGTGTTCGCCGACATGGACGAGTTCTACTACCTGGCACGGGCGATCCTGGTGAAGGACGAGCGGCATTTCGACAAATTCGACCGAGCATTCTCGGCCTACTTCAAGGGCCTGGAAAACCTCGACCGCCACCTTGAAGCGCTGATCCCCGAAGACTGGCTGCGCAAGGAGTTCGAGCGCTCGCTCACCGATGAAGAACGCGCGCAAATCCAGTCGCTGGGCGGCCTGGACAAGCTGATCGAGGAATTCAAGAAACGCCTCGAAGAGCAAAAGGAACGCCACGCCGGCGGCAACAAGTGGATCGGCACCGGCGGCACCAGCCCATTCGGTTCAGGCGGTTTCAACCCCGAAGGTATCCGCGTGGGCGAGGCTGGCAAACGCCAGGGCAAGGCGGTGAAGGTGTGGGACCAACGCGAGTACAAGAACCTCGACGACCAGGTCGAGCTGGGCACGCGCAACATCAAGCTGGCCTTGCGCCGGCTGCGCAAGTTCGCCCGTGAAGGCGCTGCCGAAGAGCTGGATATCGACGGCACCATCGACCACACCGCACGCGACGCCGGGTTGCTGAACATCCAGATGCGCCCGGAGCGGCGCAACACCGTCAAGCTGCTGTTGCTGTTCGACATCGGTGGCTCGATGGATGCCCACGTCAAAGTCTGCGAAGAGCTGTTTTCGGCCTGCAAGACCGAGTTCAAGCACTTGGAGTATTACTACTTCCACAACTGCGTGTATGAGTCGGTGTGGAAGAACAACCTGCGCCGCACTTCCGAGCGCTTCTCCACCTTCGACCTGTTGCACAAGTACGGCGATGATTACAAGGTGGTGTTCGTCGGTGACGCGGCCATGGCGCCTTACGAGATCACCCAGCCGGGTGGCAGCGTGGAACACTGGAACGAAGAGGCCGGGTATATTTGGATTCAGCGCTTCATGGAAAAATTCAAGAAAGTCATCTGGATCAACCCGTATCCAAAGCAGGCCTGGGACTACACGGCGTCTACGCACCTGGTGCGGGATTTGATCGAGGACAAGATGTACCCGCTGACCTTGCAGGGGTTGGAGGATGGGATGCGGTACCTGTCTAAGTGATATCGCTTGCACCGGCCTCTTCGCGCGACAAGCCCGCTCCCACAGGTTCAAGTGCAGTCCAGGTAGGGTGCTGTTCTTAGGGACAGCACCTTACCTGTGGGAGCGGGCTTGTCCCGCGAAGAGGCCGGTAGCTTCACCGCCAACGGTTCAGATAACCCTGCTGTTCCCGCCAAGCCTCCTCCTGCACCACCGCCCTGAACCGCACCACCGCCCCCGGCATGCACTGCGCCAATTGCGCCAGCGCCAACGGCGTCAACGCCCCCAATCGCGGATACCCGCCAATGGTCTGCCGATCATTGAGCAGCACGATCGGCTGCCCATCTGGCGGCACCTGCACCGCGCCCAGCGGGATCCCTTCGGAGATCATCGGCGCGCCCTGGTAAACCAGCTGTGGCCCAAGCAATCGGATCCCCATGCGGTCTGCGCGGCTGTCCAACGTCCAGTCACTGTTGAACGCTTCAAACAGGCTCATGCCGCTGAAGTCACCGATCTGCGCGCCCATCACCAGGTCGAGCACAGGCTTCGCCGAATACACAGGCCGCAACGCCCCAGGCACTTCGCGCAAGGCCGGGGATAAACCGACAAACGTCAGCCCCTGACCTTTGCCAAGCGCTTCCCCTCGACCATCGATACCGCCTAATGCCTCACGTACAACGGTGGCGCAACTGCCTAGCACTGTCTCAGCCTGGAACCCGCCAGGCGCAGCAAGATAAGCGCGTACGCCCTGCTTGGGCTGCCTCAAAGTCAGCCGCTGGCCCTTGGCCAGAGCAAAACTGCGCCAAGGCGCCAGGGGCTGATCATCAACCCGCGCATCCTGATCGGCGCCCGCCAAGGCCAGGACGCAATCGTGCTCGGCGACCACGCTGAATCCGCCCAGCGCCACCTCGATCACTGGCTCCCCCAGCGGGTTACCCAGCAACCAGTTGGCCCAATTCATCGCCACCCAGTCCAGCGCCCCGCCCTGGGTCACGCCTAGGTGGCGCACGCCAAACCGCCCGGCATCCTGCAATTGGCACAGCGCGGTGCTGGCCTCGATCTTCAACTGCGTCATGCCTGCGCCTCCAGTGGGCTGTCATCACCCCCCAACGCCCTGAACTCGGCGTGGGAAACCGCCACGAAACGCACCCGATCCCCCGGTTGCAACAAGCTGTAGCCTTCGCGTTCACGGTCGAACAGGCGCACCGGGGTACGCCCGATCAGGTTCCAGCCGCCTGGCGATACCGCCGGGTAAGCGGCGGTCTGGCGCTCGGCGATACCCACGCTGCCCGCCGCCACACGCTTACGCGGGGTGCTCAGGCGCGGCGATGCCAGGCGCTCGTCCACCAGCCCCATGAAGCCGAAACCCGGGGCGAAGCCGAGGGCGAATACGGGGTATTCGCGCTCGCTGTGCAGGCGGATCACCGCTTGCTCACTCAGGCCGGTGCGCGCCGCCAATACGGGCAATTCAGGGCCAACACTGGCGTCGTACCACACCGGAATCTCATGCCGACGGCCACCGCTGCCGGTGTCCGGCTGCAGCCCCTCCAGCGCTTGGGTGATCAGCGCCCTCGCCTGCCCAGGCGGCAGATCGAACTGCACCATCAGCGTGGTGTAGGAAGGCACCAAGTCCACCAGGTGCTTCCCGAACGCGGCGCTCAAGCGCTGGCTGGCCGCGAGCATCCACGGCATGTTGGCTTCATCGATGGTGTCGAACAGGCGCACCATCAGGCTATCGAAGGCGACCACTTCAATGCGCAATTTCATGCGTGCTCCAGCGCATCGAGGGCCTGGCGGATCTGCCGCACCGCTGCCACTGAACTGTCGTTATCGCCGTGCACGCACAGGGTGCTGGCGCGCAGACGCAGCGCGCTGCCATCGTCCGCTACAAGGGTTTCACCACGTGCCAGGCGCACGGCCTGTTCGACCACGAGGGCCGGGTCATGGTGCACGGCGCCGGGCAGGCGCCGCGAGACCAGGTGGCCACTGGCGGTGTAGGCGCGGTCGGCGAAGGCCTCGAACCACAGCGGCACGCCAATCTCCTCCCCCAGGGCCTGTGCCGCACTGTCGTCGGCAGTGGCCATGAGCATCAACGGCAAGCCGCTGTCATAGGCCGCCACGGCTTTGAGCACCGCGCGCAGCTTGAGCGGGTCGGCCATCATGTCGTTGTACAGCGCGCCATGGGGTTTGACATAGGCCACCCGGCTGCCAAGCACCTTGCAGATGCCGTCCAGCGCACCGATCTGGTAGTGCAGCAGGTCGCGGATTTCCTCAGGGCTGCAGGCCATGGAGCGGCGGCCGAAGCCGACCAGGTCTGGGTAGGCCGGGTGCGCGCCGATGGTCACGCCATGGGCCAGTGCCAACTCCACAGTACGGCGCATGATGCTGGGGTCGCCGGCGTGGTAGCCGCAGGCGATGTTGGCGCAATCGATAAACGGCATCACTTCGGCATCCAGGCCCATGCGCCAGCTGCCAAAACTCTCGCCCATGTCACAATTGAGAAGCAGGCGTTCCACCACACAGACTCCCTTGTCGCTGTTCATAGGCCTACCTTACCGCGCCTGAAGGTGTTTGCCGCGTGTTTCCGGCAGGCTGAGCGCTGCCAGGATTACCACGCCGTACGAGACGGCCGAGAAAACACCAATCCCTAACCCCAGGGGCACCTCTTGGCTGAGCACGCCGATCAGCAAGGGGAACAGTGCGGCGATAACCTTGCCAATGTTGTAGCAAAAGCCCTGCCCCGAGCCACGAATGCGGGTGGGGAACAGTTCGGTCAGGAACGCGCCCATGCCACTGAAGATGCCCGAGGCGAAGAACCCCAGCGGGAAGCCCAGCCACAGCATGACGCCATCGCTGACCGGCACCTGCGTGTACAGCAGCACGATGATGAACGAGCCCACGGCGAACAGGATGAAGTTCTTCTTGCGGCCCAACAGGTCGGACAGGTACGCGCTGACCACATAGCCGATGTAGGAACCGACGATCACCATCGCCAAATAGCCACCGGTACCCAGCACGCTGAGGCCGCGCTCGTTTTTGAGGAAGGTCGGCAACCACGAGGTGATCGCGTAGTAACCGCCCAGCGCTCCGGTGGTCAGCAAGGATGCACGCACGGTCGTCCAGAGCATGCCGGGGGCGAAGATTTCGTAGAAGTGCGACGGTGCTTCGACCGCCTCAGCCGCCTTGGCCTGGCGGTACACCTCCGGGTCCTTGACCAGGCGGCGCACGAAGATCACGAACACGGCCGGCACCAGCCCCAGCAAAAACAGCGCGCGCCAGGCCTGCTCGGCCGGCAGCCAGGAGAACAGCAGCGCGTACAGAATTGCGGTCAAGCCCCAGCCGATGGCCCAACCAGACTGCACCATGCCCACCGCCTTGCCACGGTCTTGGGCGCGAATCACTTCGCCGATCAACACCGCGCCTGCAGTCCATTCGCCGCCAAAGCCAAAACCCATCAAGGTACGGGCAATCAGTAACTGTTCGTAGTTTTGCGCGAAGCCGCAGAGGAAGGTGAAGAAGGCGAACCACAGCACCGTGAGCTGCAAGGTGCGGACCCGGCCAATACGGTCGGACAGGATGCCGGCGACCCAGCCGCCGATGGCAGACGCGATCAACGTACTGGTGTGGATCAGCCCGGCCTCGGCGGTGCTGATGCCCCACAGCATGATCAGCGTGGGGATGACGAAGCTGAGCATCTGCGTGTCCATGCCGTCCAGGCCATAGCCGATCTTGCAGCTCCAGAAGGTGCGTCGTTGCTGCTTGTCGATGTCGCGGTACCAGGCGAAAGGCCCGGTCGAAGAAGGTGAAGCGACCTGCTGCTGCACGCCGGTGGGGTTCATGCTTGCCTCGGCTTGTTGGTATTGTTTTATGGGGCGACTTATTGCGTCGCGGCCTGGGCATCATTGTTCAGAGACCGCGCCGGGTGCGTCCAACGAGAAAAACCGCCGGTCTGGAACAAGAAAAACTGATCATGAACCTTCGTTTCCTCGAAACTTTCGTCTGGGTCGCCCGGCTCAAAAGCTTCCGCCTGACCGCAGAAAAGCTGTTCACCACCCAGGCCTCGGTCTCCAGCCGCATCGCCGCGCTGGAAGCCGACCTGGGCGTCAAACTGCTGCTGCGCGACTCGCGCGGCGTCAGCCTGACCCCGGAGGGCAGCAAGGTGCTGGAATACGCCGAGCGTATGCTCGACACCGCCAAGGCCATGAAGCAATCGCTGGACAGCGACCGGGCCAAGGTCGGGCGCATTCGCATCGGGGTGATGGACACGGTGATTCATACCTGGATGAGCGCGTTGGTGGCGGCGTTGACCGAGCGCTACCTGCAGGTAGAGATCGAGCTGGTGGCTGATACCGCGTTGAACCTGCGCGAACAGCTGCAGAAGGGCTTTCTGGATGTGATCCTGCAGACCGACCTGCTGCGTGAACAGTCGATCCGCAGCCTGGACCTGGCGCGTTACCCGATGGGCTGGATCGTGGCCGCAGGCTCGCTCCAGCACCGTGATTACGCCTCGCTGGCGGAACTGGGCCGCGAGCGCATCGTGACCTTTTCGAAAAACTCGAGGCCGCACCAGGAGGTGCTCAGCCTGTTGCAAGGCGCCGGGGTGCAAACACCGCGCTTGAACTGTGTGAATTCAGTGGCAGCGATTACCCGGCTACTGCGCGACGGCTTTGCGGTGGGTGCGCTGCCACCGGCCTTGGTGGATGCGGAGCTAGGTTTGGGGGAATTGGTGCTGCTGGAAGGGCTGCAACCACCGCCCAGCCTGGAGCTGGTGGTGGCTTGGCAGACTGGGGTGGCATTGGTGGATGAGGTGGTCGAGGTGTGCCGGCAGGTGCTTCAGCGGTATGCGCAGGATGTGGGTGGGCAACGGATTGTGCTGGTCTAGGGATTATCGCTGCCTTTACCGGCCCTTTCGCGGGGCAAGCCCGCTCCCACAGGCTGCCCACTGAGCCTGGGAGCAGTGGGCAACTGTGGGAGCGGGCTTGCCCCGCGAAGAGGCCCGCACAGGCGCTACATGACTCAGCGCCAGCTTTCCTTCACCACCCGGCGCCGCCCGCCCATGATCACCCAGCCAAGCGCCAGCAACAGGCTCTCGACCAAAAAGGCCAGCACAAACCCGGCACCAATGCCCCAGCCAACCGCCTCTGGCACCAGCAGAATCTGGTAGCTGTAGCCCTTGAGCGTTTCTTCACGCATTTGCGGGTCCGGCTGTACCAACACATGCCAGGTACGACTCACCCACGACCCTTGCAACGCCTGCCATTCGTTTTCCAGCAGTTCGTTGCGGATCATCAGGCTTTCGATGCTGTTGGCATCACTGTTGAACACCGGGTCATCACTGCTGCGGTAATGCCGCAGCAGCGCCTGGAGGTCGCCATTGAAGAAGCGTTCGGCCGTCTGCTTGAAGCCATCCAGCGCCTGACGCGATTCGAACAGGTGCGCCTCGACCCGCTGGGTGTAGTCATTGACCAGCCCCGGAACCTGGATACCGGCCAGCAGGCCGAAGGTGAACAGCAACAACCGCAGGTAACTTCTGAACATGCACCGTCCTTAGCTCTGGCCTTGCGAAACGCACTCTCCGTGCCGCCACAGTGCCCACTCGCCCGGCGCGTAACGCGCCCAGGTCTCGTTCTCGGTCAGGGCCTCGGTGGCAATCACCGTGACCACGTCATTGGGGGTCGTTTCGGTGTGAAAATCGACGATCAGGTCGACATCCTTCAACCGTGCCGCACCAAAGGGTGCGCGCCGGGTAATGTGCACCAACTTCGTCGAGCAGAAGCAGAACAGCCAGTCGCCGTCACTGAGCATGCAGTTGAACACACCCTTGCCACGGTAACCGGCACAGGCTTCAACCAGCACCGGCAGCAGCTGTTCCACGGCTTCCGGCTCTGGGAAGGCCGCGCGGATGCGGTTGAGCAGGTCGCAGAAGGCCGCTTCGCTGTCGGTATCGCCCACGGGCCGATAGAAGGTCGCTTCACCTTTGAAATCGCCCAACTGGCCGTTGTGCGCGAAGCACCAGTTGCGGCCCCACATTTCGCGGACGAACGGGTGGGTGTTGGACAGGCACACCTTGCCGACGTTGGCCTGGCGGATGTGGCCGATGACCACTTCGCTTTTGATCGGGTAACGCTGCACCAGGTTGGCGACTTCCGACTCGCTGCTCGCGGCGGGGTCCTGGAACAGGCGCAGGCCGCGCCCTTCGTAGAAGCCGATGCCCCAGCCATCACGGTGCGGGCCGGTGCGGCCGCCGCGTTGCATCAGGCCGGTGAAGCTGAAAACGATGTCGGTGGGGACGTTGGCACTCATGCCCAGCAGTTCGCACATGCGCGTGTCTCCGATTTACAGGCGAGGCTCGACCCGACCGCCGCCCGCAGGCGCGGCAGGGGGTGGATCGTTGCGGTAACGGTCGCGGCGCTCGGCCGCCAGCGGGGCATCGACCCGGACCTCGTCATCTTCGGCAGCCTGGCGCTTGGCGGCGGCTTCGGCTTGCTCGCGGCGCTCACGGGCACGTTTTTCCAGCGGCCAGCGCACCAACACGAAGAGCAAGTACAGGCCAAAGGCGATCATGCCGTACATAGCAAAATCGGACACCGCGCGCCAGGCGTTGTTGCCGACCTTGAAGGCCACGTCCAGGGCGGTAATGGCGATGGCCGGGGCAAAGCTGTCCTTGACCGGGTCGACGATGGTCGGGGTCAGCAGCAGTACCGCCAGGATCACCCGCAGCGGTTCGCGCAGCCAGCGCCACATCCAACCCGTGAGCTTGAAGCCCACCAACAGGCAGCCCAGGGCGGCAAGGGCGTACAGGCCCCAGGCGAGGGTATAGTCGTTCTCGGTCATGGTGTTCGTGCAAGCCAGGCAAAGAGTTGCCTATGATAAACACTTTTCAGGGCGCAGACAGCGCTTCCCTGTTCAGGCTTGCCCGCGAAGCAGCCTGAACAGGCACCGCAAGCCCTCAGCCAAGGACCCCCGATGCCCACCAAGCCCCAGCCCCCCATCGCCCGTGCAGACCAAGCCGCCGACCCGTACGCCTGGCTGCAACAGCGCGACGCGCCCGAGGTGCTCGAATACCTGCAGGCCGAGAACAGCTACCAGGAAGCCTGCCTGGCCGACCAGGCGCCCCTGCGCGAACAGCTGTTCGAGGAAATCAAAGGCCGCATCCAGGAAACCGACCTGTCGCTGCCCTCCCCTTGGGGCCCGTACCTGTACTACACCCGCACCACCGCCGGCGACGAATACCCACGCCATTACCGCTGCCCGCGCCCGGCTGACGACTCCAATACTGTGGATGAAAGCCGCGAACAGCTGCTGCTCGACCCCAACGCACTGGCCAACGGCGGCTTCCTGTCACTGGGGGCGTTCAACGTCAGCCCCGACCATCGCCTGCTGGCCTACAGCCTCGATACCAGCGGCGACGAAATCTACACCCTGTACGTCAAGGACCTGGGCGACGGCAGCATCACCCCCCTGCCCTTCGAGGACTGCGACGGCAGCCTGACCTGGGCCAATGACAGCCAGACGCTGTTCTTCGCCGAACTGGATGACACCCACCGCCCTTGGCGCCTGCGTCGTCACACCCTGGGTAGCAGCGGCGCGCCAACCGTGTTCGAAGAGCCCGACGGCCGCTTCTTCCTGCATTGCTACCGCACCAGCTCCGAACGCCAGTTGGTGCTGCTGCTGAACAGCAAGACCACCAGCGAGGCCTGGGTACTCGATGCCGAAACGCCGCAGCTGCCGTTCACCTGCCTGGCGCCACGCGTTGAAGACCATGAGTACTTCCCGGACCACGGCCAGCTCGATGGCGAGTGGCGCTGGTTCATCCGCACCAACCAGGACGGCATCAACTTCGCCCTGTACCACGCCCCGGCCGATGACGTACCGACCCGTGATCGCTGGCAGTTGCTGGTAGCGCACAGCGACGAGGTGATGCTGGAAGGCCTGAGCCTCAACGCAGGGGCATTGACCCTGAGCCTGCGCGAAGGTGGCCTGCCGATCATCGAAGTACGCCCCCAGGGCCTGGCGGCTTACCGTGTCGAATTGCCGGATGCTGCCTACAGCCTTTACGTGCAGGACAGCCTTGAGTTCGTCAGCCCCCGTGTGCGCCTGCGCTACGAAGCGCTCAACCGCCCGGCCCAGGTGCGCCAGCTGGAGCTGGCCACCGGTGCACAGGCGGTGCTCAAGCAAACCCCGGTGCTGGGTGCGTTCGATGCCGACGGCTATGTCAGCCAGCGCCTGTGGGCCACCGCCCAGGACGGCACACAGGTGCCGATCAGCCTGGTGCGCCGCCGCGAAGACCTGGGCAAGACCGTGCCGCTGTACCTGTATGGCTATGGCGCCTATGGCGAAAGCCTCGACCCGTGGTTCTCGCATGCCCGCCTGAGCCTGCTGCAGCGCGGCGTGGCCTTTGCCATTGCCCACGTGCGCGGTGGTGGCGAGTTGGGTGAGGCCTGGTACCGGGCCGGCAAGCAGGCGCACAAGCAGAACAGCTTCACCGACTTCATCGCCTGTGCCGAGCACCTGATCGCCGAAGGCGTGACCTCGCCCGAGCGCCTGGCCATCAGCGGCGGTAGTGCGGGCGGCTTGTTGATGGGCGCGGTGCTCAACCTGCGCCCCGAGTTGTTCCGCTGCGCGATTGCCGAAGTACCTTTCGTCGACGTGCTCAACACCATGCTCGACCCCGACCTGCCGCTGACCGTCACCGAGTACGACGAATGGGGCAACCCGCAAGAGCCCGAGGTGTATGAGCGCATCAAGGCCTATGCACCGTACGAGAACGTAACAGCCCAGGCCTACCCCGCCATGCTGGTGGTGGCCGGGTACAACGACAGCCGCGTGCAGTATTGGGAGGCTGCCAAGTGGGTCGCCCGCCTGCGCACGCGCAAGACCGATGACAACCTGCTGCTGCTCAAGACTGAAATGGGGGCTGGGCATGGCGGCATGAGTGGGCGGTACCAGGGGCTCAAGGATGTGGCGCTGGAGTATGCCTTTGTGTTTGGCGAGCTGGGGGTGGTGTAGCGCAAAGGTGAGACCGCACAGTGTTTTATAGGTGCATGCCGTTGGGGATACAGCGGCTTTGAAACCGAGCGCCGCCCGCGCGGCGCATCGCGAGCAACGCTCGCTCCTACGTTTGTTTCTGGCCAATTATTCCTGAGGCATTGGCGCGCGGCCCCTTGGCGTCCACCTCAATATCGGGACGTATAAACAAGGCGGTCGCGCACGCTGGCACCGGCGTGACTGGCCCGAAACAAACGTAGGAGCGAGCGTTGCTCGCGATGCGCCGCGCGGGCGGCGCTCGATCTTCGCCACACTGCAAATGCCACGGCAAACCCTTCCCGCCCAAAACAGTCACTCTAATCCTCCTCCACCGGCACCTTCACAGGCTCTGGCCGCAAGCCTGGCAATGGCTGGTCCTTCGGCGGCCCAGGCACCGGCATTGGCGGCAACAACGGTGCGCCAGGCTGGCTGTCATAAGCCTTCGGCGGCGTACTCGGGGTGATCTGCGGATAGGGCGTGGGCGTGGGCGTGCCGGGGGCGCCGGGCACGGGTGTATTGAGCCGGGGTGGCGCGCTGGCGGCTTCGGCCATGGGCAGGCCAGCCAGGAGCAACGCGGTGAGGATCGCATGCAACATCAGCAACCTCCTGTCGGGAACCTTCCTACAGGCTACGCCTAAATGGAAGCTTTCGCCTGTCCGCCTGGCCTGCAAGCGCGCTAGACTCAGTGGCATAACCGTCATTTGCCTGATCAGAACAAAGGAAACACCATGAGTTCGGCCTCTACCTCCGCCGCCACCGCACGCCTCGACCGCATCCTTGCCGACGCCAAGCGCGACAAAGAGATGGGCTACCGCGACAAGGCCCTGAAAATGTACCCGCACGTGTGTGGCCGCTGCGCCCGCGAGTTTGCCGGCAAGCGCCTGAGCGAGCTGACCGTGCACCACCGTGACCACAACCACGACAACAACCCGCAGGACGGTTCGAACTGGGAGTTGCTGTGCCTGTACTGCCACGACAACGAACACTCGCGCTACACCGACCAGCAGTATTTCAGCGAAGGCTCGACCAGCACCCCGAGCATCGCCAAGGCTACCCATAACCCGTTTGCCGGGCTGGCTGGCCTGCTGAAAAAAGACTGACCATCGACACAGCCCCCGCTGCGGCCGGCGAGCCCGTATAATCGCGCTTTTTTTGCGAAGGGCCCCGGCACGTGGCAAACAAACGATACAGCTGCATCGGCCTGTTCAACCCCAAGTCGGCGGAAAACGTCGGCTCGGTGATGCGCGCAGCGGGTTGCTACGGCGTCAACTCGGTGTTCTACACCGGCAAACGGTATGAGCGCGCCCGCGACTTCGTCACCGACACCAAACGTGTGCACTACGACATCCCGCTGATCGGCATCGACGACCTGCAACGCATCATTCCGCTGGGCTGCACGCCGGTGGCGGTAGAACTGGTCGACGGCGCACGGCCGCTGCCCGAGTACACCCACCCGGATCGCGCCATCTACATTTTCGGGCCAGAAGACGGCAGCCTCGATGCGGATGTGCGGGGGTGGTGTGAAGAGACCATCTACATCCCGACCCAGGGCTGCATGAACCTGGCGGCGACAGTGAACGTGGTGCTGTATGACCGGATGGCCAAAGGGCTGAATACCCGGTCGGGGCCCAAGTTCAAGTAAAAAAGCCGCCTCTGAGGGTGCCTGTACCGGCCTCTTCGCAGCACAAGGCTGCTCCTACAGGTCGGTAGAGGCATCACCAGAGGCGGCCAGGTGCTGAGCTCCGTCAGAACAGCACCGTCCTGCAGTCAGCTCACGAAGCGTTGATCCAGATGGTCTTCAACTCCGTGTACTGATCGTGCGCCCAGATGGACTTGTCGCGCCCACCAAAGCCGGACTCTTTGTAGCCACCGAACGGCGTCGAAGCATCGCCTTCGCCGAAGCAGTTGACCGTGACCACACCCGCGCGGATTTCCCGCGACAGGCGCAGGGCATTGCGCAGGCTGCCGGTGTAGGCCGAAGCCGCCAGGCCGTAGATGGTGTCGTTAGCCAGCTCGATCGCTTGGTCAATGCTTTCGAAGCTGGTCACGCTCAGCACCGGCCCGAAGATTTCCTCGACGAACAACCGATTGTCAGGCGTCACCCCGTCAACGATGGTCGGTTGCACGAACACGCCCTGCTCGGTCTCACCGCCCTGCACCACGTTGAGCTTCTGCTCGGCGGCATATTCCAGGTAAGACTTCACCTTCTCGAAGTGCGCTTTGCTGACCATCGCCCCCAAGCGGTTTTCCGGGTCCAGCGGGTCGCCCAGCTTCCAGTCCTTCAAGTGCTTGCCGATCAGCGTCAGCAGCTCGTCCTTGACGTCCTTGTGCACGATCAGGCGCGAGGACGCGGAGCAGTTTTCGCCCATGTTCCAGAACGCACCGGCGGTGACGAACTGGGCCACTTCGTCCAGGTCTTCGCAGTCATTCATGACCACGGCCGGGTTCTTGCCACCCAGCTCTAGCACGATGCGCTTGAGGTTTGACTCGGCCGCGTATTTCAGGAACAGGCGGCCGGTGTCGGTGGAACCGGTGAAGCTGACCATCGGGATGTCCATGTGGCGGCCGATGGCCTCGCCCACTTCACGGCCACCGCCTGGCACGAGGTTGAACACACCCGCCGGTACGCCGGCCTGATGCGCCAGCTCGGCCACGCGCAGGGCACTGAGGGTGGTTTCCTTGGCTGGCTTGACCACGATCGAGCAACCGGCCGCCAGCGACGGGGCAATCTTCCAGGCCAGCATCAGCAGCGGGAAGTTCCACGGCAGCACCAGGCCGACCACACCGATGGCTTCACGCACCACCATGGTCACGGCCGCATTGCCGGTGGGGGCGGTGTTGTCGTAGATCTTGTCGATCAGCTCGGCGTGCCAGCGAAGGGTGTGGATGGTTTCCGGCACGTCGACGTTCTGGCATTCGCTGACCGGCTTGCCGCTGTCCAGCGCCTCCAAAACCGCCAGTTCGTGGCTGTTGTCTTCCAGCAGCTGGGCGAACTTCAGCAGGATGTGCTTGCGCTCAGCGGGTTGCAGTTTCGACCACGAGCCGTCTTCGAAGACACGCTTGGCCGCCGCCACGGCAACGTCGACATCCTGCACGTCGCAGGCGGCGACTTCGGCCAGCTGTTTGCCAGTGGCCGGGTTGGTGGTGACGAAGGTGCGGCCCGAGACGGCATCGCGGAACTCACCGTCGATGAACGCCTGGGTACGCAGTTGCAGGTCGGCGGCGATGGCCGCGTACTGTTCCTTGCTCAGCAATTCAGCCATGGTCAGGCACCTCCGGTGATCTGGGCGATGTTGCGCTTGAGTTCAGTGACCACGCGCTCGAGTGCCTGCTTCTCGGCGGCATCCAGGTCGTACAGCGGCTTGCGCACGCCACCGGTGCTCAGGCCGTTCAGCGCGCAGCCGTACTTGATCGACTGGACGAACTTGCCACCTTCGAGGAAGTCCATCAGCGGCATCATGGCGGCCATGATGCGGCGGCCTTTGGCGAAGTCCTTCTCGATCACGCAGGCCTCGAACAGGGCCACGTGCTCACGCGGGATGAAGTTGGAACCGGCGCAAACCCAGCTCTGCGCGCCCCAGGCGAAGAACTCCAGGGCCTGGTCGTCCCAGCCGCACGACAGCTGGATATTCGGGCGCTGGATGGCCAAGCGGTGCAACTGGGCCATGTCGCCCGAGCTCTCCTTGATGGCGACGATGTTTTTCACATCGGCGACCGCATCGAAGAATTCCTCGCCCATGCCCACGCTCATGCGGCCTGGGTAGTTGTAGAGCATGATCGGCAGGCCGGCAGCCGCGTCGACCGCTTTGACGTGCAGGGCGATTTCCTGTTGGGTCGGCAGCGCGTAGGGCGGCGTGCCCACCAACAGCGCGTCGGCCTTGATTTCCTTGGCGTGCTTGGCGAAGGCCACGGAGTCTTCGGTGCGGATCGCGCCGGTGCCGATGATCAGCGGCAGGCGGCCATTGAGCACGTCCTTGGCCTGGGCGGCCAGTTCGATGCGCTCTTGCGCGGTGTGGGCGTAGTACTCGCCGGTGGAGCCACCGATGATCACGCCGTGGATTTTCGATTCGACCAGGTAGTCGAGTACTTCGGCGAACGCCGCCTTGTCGATCGAGCCGTCCGCAGCCAGCGGAGTGATTGCCGGGGTGTAGATGCCTTCGAATTTCACGGTAGGTTCTCCAGTGCGTTGTTCAGGGGTGTAGAAGCCACAGCGGTCTACGCTGCGGCGGCTTTTCGAATAGCTCAGCTCAGCGATGCCGCTTGCTGCAGGTTCAATGAACGGGTTTCGGGGGCCAGGGCGACAGAGACGGCCAGGCCAACAAACGTGACGGCGGCGGCGGCATACATGGTTGCGCCGATGCCATAGTTGTCGAGGGCGATGGGTACCAGCCAGGTACCGACAGCAGCACCGACCCGCGACATGGAGGTGCCCACGCCCACGGCGCCGGCACGGATTTCGGTGGGGAACAGCTCGTTGGGGTAGACCAGTTGCAATACCTGGGCACCGCCGATGAACAGTGCATAAGCACCGAACAGCACCAGGATAAGCAGCTCGCTACCATGGCTGAACGCCGCCAGGCCCAGCAGCGCCAGCCCAGACCAGAAGAAGCTGTGCAGCAGCGTGGTGCGCCGACCGAGGGTGTTGAGCAGGCGGGTGCCGATGATGCAACCGACCACGAACAGGAAGGTGATGGCGACCGAACCGATCGATGCCCAGTCACCCTTGAGGTTGAGCGCGCCCAGCACTTTCGGGGCGAAGGCGTACACGGCGAACACCGGGATCACCGAACAGGTCCAGAACAGGGTGACGAACAGCATGCGCTTGCCATACCCGGCGTGCAGCAGGCTGAGAAACGACAGCTTGCGGGCCTTGGGCTCTTCCGGCAGGTTGCGCAGCGAGAAGCCATTGCCATAGACCCGCTTGATTACCTGTTCGGCCTCGGCCGAGCGGCCCTTGCTGATCAGCCAGCGTGGCGATTCCGGGGTGCCCAGGCGAATGGCGAACAGCAGCGCGCCAATGACCGCCGCACTGGCCAATACCAGGCGCCAGGCATCATCGCCACCGTGGCGCAGGATCGCCTCACCGACCATGTAGGCGGTCGCGGCGCCGGCGAACCACAGCACCGTCAAGGTTGCCAGGCGCGGGCCGCGGTTCTTCTTGGGCAGGAACTCCACCAGCAGCGAGGTGGCCACCGGGTACTCGATGCCCACCGCGATGCCGATGGCAAAACGCAACAGGAACAAGGCCAGCGCCGACTCCACCCAGAACTGCGCAAGCGACGACAGAATGAACAGGGTCGGGCCGACGAAAAACACACGCTTGCGGCCAAAGCGGTCGGTCAGCCAACCGCCGAAAAAGCCGCCGAAGAAAATGCCGATCAGCGCCGAGGCGGCGATCATGCCCTGCCAGAAGCTGGTCAGGCTCAGGCCCGCGGACATTTGCACCATTGCCACGCCGATGATGCTCAACACATACCCATCGACGAAAGAGCCCCCGCCGGAGCGCAGGGTCAAGAACTGGTGAAAACGGTTGATCGGTACATCTTCAATCGAAATATTCGGACTTGTCATTGTTGTTCCTACCACTTCTTCTGTATGCACGTTTTCAAGGCGAGCGCGTCCGCGAAACTGAAAACAGCCTTCAGCCCCGGGTCATCGGACATGACATCTCGATCATCAATTTCGGGCAAAGCGCGCCCGTGCCGGGCAAATCCGCCCGACGTCAAATATTCAATGGCCTAACTTACAAAACGCTCAGCTTTCTTTGCCCGCGCGCAGTTGCCCCCACATCAAGTTGGCGTTCAAGCCCAGGGATACCAAGGGCTGCGGTGGATTCGCGCAAGGCCCGGGGGCATTGAGCAAAAACTCGATAAGTTCGTGTTTGTCACCGGCCAGCCAGTCGGCCAGCAACTTCCCGGTGACCGTGCCGCGGGTAACACCCAGGCCGTTACAACACAGCGCGCCGACCACATTGGGCGCCAACTGGCCAAAGAACCCCATGTGATTACGCGACAACGCCAGGGCGCCGCCCCAGGTGTATTCAAAGTTCACGTCGGGCAACATCGGGAAGCGTCGGGCAAAGGATTCGCGGTGGCGTTGAACGAAACGGTCCAGGTACTTGCGGTTGCTGCGCCCGTCTGGGTTGAAGCTGAAGCTGTTGCGCACCAGCAGGCGGTTGTCGACGGTGCGCCGCAGGGTGGTGCCGAATGGATCGGCGGGGATCACGCCCCAGTAGGGTTTGCCACCCAGGCGGGCTTGCTCGTCTTCGGTCAGCGGGCGGGTGATGCTGCCATAGGTGAACACGGGCAACATGCGGCCCTTGAGGAAGCCGAAGCTCATGCCAAAGGCATTGGTGGTGAGCACCAGCTTGTCGGCAGTGATCGAGCCCTTGGCGTGGCGCAGTACCACTTTGTCGCCGTACTCGACGTCAGTGATCGGCGTGTGCTCGTACAGCGAAACATTGCTCGGCAAGCTGTCGGCCAAGCCTTTGACCAGCGCCGAAGGCTGCAGCAACGCGGTACCCGGCGTGAACAAGCCCTTGCGGTAGAAGTGCGTGCCGATGTGTTCGGGCAGGTCGCGACCTTCGATCACTTCATAGGGCTGGCCGAGTTTGTCCAGGCCTCGACGGTAGGCATCGAGCACGGCAATGCCACGATCCTCGACAGCGGCCTGGTATTTGCCACAGTGCCGAAACTGGCATTCGATGCCATGGCGCTCGATCAGCTCCTTGAGGTACGACTGCCCACCCAGGTTGAGCTTGAGCACGGTCTTGGCAGTATCGATATCGCCGATGTAGTCCTCGGCGCCGATGTCATGGGGCAGGTCGATGGCAAAACCGGCGTTGCGCCCGGAGGTGCCAAAACCGACTTCCTGGGCCTCGACCAGCACAACCTCGTCATGCGGAAAGTTCGTTGCCAGCTGGCGCGCAGCGGCCAGCCCGGTGAAGCCGGCACCGACCACCACCCAGCGCGCCTGGCTATGGCCACGGTGGGCCGGCCGTGGCGTGCGGGGTGTGCTCAGGTGATACCAACCACAGGTGGCATCATCGGCAGGTAACGAGCTTATTCTTGTCATGTCACTAACCTGGATCTTGTTGTTGACGAGCGATCAGCGCCAGTGGCGACGACCTGGAAACCTCATATCTGAATCGGTACATCCAGCCCTTGGGGTGCCGCGTATTCAGCCATGCGCCGGCGCGATAGCTCGAAGTGCTCTCGCACCAGTTGCCCGGCGCGCGCGGGGTCACGGCGTTCGATGGCATCGATCATCTGGTCATGCTGGTCGCAGGCGGTTTCAAGGTCCTGTTGCATGTCATCAGTGGTCGGGTGGCGATAAAAAATCTTGCCTAGACGGGCATGGTCGATAAGCAGGCGGCGCAGGCTCGGCATCAGGTAGTCGTTGTGCGCCATCCTGCCGATTTCCAGGTGGAATGCGTCGTTGTAGACCACCCGGTTTTCCACATCACGCGCTTCGATGGCCTGGCGGAACTGCGCCTGGATAGCCTTGAGCGCCTCGATTTCCGCTTCGCTGGCGTAGGTAGCGGCCAACTGGGTGGTGGCGATATAGATGAGCGGCGCCGCGACGAAAAAGCTGTGCAGCGAATCGTGGTTCATCGCGGCAACCCGTGGCGCGCGGTTGGCCTCGAGCTCGATATAGCCTTCGGCGGCAATCTGGCGCAGCAGCTCACGCACCGGCGGGCGCGACAGGCCGAACTCGTCACACAGGGCCAACTCGTCCACCACAGCGCCGGGGGCCAGTTCCATGCTGAGGATCCGGCGGCGCAGCGCTTCGGCGAGGACGGCCTTGCGGTCCTGCGGCGCTTCTTCGCTGATGGCTTGAACGGTGGCTTTCATGGCGGCCTTCTTTGTTGTCATAGCGCTGTGTCTACTATTTGTATAACGACTATAGGGCACTGTTAGACAATGTGTCTACAGCATTTTAGATGAGCGGTTGAATCTCTGGATCGCCCGTATTTAAAGGGCTTCGCGGTTTTAAAGGGTGAGATTAAACACCTGGCGGGCTGCATTGCCAAACCGGACAAATAGCTGCCCAGACAAGACATTTTTCAGGTGCTGGCGCTGATTGGCAATGCGCAGGCCGTGCGCCTGGCAACCATTCGGCGCAGCGAATGAACGGCTGCGAGCCCCCTGCGGTCAGCTGCTTACACTTCATACGGAGGGCTTGCCATGCTCGATATCCATTCCGCTGCGGCGTCGCCGGAGCACAATGTTCAGGGCCTGGAAAGGGTCGGTTCGCTGGCCGGCGGGGCGCTGATGTTCAGCAAGGGGCTGCGCCATGGCGGCCTGGTTGGGCTGCTGCAGATGGTGGTGGGCGGTATGGCCGTGGCGCGCGGGGTCAGCGGGCATTGCTCGACCAAGGCCTGGTGGCAGCGGCATCGTCAGGAATACAACCGGTTGCGCGCGGACATCGAAGACAGTGCTGCGCAGTTGCAGGCGTTGAAGGCGAGTGCCAAAGCGGCTACACGCGGGGTGACGGTGACAGGGAAGGATCCGCTGACTGGCCTTTGATTTTGTTTTGCCTGTGCCGGCATCTTCGCGGGGCAAGCCCGCTCCCACAATTATTCACTAATCCTGAGAGCAGTGCAGTTGCTCCATGGGGGCCTCAGAGCAATCCATTGCTCCATTGGCCCCCAGAGCAGTGCAGTTGCTCCATGGGGCCTCAGAGCAGCGCAATCCTGTGGGAGCGGGCTTGCCCCGCGAAGAGGCCGGCACAGGTAACACAAATCGCTAGCGCAACACCTTGCTCTGCAACACTTCGGACCGCCGCCCCAGCACACTCTCACTGATCTGCACGAACTCTTCGGTGCTCACAGTCCGTAATCGCATCAGCGCCCGCGCCACGTCATCCAGCGAACGCTTGGCCTGGGTGTGGATGCGGATCTCCTTGTCCAGGGCCTGCAGCAACAGCACCCCACGGGCAACCTGCGCCGGGTTGGCCTGCTCGCCCTTGAGCTGGGTAACCTTGGCAGCCTGTTTGCTCAAACGCGCCTGCCAGGCCTCATAGCGGTCATCGCTGACCCCGCCTGCCCGACGCAACAACTCACTGGCGTAGTAGTCAGTTAGGCTCTCGATCAGCCAGTCACTGCCGTCACGGCCATGAATCTGCGCAAACAGTTGCACCAATTCACGCAACAACGGGCTGCTGCCATTTTCGCTGATCATCGGCCGGGCGCTGTGCATATACAGCGAGCCCTGCGCCGCCATCGCCCCGCGCCACATGCCGTCCCGGGCGCCGACCAACAGCAGTTTCGGTGGGTTACGCGGGAACACGGCCTGCAATTGCGGCCAGACGAACGTCAGCAGGGTCAGGCTGTCCATGCGACGCATGCCCTGCCCGACTGGCGCGGCAACGGTGACTTCAGTCTCGCCCAGCCGCGCCCGGCGGCTGCCCAGGTCACCCGCCAGCATCCAGCCAGTGGGGCGGTCGAACAGGCGCGAGACGTTGTCGATGCGGAACTTGTCCTTGCCAATGCGCGGCCAGGAGGTTTCGATGCTTTTCCAGCCTTCTGGCAGGTCGAACCACAGGCGTGCCACCAATTCGGTACCGTCCTGCTGATCGAGGCGCGCGGGCGGGACCAGCTGGTCGCCGAGGAACAAGGCCCAATGGGGCGTGATACGCGACGAATAAGCGCCACTGCGCAGCTTCTGGTCCAGTTGCACGCGGTAGCTGAGGCTGGTCTTGCCGGGCGCCGGGTGCCACACACCGCGCTCGCCCTTGTCTGCGACTTGCCACTGGCCGTCAGCCTGGAAGCCACTGTAGGTGCCGGCCTTGCCCAGGTCGAAGTCGAGGCTGCGTACGCTGCTGCCTTCGGCCAGGGTCAGGCGCACTTCGGCCTGGCCATTGGCTGGCAACAGGCGCACGTGATAATCCAGGTCGACTTTCTTCGCCCAGGCCGGCGAACAGGCCATCAGGCTCAGCAGCAACAACAGCTGGCAACGCATACAGAAACTCCTTGTTTCCCAGAGGCGACGGGGGTGCGCCGGTCAGCTGGCGCGAAAAATCAGGTGGTCTTCCCAGTCGTCTTCATCGACATCATGCTCACTGAGCATTCGCCCTGACTGGGAAATACGCTGTTCATGGACCTGCTGGCGATCGCCGCAGATCAAGTGATGCCAGTCAGGCAGGTCCTTGCCTTCGCTGACCAGGCGGTAACCGCAGGTGCTTGGCAGCCACTTGAACTGGTCAGCCTTGCCAGGGGTCAGCTGGATGCAATCGGGCACGTGGGCGAAGCGGTTGGGGTAGTCGCTGCACTGGCAGGTGTCGAGATCCAGCAGTTTGCAGGCAATGCGCGTGTAATAGATGCTGTTGTCGTCCTCGTCCTCGAGCTTTTGCAGGCAGCACAAACCGCAGCCGTCACAGAGCGATTCCCACTCTTGCGGGCTGAGTTGTTCGAGGGTTTTGCGCCGCCAGAACGGCGCGCTGTCTGCGATCATCACACGGGTTTCCTGCATTCATCATCAGTGCGCGGCGCGCGGCGGCGCCAGTCTAGAGCCTGGCCTTCGGCAAAGCCAGACCGCTTGTCAGTCATGACGGGACGCAGTAGCGTGGAGTTTTCCCATCCGCTTGTAGGAAAAGCCATGAGCGCCACCCCCCGTATTGCCGATTACGCCATTAACGAGCAGTTCATCAACCGCTGGTCGCCACGCGCCTTCACCGCCGAGCCGATCAGTGAGGAGACCCTGCTGAGCTTCCTGGAAGCCGCGCGCTGGGCGCCGTCGGCGTACAACTCGCAGCCTTGGCGCTTCCTCTATGCCCGTCGCGATACCGCGAACTGGGAGCGCTACCTGAACCTGCTGGTGCCGTTCAACCGCAGCTGGGCGCAACAGGCGTCGGCGCTGGTGCTGATCATCTCTAAAACCACCTTCGCAGCGCCTGGCGCCGCTGAAGAAAGCCCTGCCCTGTGGCACACCTTCGACACTGGCTCCGCCTGGGGGCACTTGGCCCTGCAGGCCAGCATCAGCGGATGGCACACCCACGGCATGGCCGGCTTCGACAAGGAGCTGGCGCGTAGCGAACTGAAGGTGCCTGAGGGTTACGAGCTGCATGCCATGGTGGCGATCGGTAAGCTGGGCGACAAGGCGACCTTGGCTGAGGCGCTGCAGGCGCGTGAAGTGCCGAGCTCGCGCCGGCCGCTGAGCGAGCTGGCGGCTGAGGGGGATTTTAGCCTGTAAGGCTTTTTGTTGGCTGTACCGGCCTCTTCGCGGGGCAAGCCCGCTCCCACAAGTACCCCGCAGGCCCAAGGTCGGCGCGGTACTTGTGGGAGCCTGTAAGCCTTTTTATGGGCTGTACTGGCCTCTTCGCGGGCAAGCCCGCTCCCACAGGTACGCCGCAGGCCCAAGGTCGGCGCAGTACTTGTAAGAGCGGGCTTGCCCCGCGAAGAGGCCGGTACAGGCCACTAGCAATCAGTAACCCCGGGCGAAATCCACTTCCCCGCGTAACCCCTGCCCCGCCTCATACGCCCGCACATTCTCGACAAACAACCGCACCATCGCCGCCGGCGAGGTGGGCGCCGAGCTGTGCCCGGTCAGCAGCAACCCCCAGGCGGTCCAGAACGGGTGACGCTGGGGCAGTGGCTCCTGGCGGCACACATCGATCACCGCGCCCGCCAGATGCCCCTGCTTCAGTGCTTCCACCAGGTCGGCATCGACCACCGCCACTCCACGCCCGGCATTGATGAACAAGGCACTGGGCTTGAAGCGCTGGAACAGCGCCGCATCGTACAGGTCGTGGGTGGCAGGCGTGTCCGGCAGCAGGTTGATCACGTAGTCGACCTGCTCGACCATGCGCGGCAGGTCCGCCAGGGCCGCCACTTCGACGAACGGCAGCTGCTCGCGGGCGCTGCTCGCGACCCCGTACAGGGTCACGCCGAACGGCAGCAGAAACTCCGCCACACGTTGGCCGATATCACCGGTGCCGACGATCAGCACCTTGCGCCCCTCAAGGGTGCGCCCGGGGCGGTCGTCCCAGCGCCGCTCGACCTGGCTCACCAGGCGCGACAGCACCTCGCGTTCATGGCCGAGCAGGTAGGTGAGCATGTACTCCGCCATGACCTGGCCAAAAATGCCAACTGCGCGCGTCAGGCGATAGTCCCGTGGCAAACCCTCGGCCAGCAACGGGGTGATGCCGGCCCAGGTCGACTGCATCCAGGCCGGCTTGTGGCCCTGGCGCAGCAGGCTCGCCAACAAGTCGGGCTGGCCCAGCCACACTGGGCACTGCGGCGCCTGCAGCGCCAGCTCGGCAGAGTCGCTGCTGGTCAGGATTTGCAGGTCAGGGGCCGCTTCGCCCAGCAGCTGGGTGTACTTGGCATGATCCTGTTCGGCGATCAGAACGCGCATCGTGAAAACAACCTTGGCAGACAACGAAAGCGGCCCGACAGGCGGGCCACTTGGCGAATGAGAGGAACCGGGCCTGGGTCAGACCGGGTCGTTACGGCGCAGCAGCTCTTCGGGCAGGTGCTCGATGTACTCATCCTCGGCCGGCGGCATCTGCAGGTGATAGCCCTGGTTGTCGAGGTTTTCCAGCACCTTGGTGATGTCCTCGCGCGCCAGCTTGCGCTCGGGGCTCAGCACCAGGTCGAACGCATGCACGGGGGTGCCGAAGAACGGCAGCAAGGCCTCGGGCACGCGCTCCAGGCCTTCGGCCTTGAGCACATACAGGTACATTTCGTTCTTGCGGGGGCTCTTGTAGATCGAGCAGATACGTTTCATCGGGTCTCTCCGGCGCCTGCCAGGTTGTCCAGCAGGGCCTGGCCCATGCGCTCGCGACGCCAGCCGCGCAGCGAATCGGGCAGTTGATAGGGGCCATTGGGGTAGCCGCTCTTGAGCAGCGCTTCCAGGGTTTTCTTGCGCAGCATCAGCTCGGGGGCAATGCCTAAGCGCTCGCCTTCGGCCTGGCCGATGGCGCGCAGCTGCTTGAGGATGCCGGCCGCTTCGATCGGCAATGGCTCAGGCAAAACCTGCGGCCACTGATCGGCGGGCAGGCTGGCAGCACGCTTGATCAGTTGGACGAGAAACTCCCCGTCCTGGCGGATGGTGCGCGGGTGCATCTCGTCGATCTTGGCCAGGGCCGACAAGTTAGAGGGCTGGGACTTGGCCATCGGCCACAGCGAGTGCTCTTTGAGGATGCGGTTGCGCGGCACGTCGCGGTTGCGCGCTTCGCGCTCACGCCAGGCACACAGCTCGCGCAACACGGCCAGTTGCTGGGGCGCCAGCTTCCAGGCCAGCTTGACGTCGCGGTACAGGCTCTCGGGCTCGACTTCCCGGCGCAGCTGGGCCACCAGCTCGGCGCCGTCTTCCAGCACCCAGGCGTACTTGTCATCGGACAGGCGCGGGCGCAGCGCGATGAACAGCTCGGCCAGGTGCACAGCATCTTCGGCAGCGTAGCTGACCTGGGTGTCGGACAGCGGGCGTTGCAGCCAGTCAGACCGGGTTTCGCCCTTGGGCAGCTCGAGCCCCAGCACGTCCTGGACCAGGCGCGAGTAACCCATGGAGAAACCCAGGTTCAGGTAACCGGCGGCCAACTGCGTGTCGAACAGTGGCTGTGGCAGCTTGCCGGTCAGGCGCAGCAGCACTTCGAGGTCTTCGCTGCAGGCGTGCAGCACCTTGACCACGCCGCTGTCTTCGAGCAGCTCGGCCAGGGGTTGCCAGTCCTTGATCAGCAGTGGGTCGATCAGAAAGGCACGTTGACCGTCGCCAATCTGGATCAGCCCCGCCTTGGGGTAGAACGTGTCTACCCGCATGAATTCGGTGTCGAGCGCTACGAAGGGCAGTTGGCGCCACTTTCGGCAGAGGTCGGCCAGGGTCTGGTCGTCACGGATCCAGTGAATTTCGATGGCCACGAGGCTCTCCCACTAACATTGGCGCGCAGTATATACGGCGCGGGCACTGCGGGTGAAACCTGCGCCATCCCTGGAATAGATAAACGGTGGTGTAAAAGCCATGCGCGATCAGCGCTTGGCGGCCAGCCACGGCCGGCAGCTGGCGAACATGTCCAGCGATTGCTGGTAGACCTCGGTGCGCACCTGCAACAGGCCGAGCATCGAGTGGAACAGGTTGTCCTGGGACAGCGGCGCATCGCTGAGCTTGGCCAGGCAGTCGGTGTCCAGGCCAAAGTCCTCTTTGTAGCTGTCGGAGAACCAGGTCAGCAGTGGCACGTGCTTCTGCTGCTCCGGGGCGATGGGGTAAGGGGTGCCGTGCAGGAACAGGTTGTACTCACCCAGCGACTCACCGTGGTCGGAGAGGTAGATCATCGCTGTGTCGACCTTGCCCTGCTTGCTGCGCAGCGTGTCGATCAGGGACGCCAGCACCTTGTCGGTGTAGGCTAAAGTGTTGTCGTAGCCGTTGATGATTTCCTGCTCGCTGCACTGGTTCAGCGCATTGCTCTGGCACACCGGGGTAAAGCGCTCGCTGGCGTTGGGGTAGCGCTTGAAGTACTCGGGGCCGTGGCTGCCCATCTGGTGCAGCACCAGCACGGTGTCCTTGTCGAGGTTGTCGATCAGCTCACCCAGGCCCTGCAACAGGATCTCGTCATGGCATTCGCCGTTGGCGCACAGCGCCGGGTCGGTGAGGTTGCTGACATCGATGAACTGCACCCGATCACAGGTGCCCTTGCAGCCCGACTGGTTGTCGCGCCACTGCACGGCCAGGCCTGCCCGCTGCAGGATATCCAGCAGCCCTTCACGGTTTTTTGCCACGCGCGCGTCGTAGTCTTTGCGCGGCATGCCCGAGAACATGCAGGGCACCGAAACGGCGGTTTCAGTCCCGCACGAATGCACATCGGAGAAGGCCAGCAGGCCCTGCTCCTTGGCCAGGCTGGGGGTGGTGTCGCGGTCATAACCGAGCACGCCGAAATGGTCGGCCCGCGCACTTTCGCCGACGACCAGCACCGTCAACGACTTGCGCTCATGCTTCTGCCAGGCGGCATCACGTTTCGCATCCGTACCATAATTCTGGAAGGGCCTGGCCGCTGTACCGACGCGTTCGCTGACATAACCAATAGAGGCACCCACGATATTGCTCGGGGTGAGCATCAGGCGCAGTTCGTGGTGATTGCGAAACAGTGACGACAAGCCCTGGTAGTTGACCAACGCCACCGACCCGAGGGCGACCACACAGGCGCCGCTGACCACCAGCTTGCCCAACAGCTCACGGGGCCAGGCGCGGTAGGCGATCGGTGTTTTCCACAGCAGGACCGAGGGCAATACGCCCAGCAATAATATATAAGCGGCAAACTTGAACGACATCAGGTCGCGCACTTCCGCAACATTGGTCTCTGCCATGTTACGGAACATGCCGGCATCAATAAGCACCCCGTACTGATTCATGAAGTAAGCCACACCCGCGCCACTCATGAACAGCACAATAAGTACCGGCTTTAATACATACCGGAAGGCAAACAAGGTCAAAATCAGGTTGAATGCGAACAGCATCAGCACGGCAAATGCCAGGCTCAGCCAAAGCCCCGCCAACCCTGGCGGAACCACGTGCTCCAGGTGCTGCCAGAGAAAGAAATTGAAGCCGATCAGCAGGTACAGGCTGGCCAGCAGCGTGACCCATTCAGTCCGCAGGGATTTAAAGTTGAGCATCAGTGTTCGCAATCAAGAGTGATTATCAGCCCGCGGGCCTGTACGGCACCGCGAAAAGTTGGCTGAACTCTAGAAAGGCCACCATCAATTTTTCGTGAAAAAGACGCCAACAAAACCGTGAGATGGCGTTATCCCAACATTAAATGAAGTTTATTCAGCCGCCATTCAGCTTGGCAGGCCAAGTGTGCTGCCCGGTTGCGAGAAGGCTGCGCCGGCCTCCCCCCGCCCCGCACCTGCGCAAAGGCGACTATCCTCAAAGGTCAGGACCGTTCGCCAACCCCCACGAGAGGTGAAGAAATGCCCGTTCCGCATGATCTGCTCGCTGACCTGAACATCACTGCCGAGGATTTCCAGACGCGCATCGACAAAGACCATGACCTGCACAAACTGCACAAGGAGTACAACGCCAAAGACAAGGAAGTGCTGGCCGCTGAAGGCAACGCCAGCACTGATGACACCATCACCCGACTGCGCAAGGAGCGGCTGCTGATCAAGGACAAGATCGAACGGATCATTCATCCGCCGAAATCGTGAAGCGCTTCTGCTGAATCAACCGGCCCTATCCCCAGCAAGCCGGCGATAGGGCCAGCCGCTTTTATACGCTAGCCGAAGCCTTCAACGCCGTATCCAGATCTTCGATCAGGTCCCGATAGTCCTCGATCCCCACCGACAGCCGCAGCAAGTTCTCACTGATGCCCATCACGCCCTTCTGCTCCGGGCTCAGGGAGTTGTGCGACATGCTCCAGGAGTGGTTGATCATGCTCTCCACGCCGCCCAGCGAATCGGCAAGTACGAAGATCTGCAGCGCCTCGACCAGGCGATTGAGCGCCGCCCGGTCGCCACCCTTGACCTTCATGGCCACCACGGCCCCGCCCGCACGCATCTGGCGCTTGCACAGCGCATGCTGGGGGTGGCTTTCTAGCCCCGGGTAAAACACCTGCTCGATCTGCGGATGGCTTTCGAGAAAACGCGCCACCTGCAGGGCATTGGCGCACTGGCGCTCCATGCGAACGTCCAAGGTTTTAAGGCCACGCAGGGCCAGGTAGCAGTCGAACGGCCCTTGGATCGCCCCGACCGCCATGCTGATCTTGCGCAACCGCGCCAGCAGCGCGTCGTTAGCGGCCACCACCACACCGCCAGTAAGGTCGGAATGGCCGCCGATGTACTTGCTTGCCGAGTGCATCACCAGGTCCACGCCCAGGGTGATCGGGCGCTGGTTCCAGGGCGAGCAGAAGGTGTTGTCGATGCAGGTGAGGATACCGCGCGAGCGCGCCAGGTCGCAGACCGCCTTGATGTCGACCAGGTGCAGCAAGGGGTTGGTCGGCGACTCGATCCATATCAGCTGGGTTTCTGGGCGAATCGCCGCGGCCACAGCCTGCACGTCGTTGAGATCGACGTAAGTGGTGGTCAGCCCTGATGTGTGGCTGCGATAGTCCTCCAGAATTCGGAAGGTGCCGCCGTATACGCCGTTCATCACCACCACGTGGGCATCCTTGGGCAACAACTCCAGCACCGTCGCCGTGGCGTTCACGCCGGAGGCGCAAGCCACCGCGCCGACACCTTCTTCCAGCGCCGCGACACAGCTCTCGTAAGCATGCCGGGTCGGGTTGCCGACGCGGCTGTAGGCATACTCGGGGTTGTCGTCCAGGCTGCGCTTGATGTACGAACTGGCGGTATAAATGGGCGGGAAGATCGCGTTGTCGGCAACGCTATGCTGCTCGCCGGCGTGGATGGTACGGGTGGCGAAATTACGCGGCTTGTCGGACATGATCCGGTCCATTGACTGAGGTAAGCCTGCAACTATCGCACAACCATTGCCGGCGGCAAGGACGTGCAACGGGGGTCACGCATTTTTCCGGTTTTGCAGTAATCTGGAGAAAATCATTCTCTGGCCAGCCTGTAATCGACATGGACAATTTCGACCAACACATCCTCACCTTGCTGCAGCGCGACGCGTCCATTTCCCTCAAAGAACTGGCCGAGGCGGTAAACCTGTCCACCACGCCCTGCTGGAAGCGGGTCAAACGGCTGGAAGAAGAGGGTTACATCCTTGGCCGCGTCGCCCTGCTCGACCCCACGCGCCTGGGGCTGGGCCTCACGGTGTTCGTCCAGCTCAAGACCCAGCGCCACGACAGCGCCTGGCTGGAGCAGTTTGCCGCGACGGTGACCGGTTTCGAGGAGGTGATGGAGTTTTACCGCATGTCGGGGGATTGGGATTACATGCTGCGGGTGGTGGTGGGTGACATTGCCGCCTATGACCGGTTCTACAAGAAGCTGATCACCCGCACCGACGGGCTTTCCAACATTACGTCGAGTTTTGCCATGGAGCAGATGAAGTACACCACCGCTTACCCGGTGCACCGGCCCTGACCGGTGCTTGCCCGCGAAGAGGCCGGATCAGGCAAACCTTTATTCAGCCGCCTGCACCGCCTCGATCCGGTTCCCCGCCTTGGCTTTCTCTACCCTGATCGCGACGAACTTCGAGGTCGGCGTATACGTCCCCTCGCCATAACTCTCCAGCGGCACCAGCGGGTTGGTCTCCGGGTAATACGCCGCGGCCTGCCCCTGCGGCACGTCATACGCCACCAGGCGGAACCCGGAGACCCGCCGCTCGCGCCCGTCCTCCCACAGCGACACTAAGTCCACGTGCTCGCCAGGCTCGAACCCCAGGCGACGGATGTCAGCCTCATTGACGAACACCACCTCACGCAGGCCAAACACCCCACGGTAGCGGTCATCCAGGCCATACAGGGTGGTGTTGTACTGGTCGTGCGAACGCAACGTCTGCAGAATCAGGTCCGGTTTGTCGCCACGGGCCAGCACCTGGGCATTGACCAGTTGCTCCGGCAACTGGCTGGCACTGAAACGCGCCTTGCCGGTGGCGGTACGCCACGTGCGATCCGCCGCGTTGTTGCCCAGGTGGAAGCCACCCGGGTGCTGCAAGCGCTCGTTGAAGTCGGTAAAGCCGGGGATCACATCGGCGATCATGCTGCGGATGCGGCTGTAGTCGGCAATGGCGTACTCCCAATCGATCGGCTGCTTGCCCAAGGTCGCCTGGGCCATGCCGGCCACGATGGCCGGCTCCGAACGCAAGTGTGGCGAGCGCGGGCGCAATTGGCCGTGGGAGATGTGCACCATGCTGAAGGTGTCCTCCACGGTCACGCCCTGCGGCCCGTCGGCCTGCAGGTCGATCTCGGTTCGCCCCAGGCACGGCAGGATGAGCGCATCACGGCCGGTGACCAAGTGCGAACGGTTGAGCTTGGTGGAAATCTGCACGGTCAATGCGCAGTTGCGCAGAGCCGCGTGGGTTCGAGGGGTGTCTGGGGTAGCCTGGGCGAAGTTACCGCCCAGGGCGATGAAGACCTTGGCCTGCCCTTCTTCCATGGCCTTGATCGCCAGCACCGCGTTATGCCCGTGGGCACGGGGGACACGGAACTGGAAGCGTTTTTCCAGGGCATCGAGCAGCCCGGCCTTGGGCTTCTCGTCGATGCCCATGGTGCGGTCACCCTGCACGTTGCTGTGGCCACGCACCGGCGACAGGCCAGCACCGGGTTTGCCAACGTTGCCCCGCAGCAGTTGCAGGTTGACGATTTCCTGCACCGTGGGCACCGAGTGGCGGTGCTGGGTGACGCCCATGGCCCAGCACATGATGACCCGCTCGGCCTTGCGGTACATGCGCGCTGCCAACTCGATCTCGGCCTGGGTCAGGCCCGACTGCTCGACGATATGCGCCCAGGAGGTGGCATCCACCGCCGCCAGGTAGGCGTCGACGCCGCTGGTGTGTTCGGCGATGAAGGCATGGTCGAACACCGCCGGTTCACCCTTGGCCTGGGCCTCGCGTTCCCATTGCAGCAAATACTTGGCGATGCCACGCATGGCCGCCATGTCGCCGCCCAGGGCCGGGCGGAAGTACGCGGTGTTGGTCGGTTCGGAGCCGTTGCTGAGCATTTCGAACGGGTGTTGCGGGTGCTGGAAGCGCTCCAGGCCACGCTCCTTTAGCGGGTTGAAGCACACCACCTGGGCCCCACGCTTGACCGCCTCGCGCAGCGGTTCGAGCATGCGCGGGTGGTTGGTGCCGGGGTTCTGGCCGATGACGAAGATGGCGTCGGCCAGTTCCAGGTCATGGAACACCACGGTGCCCTTGCCCACGCCAAGGGTTTCCGACATGCCCACACCGCTGGCCTCGTGGCACATGTTCGAGCAATCGGGGAAATTGTTGGTGCCGTAGGCGCGGACGAACAGCTGGTACAAAAACGCCGCTTCGTTGCTGGCCCGCCCCGAGGTGTAGAACTCGGCCTGGTCGGGCGAATCGAGCGCCTGCAGGTGTTTGGCGACCAGGGCGAAGGCCTCTTCCCAGGAGGTTTCGACGTAGTGGTCGGTGGCCGCGTCGTAGCGCATCGGGTGGGTCAGCCGGCCTTGGAATTCGAGCCAGTAATCGGTCTGTTCGGCCAACGCACTGACGCTGTACTTGGCGAAGAATGCAGGGTCTACCGAGCGACCGGTGGCTTCCCAGTTGACCGCCTTGGCGCCGTTCTCGCAGAACTTGACCATGTCGTTTTCCGGCGATTCGCCCCAGGCGCAGCCGGGGCAGTCGAAGCCGCCGTTCTGGTTGGTCTTGAGCATGGCCCGCAGGTTCTTGAAGGCGTTTTCGCTGCCCAGCCAGCTTTTGGTCACGCTCTTGAGCGCCCCCCAGCCGGCAGCCGCGCCTTTGTAGTCCCTGATATGTTCGTCCTGGCTCATGCGGTGAATCCTCACGCTCGGTGTTTTTTCCAGACTATTGAGCGTGGGGCACAAGCGTCCAATCGAAAGATCTTACGGGCTGATAAGCCGTTTCGATCACGGGCCAGCACTGACAATCCAGATCGCGTCCTGTAGGAGCAGCCTTGTGCTGCGAAGAGGCCGGTTTGGCTAGCCGAGAAGCTGTGGCTGCAATGGCCTCTTCGCAGCACAAGGCTGCTCCTACAGGGGGAATCTCCCATACATGCCGGGGCCTGAAGCCGTGATAGAGCAGATTGATCAACCAGTCGGGGAAAGCAATTTGACGGGGGTGCGGCCAGGTTATAGCTTGGAGCTGAGTCCCTCCCATTCGAGCGCAATCGTGGAACAGAACAGCCGGGCCCTGATCGACGGCTTCAACCGGAAAATCGACTACCTGCGGATGTCGGTCACCGACCGCTGCGACTTCCGCTGCGTGTACTGCATGGCTGAAGACATGCAGTTCCTGCCGCGCCAGCAGATCCTAAGCCTCGAAGAACTGTTCCAGGTGGCTGAGCGCTTCGTCGCATTGGGCACCCGCAAAATCCGCCTGACCGGTGGCGAGCCGCTGGTGCGCCAGGGCATCGTCGAGCTGTGCGGGCGCATCGCCGCCCTGCCCGGCCTGCGCGAACTGTGCATGACCAGCAACGGCTCGCAACTCGGGCGCCTGGCCCAGCCGCTGTTCGACGCCGGCGTCTCGCGCCTGAATATCAGCCTCGACAGCCTGGACCCTGGGCGCTTCAAGCAACTGACCCGCACCGGCGACCTCAACCAGGTGATCGCCGGCATCGACGCCTCGCGCCAGGCAGGCTTTCGCAAGACCAAGCTCAACTGCGTAGTGCTCAAGGGCCGCAACGATGACGAACTGGTCGACCTGGTGCGCTTTGCCATCGACCGCGAGCTGGACATCACCTTCATCGAAGAAATGCCCCTGGGTAACATCAGCGAACACCAGCGTGGTGAGTCGTTCTACTCCAGTGACGAGGTGCGCGACCGGCTGGCCGAGCAGTTCACCCTGATCGAGTCCACCGAGTCGTCCCAAGGCCCGGCACGCTACTGGCGCCTGGCCGAAGCGGCGCACACCCGGGTCGGCTTCATCTCGCCGCACAGCCATAACTTCTGCGCCACCTGCAACCGCGTGCGCCTGACCGTCGAAGGTCGCCTGCTGCTGTGCCTGGGCAACGAGCATTCGGTGGACCTCAAGCAGGTCCTGCGTGCCCACCCGGGCAACGCCGAGCGCCTGGAAAACGCCATCCGCGACTCCTTGCACCTCAAGCCTTACCGCCATCATTTCGAGGTGGGGGGTGACGTGCAGATCCTGCGTTTCATGAACATGACCGGCGGCTGAACAGCCACCTCTGGATTTCCATGATCGTTCACCCCCGCCCCGATGTGCTGCGCGTGCTGTTCACCCTCAAGGGGTCGATCGTCAAACGCATCGCCCTGCGCTGCCTGATGGTCACCCTGCTGGCCGCACTGATCGTGCTGGTCGAGCGCCACTATCCGGCATTTTTCTACCCGGTCAGCGCCACACCGTTCACCTTGCTGGGCCTGTCGCTGTCGATCTTCATGAGCTTTCGCAACAACGCCTGCTACGACCGCTGGTGGGAAGGCCGCAAGGCCTGGGGCAAGCTGATCATCGAGACCCGCTCGTTCGTGCGCGAAAGCGTGGTGATCGCCGACCCGGCACTGCGTGCCGAACTGTTGCGCAGCCTGTGCGGCTTTGCCCATGCGCTCAACGCCCGGCTGCGCAACGAGGATGACCTGGCGGCCGCCCGGCCTTGGCTGGCCAACCCCAATGCGATCAGCGCGCACAATGTGTGCGACACGATCTTGCGCGAAGCCGGCGGGCACTGCTCACGGCTGGCGCAACAGGGGCAGATCAGCGATTGGCGCTACAGCGTGCTGGAACAGCGGCTGGTGGGGCTGACCGAAGTGCAGGCCACCTGCGAGCGGATCAAAGGCACACCGTTGCCGTTCCCCTATACCTTGTTGCTGCACCGCACCATCTACATCTTCTGCCTGCTGCTGCCGTTCGCCCTGGCTGAACCGCTGGGCTGGTTGGCGCCGCTGTTCACCACCATCGTCGGCTATACGTTTTTTGGGCTGGATGCGATTGGCAACGAACTGGAAGACCCGTTTGGGCGCGATGAGAACGACCTGCCTACCGATGCGCTGGTGCGCACCGTGGAGCGCGATGTGCTGGCCGGGTTGGGGGTTGAACCGCTGCCACCGGCATTGGAGCCGGTGGGGTATGTGTTGAGCTGATTCTTTTACTGCCTGTGCTGGCCGCTTCGCGGGCAGGGCATTAACCGCGGCGTGCGCAAGCCTCGACAGGCTTCAGGTGCGGCACGAAGTTGCACGGCCGGTGGCGCGCATCCAGTTGCTCGGCCAGGATCCCTTCCCACGCTGTGCGGCAAGCCCCGGTCGAGCCTGGCAGGCAGCACACCAAGGTACCGTTGGCGAGCCCAGCCAATGCCCGGCTCTGAATGGTCGATGTGCCGATATCGAGAATGGACAACGCCCGGAACAGCTCGCCAAAGCCATCGATACGTTTGTCCAACAGGCATTCAACGGCTTCCGGCGTACTGTCACGCCCAGTGAAGCCAGTACCGCCGGTGATCAGTACCACCTGCACCTGCTCGTCGGCGATCCAGGTGGCGACCTGGGCGCGGATCTTGTACAGGTCGTCCTTGAGCAGCGCTCGCGCCACCAGACGATGGCCGATTTCCACCGAGCGGCTGGCCAGCAGCTCACCGGAGGTGTCGGTGTCGTAGGTGCGGGTGTCACTGACGGTCAGTACGGCGATGTTGAGCGGTACGAAGACCGCATCGGGTTTGACGCTCACGGTGGGCTACTCCTGAAAGGGCATTGTCACCACGCTAGAGGCACGGCCGGGGGGCGTCCAATCGATATGGCGTACCGGGTGATCAATGACATCTATCGCTGACTTGGTTAAGGTCAGCATAACCAGACGCCAGGCACTCCCATGGACATCAAGCAACTCAAGTTCCTCATCGCGCTCGACCAGACTCGCCATTTTGGCCAGGCCGCAGCGCTGTGCCACATCACCCAGCCGACGCTGTCGATGCGCCTGCGCAACCTGGAAGACGAACTGGACCTGGTGCTGGTCAAACGCGGCCAGCGCTTCGAAGGGTTCACCGAAGCCGGCGAACGCATTCTGGCCTGGGCCCGCACGCTGCTGGCGGCCCACGACGGCCTGCAAGCCGAAGCCGCCAGTTGCCGCGGCCAGGTGGTCGGCAGCCTGCGCCTGGGCACCGTGCCGCTGGCCAGCTTCAACCCGATGCAATTGCTGCTGCCGCTGCGCGAAAAATACCCCGAGCTGCACTTCCAGATCAGCTCGCACAGCACCGAGCAGATCATGGATAGCCTGAGCCGCAACCAGCTCGACCTGGGCATCTGCTACCTCGACCAAGTCAATGCCAGCTTCTTCGAAGTGATCGAGCTGGGCACCACCACCATGGGCCTGCTGCACGATACCCGCCACTTCCAGTTCCAGGCCGACACCCTGCGTTGGGAAGACCTCGGCGAGATTCCACTGGGTTTGCTGAGCAAAGGCATGCACTACCGTCAATCGCTGGACCTGAGCTTCCGCAGCCGCAGCCTGGAACCCAACGCCGTGCTGGAAAGCGACTCGAGCTTCCAGCTGATCCAGGCCATCAGCACCGGCGTGTGCTGCGCGATCATGCCACTGGATTGCGGGTTGGAAGACTTGAGCGAGCACATGCGCATCCTGCCTATCGTCGACGCCAGCATCCACAGCCCGGTGGGCCTGCTGCTGCGCCGCAGCGAGCCGCGTTCGGCGATTGCCGAGCAGTGCTTTGACGAGGCGCGCGCGCTGTTTCAACCTTCCTGAGCGGCCGTCGCCTGGCGGTACTGGCGCGGGGTGAAGCCGGTCAGTTGCTTGAACTGGCGGCTGAAGGCGCTGTGGTCGGTGTAGCCGCACTGCATCGCCACCTCGGTGATTGGCAAGTCGCTGTGCAGCAAGCGATGGGCATGCTCCAGCCGCGCCTTGTGGATCATCTGCCGTGGCGTGAGGTGGAACACCCGCTTGCAATAGCGCTCCAGCTGCGCCACGGAAATACCCGCGATGCGGGTCAGTTCGCCCATGCTGATGGGTTGATGAAAATGCCGACGAATGTGCTCATCCACGGCTGCCAGGCGCTGGTAAGCGGGGTGGGTGTCGGCGGCTGACTGCAGGTCGACCGAGATGCCCACCAGGCCGATGATTGCGCCGTCGGGGTTGAGTAAAGGCCGCTTGTGGGTCAGGCACCAACCCGGTTCGCGGCTGCCGTACAGGTGCAGTTCGAGCTGGTCTTGCAACACCAGGCCATCCTTGAGTACGCGACGGTCCTGCTCGGTGTAGCCGGGGCCCAGTTGTGCCGGGAAGACCTCGGCGCTGGTCTTGCCCAGCAAGGGCTGCAAACGCTTGAGGCCGCAGCGCTGGACCAGGGTGTTGTTGGCCAGCACGTAGCGGGCGTCGGCGTCCTTGATGAAGATCGCGGCGTTGGGGATCGCGTCGAGGATCGGCAGCAGCAGGGAGACCCCGGCGAGCAGGGCCTCCAGGGTGGCGGGGCGGTGCTGGTCCAAGGACTGGTACAGGGTTGCCAGGGAAGGGGCGCTCATCGGGTTGATCTCTAATGGCTTTACTGGCCTCTTCGCAGCACAAGGCTGCTCCTACAGGAACCGCACTGCCTTGTAGGAGCAGCCTTGTGCTGCGAAGAGGCCGGCACTGGCACTGTATCTCCCAAGCCCTTATGCGGTATGGCTTTCAGCCTATCCACGAGCCCACCACCCCGCCACTACTTTTCTGCAACTGTGCCGATTTCGTCATCCACCCTGCAGAAAACCATCAAGAACCGATGCCCAGATCGGTCCACTCTATGCCCCACACAAGCCGCCCAATACCTACAAGAGCGCGGCCCAAAAAGCCGCACCTCGTGACATCAGACCTGCCTATCCAAAACCTACAAAAAGGCGTACCCATGTCAGGCAAATTCAAAAAACAGCTCTCATTGCTCGACCTCACCTTCATCGGCCTAGGCGCCATCTTCGGCTCTGGCTGGCTGTTCGCCGCCAGCCACGTCTCGGCCATCGCTGGCCCCGCCGGTATTTTGTCCTGGTTCCTCGGCGGTTTCGCCGTGCTGTTGCTGGGTATCGTCTACTGCGAGCTCGGCGCCGCCCTGCCCCGCGCCGGTGGCGTAGTGCGCTACCCGGTGTACTCCCACGGCCCGCTGCTTGGTTACCTGATGGGCTTCATCACGCTGATCGCGTTTTCCAGCCTGATCGCCATCGAAGTGGTCGCGTCACGGCAATACGCCGCGGCCTGGTTCCCCGAGTTGACCAAGGCCGGGTCCAGTGACCCGAGCGTGCTCGGCTGGCTGGTGCAGTTCGCGCTGCTGGGGCTGTTCTTTCTGCTCAACTACCGCAGCGTCAAGACCTTCGCCAAAGCCAACAACCTGGTCAGCGTATTCAAGTTCATCGTGCCGTTGCTGGTGATCGGCGTGCTGTTCACCTTCTTCAAACCGGCAAACTTCGAGGTACAGGGCTTTGCGCCATTCGGCCTGTCCGGTGTGGAAATGGCCGTCTCGGCGGGTGGCATCATCTTCGCCTACCTGGGGCTGACACCGATCATTTCGGTAGCCAGTGAAGTGAAGAACCCGCAGCGCACCATTCCCATCGCGCTGATCCTGTCGGTGCTGTTGTCCACCGCGATCTACGCCCTGCTGCAACTGGCCTTCCTCGGCAGCGTGCCAACCGAAATGCTGGCCAACGGCTGGGCCGGTGTGACCAAGGAACTCGCCCTGCCTTACCGCGACATCGCCCTGGCCTTGGGCGTGGGCTGGCTGGCCTACCTGGTGGTGGCCGACGCGGTCATCTCGCCAAGCGGTTGCGGCAACATCTACATGAACGCCACCCCGCGGGTGATCTATGGCTGGGCGCAGACCGGGACCTTCTTCAAAGTCTTCACCCGCATCGACGAGCAGTCCGGCATCCCCCGCCCGGCGCTGTGGCTGACCTTTGCCCTGTCGGTGTTCTGGACCCTGCCGTTCCCGTCCTGGGAAGCGCTGATCAACGTGGTCTCGGCGGCACTGGTACTGAGCTATGCCGTGGCCCCGGTCACCGTCGCCGCGCTGCGCCGCAACGCACCCGACATGCCGCGCCCGTTCCGCGTCAAGGGCATGAGCGTGCTCGGCCCGCTGTCGTTCATCATCGCCGCGCTGATCGTCTACTGGTCTGGCTGGAACACCGTGTCGTGGCTGTTGGCCCTGCAAATCGTGATGTTCGTGCTTTACCTGCTGTGCGCCCGCTTCGTGCCAACCCAGCACCTGTCCATCGGCCAGCAAGTGCGTTCGTCGGCCTGGCTGATCGGTTTCTACGCCGTGACCATTCTGCTGTCCTGGCTGGGCAGCTTCGGCGGCCTGGGCGTGATCGGCCACCCATTCGACACCGTGGTCGTGGCCGCCTGTGCCCTGGGCATCTACTACTGGGGCGCCGCGACCGGCGTGCCGGCGCACCTGGTGCGCCTGGATGGCGAAGACGAGAGCGAAGCCACCGCCGACACACACCTGGGCCACCGCCCTGCCGCTGTCGCCTCCTGACCTCGGCCACCATTCAAGGGACCTGCCCATGAAACACATTCACGTCATCGACTCGCATACCGGCGGCGAACCGACCCGCCTGGTGATGAAAGGCTTCCCACCGCTCAATGGCCGCACCATGGCCGAACAGCGCGACGAACTGCGCGAACTGCACGACCCCTGGCGCCGCGCCTGCCTGCTGGAGCCTCGCGGCAACGATGTGCTGGTCGGTGCGCTGTATTGCCCACCGGTCTCGGAAGACGCCACGTGTGGGGTGATCTTCTTCAACAACGCCGGCTACCTGAACATGTGCGGCCACGGCACCATCGGCCTGATCGCCTCGCTGCAGCACCTGGGGCTGATCGCGCCAGGCGTGCACAAGGTCGACACGCCGGTCGGCCAGGTGAGCGCCACCTTGCATGAAGACGGCGCGGTCACCGTAGGCAACGTGCCTGCCTACCGCTATCGCCAACAGGTGACGGTCGAGGTACCGGGCCATGGCGTGGTGCACGGCGATATCGCCTGGGGCGGCAACTGGTTCTTCCTGGTGTCCGAGCATGGCCAGCGCATCGAGCTGGACAACGTCGAAGCGCTCACCGACTACACCTGGGCGATGCTCAAGGCCCTGGAGGCCCAGGGCATCACCGGCGAAAACGGCGAGCCGATCGACCATGTCGAGTTGTTTGCCGACGACCCCGACGCCGACAGCCGCAACTTCGTCATGTGCCCCGGCAAGGCCTACGACCGCTCCCCTTGCGGCACGGGCACCAGCGCCAAGCTGGCCTGCCTGGCCGCCGACGGCAAGCTCGGCGAAGGCCAGACCTGGGTCCAGGCGAGCATCACCGGCAGCCAGTTCCAGGGCCGCTACCAGCGCGAGGGCGAGCGCATTCGCCCGTTCATCACCGGCCGCGCCTACATGACTGCCGACAGCACCCTGCTGATCGACGAACAGGATCCTTTCGCCTGGGGCATCTGACCTGCCTAGGCCTTTTTATTCGCAACCCAGACTGAATACTGCAAGGAGTGACACCCATGAGCGACAACATCTTCACCGGCTGCATGCCTGCCCTGATGACCCCCTGCACCGCCGCGCGCAAACCGGACTTCGATGCCCTGGTACGCAAAGGCCGCGAGCTGATCGAAGCCGGCATGAGCGCCGTGGTGTACTGCGGCTCGATGGGCGACTGGCCGCTGTTGACCGAGGCCGAGCGCCAGGAAGGCGTGGCGCGCCTGGTGGCTGCCGGCATCCCGACCATCGTCGGTACCGGCGCGGTGAATACCCGTGAAGCGGTTTCCCACGCGGCCCATGCCGCCGAAGTTGGCGCGGCCGGCCTGATGGTGATCCCGCGTGTGCTGTCCCGCGGCGCTTCGTTGATCGCCCAGAAGCACCACTTCTCGGCCATCCTGGCCGCCGCGCCGAAACTGCCGGCAGTCATCTACAACAGCCCCTACTACGGCTTTGCCACCCGCGCCGACCTGTTCTTCGAACTGCGCCGCGAATACCCGAACCTGATCGGCTTCAAGGAATTTGGCGGTGGCGCCGACCTGCGCTACGCCGCCGAGCACATCACCTCCAAGGACGATGACGTGACCCTGATGGTCGGCGTCGACACCCAAGTGGTGCATGGCTTCGTCAACTGCAATGCCACCGGTGCCATCACCGGCATCGGCAACGCACTGCCCCGTGAAGTGCTGCAACTGGTGAGCCTGAGCAAGCAGGCTGCCAAAGGTGATGCCAAGGCCCGGCGCCTGGCCCGTGAACTGGAAGCGGCGCTGGCGGTGTTGTCGTCGTTCGATGAAGGCTGCGACCTGGTGCTGTATTACAAGCACCTGATGGTGCTCAACGGCGACCGCGAGTACAGCCTGCACTTCAACGAGACCGACGCCCTGACCGATGCCCAGCGCAACTACGCCGAACAGCAATACGCGCTGTTCCGCCAGTGGTACGCCAACTGGTCGGCCGAGCAAAACGTCGCCTGATCACTGTGGGCGTAACCGTGGGAGCGGGCTTGCCCCGCGAACACCGGCAAAGCTGGTGCCATGCACCGCGGCCCCTTCGCGGGACAAGCCCGCTCCCACAATGCCGCTGGGGGATCTCCCACAGGGTATGCGCTACACCCTTGCACCTGAATCCGACTCCAAAGGAGGCTCTATGCCCCTGACAGGCAACCTGCTGATTGGCCAAACGCCGGTAACCGGCAGCCGCGACGCCATCCGCGCCATCGACCCGGCCACCGGCCAAGCGCTCGAACCCGCCTACCTCGGCGGCACCGGCGAACACGTGGCCCAGGCCTGCGCACTGGCCTGGGCGGCGTTCGATGAATACCGCGAGACCTCGCTCGAACAACGGGCACACTTTCTTGAAACCATCGCCGAACAGATCGAGGCCCTGGGCGATGCACTGATCGACCGCGCCGTCGCCGAGACGGGCCTGCCCAAGGCACGCATCCAAGGCGAACGCGGCCGCACCTGCACGCAACTGCGCACGTTCGCCCGCGTGGTACGTGCCGGCGAATGGCTGGACGTGCGGGTCGACAATGCCCTGCCCGAGCGCCAGCCCCTGCCGCGCCCCGACCTGCGCCAGCGCCAGGTGGCCCTGGGGCCGGTAGCGGTGTTTGGCGCCAGCAACTTCCCCCTGGCCTTCTCGGTGGCCGGCGGCGACACGGCTTCGGCACTGGCCGCGGGTTGCCCGGTGGTGGTCAAGGCCCACGGCGCCCACCCTGGCACCAGCGAGCTGGTGGGCCAGGCAGTGGCGCACGCCGTGAAGCACTGTGGCCTGCCTGAAGGCGTGTTCTCGCTGTTGTACGGCGCGGGCCGTGAAGTGGGCATCGCCCTGGTCAGCGACCCGCGCATCAAGGCCGTCGGTTTTACCGGCTCGCGCAGCGGGGGCATCGCCCTGTGCCACGCCGCGCAGGCCCGCCCAGAGCCTATCCCGGTGTACGCCGAGATGAGTTCGATCAACCCGGTGTTCCTGTTTGACGCCGCCCTGCAGCGTCGCGGCGAAGCACTGGCGCAAGGGTTCGTCGCTTCGCTGACCCAAGGCGCCGGGCAGTTCTGCACCAACCCTGGCCTGGTGATCGCCCGCCAAGGGCCGGCGCTGCAACGCTTCGTCGACGCCGCCAGCGAGCAGGTGCAACGTGCAGCCGCACAAACCATGCTCACCCCCGGTATTTTCAGCGCTTATGAAACGGGCGTTGGCGCATTGGCCGAGAACAGCAACGCCCACGTGGCCGCCAGCGGTCAACCGGCGCAAGGCCCTAACCAGTGCCAAGCCCAGTTGTTCGTGACCCAGGCCAGCGCGTTTCTGACCGACCCGGCGCTGCAAGCCGAGGTCTTCGGCGCTGCCTCACTGGTGGTGGCGTGCGACAGCGACGCGCAGGTGCGCCAGGTGGCCGAGCACCTGGAAGGCCAACTGACCGCGACGCTACAACTGGATGAGGCCGACATCGACAGTGCCCGCGCGCTGTTGCCGACCTTGGAACGCAAGGCCGGGCGCATCCTGGTCAACGGGTGGCCGACCGGGGTCGAGGTGTGCGATGCGATGGTCCATGGCGGGCCATTCCCGGCTACCTCCGATGCCCGCACCACGTCGGTGGGCACGGCGGCGATCCTGCGCTTCCTGCGCCCGGTGTGCTACCAGGACTTCCCAGACGGGCTGCTGCCAGAGGCCTTGCGCCACGGCAACCCGCTGCAACTGCGCCGGTTGCTCGACGGCAAGCGGGAAGGCTGAACCATGGTCGAGCCGCTCAACGCTGCTGAAACTGATATCGCCGTGGTCGGCGCCGGCATCGTCGGCGTCGCCTGTGCCTTGCAGCTGGCAAGGCAAGGCCGTCGGGTGCTGCTGATCGACCGCGAGCCACCTGGCCACGGCGCCTCGTTCGGCAACGCCGGGCACCTGGCCACCGAGCAGGTGTTCCCGATTGCCGACTTGTCGATTCTCAAACGCCTGCCCAGCATGCTGATGGACCCGATGGGCCCGCTGCGCCTGGACTGGAAGTACCTGCCCAAGGCCATGCCCTGGTTCACCCGCTTGCTGCTCAACCTGCGGCCCGCGCCGTTTCAGCGCAGCGTGGCTGGCATCCGTGCGCTGAACGAAGGCAGCCTGGCGGCCTGGCAGCGGTTGCTCGGCTCGATTGGGCGCAGCGACCTGTTCAAGGAAGAGGGGTCGTTGCTGGTGTTCGAACGCAACGAGTCGCGCCAGGCACTGGCGGCCTTGCAGGCGCGCATGCAGCAGCAGGCGGTGCCGGCAGAGTACTGGTCGGCCGACAGCGTGCGGGCAACGGCGCCTCAGCTGAGCCGCTCGATCCTGGGCGGGCTGTTTTTCCCCCGTACCGGGCATTTCATCGACCCATACCGCGTGGTCTGTGAGCTGTTCGAAGCGGCCAAGGCCAGTGGGGTTCGCTTCGTCCGGGCGCACGTCGACGGTGGGCACCTGCACGGCAGCGGCGTCAGCCTGGCCAGCGACCAAGGCACGTTCACTGCACGTCAGGTGCTGATCAGTTGCGGCGCGCAATCGGCCAAACTCACTGCGGCCCTGACCGGCAAGCGGGTGCCGCTGGACACCGAACGTGGCTACCACCTGATGTTGCCGGGTGAACATCAACGGCTGCCCTTTGCCGTCACCTCGCTGGAGCGCAAGTTCATCATGACGCCGATGGCCGACGGGTTGCGGCTGGCCGGCACGGTGGAATTCGCCGGGCTCGATGCGCCGCCTAGCATGCAACGGGCATGGCAGCTGCATCGGCTGAGCAAGGGCTTGTTCCAACAAGATCTCGATGCCGAAGGGGCGACGCCGTGGATGGGCTTGAGGCCGTCGTTGCCGGATTCATTGCCGGTGATCGACCAGGTGTGCGAGGGACGGGTGATGCTTGCGTTCGGGCATCAGCACCTGGGGTTGACCCAGGCGGCGGTGACGGCCGAATGGGTGGGGCGGCTGGCCGAACAGGAAAGAGGGCCGCAGATGGAGGCCTATCGGTTGGATCGGTTTTGATCAGGGGCGGCCTCTTCGCGGGGCAAGCCCGCTCCCACAGGTACTCCGCTGGCCTTGAGGTTGGCGGTTACCTGTGGGAGCGGGCTTGCCCCGCGAAGAGGCCGGCCCAGGCTACTGAATAATCAGCAACTCAGCGATAACGCTCAAGCCAGTGCGCATAAGGCGCCGGCAAGGTCCACGACGCTTTATCCACCCCCAACTCCTTGGCCGCGAAGTACGCCCAGTGCGGGTCCGCCAGGTGCGCACGTCCTACCGACACCAGGTCGAGCTGATTGGCTTTAAGCGCGCCTTCAGCCAGCTGCGGCGTACCAAAGCCCCACGCCGACGTCACCGGCAGGCCGGCCTCGCGGCGTACGCGCTCGGCAATCGGCCCCATGAATGCCGGGCCCCACGGGATGTTCGTCTCAGGGATGGTGAAGCCGACGCTGACACTCAGCAGGTCCAGGCCACCGGCTTTGAACATCCGGGCCAACTCGATGGACTCGTCCAAGGTCTGCTCATCGCGACCGTCATATTCCAGCACACCAAAGCGGGCGGTCAGCGGCAGGTTCTCCGGCCACACCTCACGTACGGCTGCCAGGGTTTCCAGCAAGAAGCGGCTACGGTTCTCGAAGCTGCCACCGTAGGCGTCGGTACGCTGGTTGGAATGCTCGGAGAAGAAGCTTTGGCCCAGGTAACCGTGGGCAAAGTGCAGCTCGATCCACTCAAAGCCCGCCTCGCGCGCACGGCGCGCGGCATCGACGAAGTCCTGCTTGACCCGGGCAATGTCGTCCAAGGTCATTTCGCGCGGTACTTTCGGCAAGTGAGCGCCGAAGGCGATGGCCGACGGGGCGATGGTCTGCCAGCCGCGGGCGTCGTCGGCGGCGATGTGGTCGTCACCTTCCCACGGGCGGTTGGCGCTGGCCTTGCGCCCGGCATGGGCAATCTGGATGCCCGGCACTGAGCCTGCTGCTTTGATCGCCTGCACCATCGGCACGAACGCCTGGGCATGGGCGTCGCTCCAGATACCGGCGCAGCCGGGGGTAATGCGCCCTTCCGGCGCGACTGCAGTGGCTTCGACCACCACCAGGCCGGCACCACCCCGGGCCAAGCCGGCCAGGTGGACGTGGTGCCAATCATTGACCATGCCGTCCTCGGCCATGTACTGGCACATGGGCGGAATCGCGATGCGGTTGCGCAGGGTGACGTCTTTGAGGGTATAGGGTTCGAACAATGCGGACATGAGGGACTCCGGGTTCATCTGAATACGATAGTTCGATCATAATCGAACTATGGCAATAATTGAAAGGCCCGTTATCATGTCGACCATGCGAGCCTACAAACATCCCAACCCTGAAGACCTGATCCTCGAGCGCCTGCTTTACGCCTTGAGCGACCCCGTGCGCATGGAGATCGTGCGCCACTTGGCGGGCGTGGCGGAGGCCAGCTGCGGCGAGCTGGACGGCGGCCGGCCGAAGTCGAGCATGTCGCACCATTTTCGCGTGTTGCGCGATGCGGGGTTGGTGCATACGCGTAATGTCGGCACGACCCACATGAACTCGTTGCGCAGCGAAATGCTCGACGAACGGTTCCCTGGGTTACTGGCGTGCATTCTGCGGCAGCAGTGATTCCTGCGCGGGCCTCTTCGCGGGCAAGCCCGCCCACACGGCCCTCACTGACCTCAAAGGCAGCGCTGTACCTGTAGCAGCGGGCTTGCCCGCGAAGAGGCCGGTACAGGCAATAAAAAAGCCACGAGGTCACCCCCGTGGCTTTCGTTCACAACAGTGTCGCTTACAGCGCCATGTCGTTCTCAGGCTTGCTTTCAACCGCTTTGCCTGGCGCAGCACCGAAATCGACGCTGGCATCGATCACTGGCGGCTTCTCCAACTGCAGCACTTCAGCGGTGTAGTTCCACTCTTTCTGCGTGGCGGCTGCCGAATCATTCAGCTTGGTACCGTAGCTCGGCACGATCTCTTTGATCTTGGCTTGCCACTCAGGCGTCGCCACCTTCTCTTTGAACACGGTTTCGAGCACGTTCAGCATGATCGGCGCAGCAGTGGAAGCACCTGGCGAGGCACCCAGCAGGCCAGCAATGGTGCGGTCCTCGGAGGCCACGACTTCGGTGCCCAGCTTCAGCACGCCGCCTTTCTCGGCATCACGCTTGATGATCTGCACGCGCTGGCCGGCCTGCCACAGGCGCCAGTCTTCTTTCTTGGCGTTCGGGAAGTAGGTGCGCAGGGCTTCGAAGCGGTCGTCGTCAGACAGCATCAGCTGGCCCGCGAGGTACTCCACCAGCGGGTACTGTTCGATACCGACCTTGGTCATCGGCCACACGTTGTGCAGCGTGGTGCTGCCCAGCAGGTCGAGGTACGAGCCGTTCTTCAGGAACTTGGTCGAGAAGGTCGCGAATGGCCCGAACAGGATCACGCGCTTGCCGTCCAGCACGCGGGTGTCCAGGTGCGGTACCGACATGGGTGGCGCGCCGGTCGAGGCGATGCCGTAGGCCTTGGCCATGTGCTGCATGGCAACGGTTGGGTTCTCGGTCACCAGGAACGAGCCGCCCACCGGGAAGCCGGCGTATTCCTTGGCCTCAGGGATGCCCGACTTCTGCAGCAGCTTCAGCGCGCCGCCGCCGGCACCGATGAACAGGAACTTGGCGTCGGTGGCCGATTCGGTACCGTCCTTCAGGTTCTTGTACTCGACGTGCCAGGAGCCGTCCTTGTTGCGGGTGATGTCCTGCACTTCGCTGGACAGCTTCAGGTCAAACTTGTCCTGGGTCTTCAGGTGGCCAACGAACTGGCGGGTGATCTCGCCGAAGTTGACGTCGGTGCCAATCGGCGTCCAGGTCACGGCCAGCTTCTGGTTAGGGTCGCGGCCTTCCATCATCAGCGGGACCCACTTGGCGATCTGCGCGTGGTCCTCGGAATACTGCATCGGGCGGAACAGCGGGCTGGCCTGCAGCGCGTCATAACGCTTCTTGAGGAACTTGATGTTGTCATCGCCCCAGACGAAGCTCATGTGCGGGGTGCTGTTGATGAACGAATGCGGGTTCTTCAGCACGCCCTGACGCACCTGCCACGACCAGAACTGGCGGGAGATCTGGAAGGCTTCGTTGATTTCGATGGCCTTGGTGATGTTGACGTTGCCGTCTTTGTCTTCCGGGGTGTAGTTCAGCTCGGCCAGCGCGGAGTGGCCGGTACCGGCGTTGTTCCAGCCGTTGGAGCTTTCTTCGGCGACGCCGTCCAGGCGTTCGACCATTTCCATCGACCAGCTCGGCTCCAGCTCGTGCAGCCAGACCGCCAGGGTGGAACTCATGATGCCGCCGCCGACCAGCAGCACGTCGACTTTCTTGGTTTCTACCGCGTGCGCTTGCATGACGCTCGCCGCGACAGCCAGACCCAGCAAGGTCTTGCCAGCTTTCTTGAACATTGATCAATCCCAATGGTTAGCACGTAAGGGAGGCCTAGGCGGGGCCTCGTGTCGTTCTGTCCTTCAGCGCGCGCTTGTTATTGATCATTGGAGTCAGCAGCCAAGAGAAACAGTGAACGCCCAGCCAATGGTCGAATTGACCCGCCATCGCTGAAACGTTTTTCCGATTGTATCTGAATTGCCAGCACAAACAAATTGAGGGGCTGCGCGTCAAGGCGACAGGTTGTCCCAGCCACGCGGGAATATTCGACAGCGATTGCAGTATTCTTCCGCCACCCCTACTATTGCGATCATTTCTCATTCGCACCAGTACGCGCTCGCGCCGGATGCCGCCGTGGTTTCGATACCTGAGTTGAACACCTCCATCCATACCCTGTACCACAGCCATTCGCGCTGGTTGCTTGGCTTTTTGTACCGGCGCCTGGGCAGCCGTTGCGATGCTGCCGACCTGGTTCAGGACACGTTCCTGCGCATCCTCAACCGCCCGCGCCAATTCGATGGGGAGCGCGCTGAACGCTCCTACCTGGCCACCATCGCCCGTGGCCTGTGCGTGGACCACTGGCGGCGCCAGCGGCTGGAGCATGCATGGCTGCAACAGCTGGCGTTGCAGCCCGAAGCCGTGCAGCCCTCCCCCGAGCAGCGAGCGATCATCGTCGAAACCCTGCACGAGGTGGACGCGATGCTGTTGCGCTTGCCCAGCAAGGTGCGCCAGGCGTTTCTGCTGGCACAAATCGATGGCCTGGCCTACCGCGATATCGCCGCGCACATTGGCGTCAGCGAACGCATGATCAAGAAGTACCTGGCGCAGGCCTTTTTGCACTGCGCCATCCTTGAAGCCGAACTCGACGGCGTGCTGGTGGAATGACGCCATGAGCACACCCACACAGAAACTCAGCCACGCCAGTTTGCAGGAAGCCGCGCATTGGTACGTGCAATTGCAGGACGAGGACGCCGGCCCGCAGGTGCACCACCAGTGGCAACATTGGCTCGACCAGCACGGCGACCACCGCGCAGCCTGGCACTACGTGCAACGTGTCGGCCAGCGCTTCGCGCCTTTGCAGGCCGAAGGCGCTACCGCGGGCCGGGCCCTGCGCGAGCACGAGCCGCGCCGCTTCAGCCGGCGCACCGGGCTCAAGACGTTGCTGGTGCTCGGCGCCAGCTCGCTGCTCGGCTGGCAGGCCTGGCGGGGTGCGCCACTGCCGGGCTGGGGTGCCGACCTTGCCACCGGCATTGGTGAAACCCGCCAAACCCGCTTGGCCGACGGCAGCCAGCTGTGGCTGGGCGCCCAGAGTGCAGTGGACCTGGAGTTCTCGGCGCTGAGCCGCGTGCTCACGTTGCGTTTTGGCGAAATCCTGGTGGAAACCGCCGCCGACTCGCGCCGGCCATTTTTTGTCGACACCGCGCAAGGGCGCATGCAAGCCCTGGGTACCCGTTTTGCGGTGTGCCAGCAGGGCGAGACCACGCGGCTGGACGTGTACGCCGGTGCGGTCGAAGTGTGCACTGCGCAGCGGGCCGAGCGCCTTATCGTCCAGGCCGGGCAGCAGGTGGTCTTCACCGCCCAGGGCATCAGCGCGCCGCGCCCGGCGCAAAGCGCGGGTGAGTCATGGATTCATCAACGCCTGAATGCCGAGGACATGCCCCTGGCGCAGCTGTTGCAGACGCTGGGCCGCTATCGCCATGGCCACCTGGGCTGGCACCCGTCGGTGGCACAGCTGTCGGTGATGGGGGCTTTTCCGCTCAACGATACCGACCGCGCACTCGACCTGCTGCAGGCGGCGCTGCCGGTTCGTGTGCAAAGGCTGACGCCCTGGTGGGTGAGCGTCGAGCCGGCGTGAGGAGTGGGGGCTGATGGGTGGTTGCCGATAGGTTTGTAGCGCCTGTGAAATCGAGCGCCGCGCGGGCGGCGCTCGATTTCACAGGCGCTATAAAAACAACGCCATACCCCCCACAATCCTCATGCAAAAAAACCGCACCAACCGGTTCCCTTTTCCCAATCTCGTTCGGTTAACCCCTCACAACCTCCCTCAACTGACCGTATCGACCTCAGGGACCAGCATGCCGACGCCCCTCCACCCCGCCTTTCGCCTGGCGCTTGCCGCCCCGCTTTCCCTTTGTGCCGCTGCACCGCTGATGCTGCCGGCGACCTTGGCGCACGCCGAACAAGCGATCAATGCCGAGGCTGCCTTCAACATCGCCCCCGGCTCGCTGACCAGCGCCCTCAACCAGTTCAGCAGCCAGGCCGGCATCTACCTGGCCGGCAGCAACGCATTGGCCGCCGGTAAAACCAGCCAGGGCCTGCAAGGCCGCTACAGCGTCACCCAAGGGCTGGCCCGTCTGCTGCAAGGCAGCGGCCTGCAGGCTGTACCGCAAGGCAGCAGCGGCTATGTGCTGCAACCGGTCGAAGACGGCAACGCTTTGCAACTGGACGCCACCGCCATCAACGCCGCCACCCTGGCCGTCAGCAATGGCCAGGGCGACACAGGCTACCGTGCGGTCTCCAGCGCCACGGCCAGCAAGACCAGCAGCGCCCTGGCCGACACCCCGCGCTCGGTTTCGGTGGTGACGCGCCAGCGCATGGACGACCAGCAATCGCAAACCCTCACCGAAGTGCTCGGCTATGTACCGGGCATTTTCTCGCCACCCTTTGCCGGCGGTGACGGCCAGGCGGGCGACCTGTTCTTCATCCGTGGTTTCAACGCCACCGACTATGGCTACGGCCTGCTGCGCGATGGCCTGCGGGTGCAAGGCAACCGTTACGACACCAGCAGCGAACCCTATGGCCTCGAGCGGGTGGAAGTGTTCCGCGGCCCGACCTCGATCCTGTACGGCGAGAACGCCCCAGGTGGCGTGGTCAACCTGGTCAGCAAACGACCGACCGCCGAGGCCCGCGGCGAAGTGCAACTGAGCTATGGCTCGCACAACCGCCGCCAACTGGGTGTCGACGTCTCCGGCCCGTTGAACGATGAAGGCAATGTGCTTGGCCGCCTGGTAATGATGGGCCGCAACGCCGATACCCAGGTCAATCACCAGCCTGATGACCGCCTCTACATCGCCCCGTCGCTGACCCTGAACTTCGACGAGTTCAACAGCCTGACCGTGCTGGCCACCTACCAGCGCGACCGTACCTTGATGGAGTTGGGCTACCCCGCGGCCGGCACCTTACTGCACAACCCCAACGGCAAGATCGACAAGGACCAGCTGTCCGGCAACCCGGACTGGGACAACTTCAAACGCGAAACCTGGAGCCTAGGCTATGAGTTCAGCCACCGCTTCAACGACACCTGGCAGTTCCGCCAGAATTCGCGCTATATGCAGTCGCGCATCGACCGCCAGGAGATGTGGCCAGGCAGCCTGAACAACGGCGGCTTCGGCACCACCTTGGGCAACACTGCCTACGACCGCTACAACAAGTCCATCGCCTACTCGCTGGACAACCAGTTCGAAGGCCACTTCGACAACGGTGAGTTCGAGCACACCCTGCTGCTGGGGGCGAGCCTTGACCGCACTTCGTTCAACCAGGACTGGGATGCCGGCAACGGCGGCACCCTCAACGTGTTCAACCCGGTCTGGAATGGCAAGCCAAGCACGCCTTTACACGTGCAGAACGCCTTGCTCGAACAGACCATGTACGGCCTCTACAGCCAGCTTCAAACCAAGGTCGACAACTGGGTGTTGCTGCTCGGCGGGCGCCTGGACCGGGTCAACAGCCAGTTCCGCAACAAAGCTGGCACCCTCAACGCACAAGCCGACATGGACAGCTGGGACAGCGATTTCACCTGGCAGACCGGCGTGATGTACCAGTTCGAAAACGGCCTGTCGCCGTACTTCAGCTATTCCACCGCCTTTGCCCCCACCCAGCAGACCGAGAGCAAGAGCGGCCCGCTGGACCCGACCACCAGCGAACAGTACGAAGTGGGTATCAAGTACGAGCCCAAGGGCTGGAACACCGCCTTTACCGCGTCGGTGTACGACCTGCGCAAGAAGGACGATGTGTTGTTCGACTCAAGCGTCGGCGACTACCGCCAGATCGGCGCCAGCCGCGCCAAGGGTGTGGAGCTGGAGCTCAACAGCGACCTGAGCGAAAACCTCAACATCACCGCGGCCTACACCTACACCGATTCGCGCATAACCAAGGACGTGGCGGGCTCGCTGTATGAAGACCACCAGATGACCGGCGTGCCGCGCAACCAGGCATCGGTGTGGAGCACCTACCATTTTCGTGACGGGCTGTTGAAGGGGCTGCAGATAGGCGGTGGCGTGCGTCACTTCGACAGCACCTTCGCTTATACCCCGGCGAGCCTGTACGGCAAGCTCGATACCGGTGATGTCACGCTGGTGGATGCCAAGGTGGGGTATACCCTCGACGAAAATTGGTCAGTCGAGCTCAATGCCCGCAACCTGTTCGACAAGGAGTATGTAGCAGGCTGCAACAACGCCGGGCGTTGCTACTGGGGTGAAGAGCGGACCTTGCTCGGTACCGTTTCGTTGCGCTGGTGATCCCTTAAACAAAAGACCCCGGGCATCTGCATGACCGGGGTCCTTGGATCACGCCGCAAGCGTCGCGATCAGGGTATCGCCAAGATTACTGCGGCTGAGGCAGTTTATCGATTGGGCCGCAGCCACCGATGACCTTGGAGATGGAAACCGAAGGGTGGAACAGGTAGTCGTACGAGCAGTTCTTCTGCTGGTTGTAGACTTGACCAGTGCAGCCGGACAGCAGGGCAACGCCCGAAACGACAGCAACAGCAACAGTGGCTTTCAACAGCTTTTTCATACTAAGTCCTTTAAATGAATCGTCGGCCATCGTACTGATGGCGCCCGGATCATACAGAACCAAAGCATTGGATCCAAGTCACAGAGGGCTCGATGTAACAATACGTCGCGTTATCGCAGCATTAACGGACAGTTGAAAAGTAAGCCGCCGGGGAAGATAGTCTGTAGTTCTGCCTTGCACCTGCACTATTACAGGAGTTCCCCCCATGCTCGGTGTTACCGACTACGGCGCCTTCGTCATCGCCTTTATCATCGTCCTGGCCATCCCTGGCCCGGGCAACTTTGCCTTGATCACGGCCACGGGCAAGGGTGGCATCAAGGCCGGTTTGGCGGCGACCTTCGGGGTAATCCTGGGTGACCAGGTACTGCTGTGGCTGGCCGTGGCCGGCGTTGCCACCTTACTTGCCACCTACCCTGCCGCCTTCCACGTGGTGCAATGGGCGGGTGCTGCGTACCTGGCCTACCTGGGCCTGCGCATGGTGCTGAGCAAACCCGGCGGCGCCCCGCGTGCAAGCCGCATGGACAACGGCCACTACTTGCGCCAAACGATGATGATCACCTTGCTCAACCCGAAGGCGATCATGTTCTACATGGCGTTTTTCCCGTTGTTCGTCGACCCGGTGAAGCACCAGGGGTTGCTGACCTTTGGCTTTCTGGCGGCGACCGTGGCGGTGGTGACGTTCCTGTATGGGCTGATTGCGGTGGTATTGACCCACAAGCTGGCCGAACGCATGCGCGCGAACCCACGGATTGCCAACCTGTTCGAGCGGTTGGCGGGGGTTTGCCTGGTTGGGTTCGGGATCAAGCTGGCGGCGATGCGCTGATTCGAGATTTCCGGGGCTGCTGCGCAGCCCATCGCAGGCAAGCCAGCTCCTACAGGTCCTGCACTGCCTTCAAGGCTTGCGCTTTACCTGTAGGAGCTGGCTTGCCTGCGATGGGCCGCAAAGCGGCCCCAGGTTTACCCAAAACGCATAAACAACAGAAGAGCGCAGTTGTCATTTCTTGAACTGTAAAGGAATGGCGAATCAGCCATACGCCCTAAAGCTAACCTTCAGTTTTTTCCCCTATCTTGTAGTCCATCTCCCAAACATACTCACGATCCGCTCAAACTGTTGCTAGTGCTTGGGTACCGGCCTGTCAACCTGTGTATAACTGCCTCCATTCGTTTGACAGCGTTGCCAGGCAGCTCCACTTACCCAAGGAGCTTTCATGCGCAAGATAGTCCCCGATCCGCCCTACTCCCTCGATTCCTCGCAGATATTGCAGGACACCCTGATCCAATCCACAGAGTACGTCCTCTGTGCCCTGTCTGTAGCCCGCTAATCAGTGCAACTCAAGCCCACCTCCCCCAACTCGATCGTGATGCAGGCAGTCATCCACGAGATGGAGGCAGTACAAAGCCTGGTTGAGTCCGCATTGATGCAATTGCAGATGCAGCCGCACATCCCCGCAGCGCCGGGCACGGTGCATTGAACGTTCGAGTAGCTGCGTACCCCTCCCACAGGGCTCTTCTTTATACCTGTGGGAGCGGGTTCACCCGCGAAGAGGCCAGGCCCGGCACTAAAGATTCCAGGGAGTTAAATGACGACTACAGCCCCCCCAAAGCCGCCCACCACGGTCGGCCTGACAACGTTCTACTAAGGCGAAAACCAAACCCACCCACTCTTTCGCATCGAGCCAGGCATCTGCTGCCAAAGCGCCCGCGAACAGGCATCCGAGCTGATGGGCTATGTACGCGACATGACCCTGACAGGGTTGAAGGAGGGCGATCAGAAGTTGATCTGGGCTTCGCATTACCTGAGCGCGATGGCCAAAGCGCTGCTTGATGATGCGGGGCTGGGGATGATGAAGCATTAAGGCCAAACAACGAAAAAGCCCCTGAAAACTCATCGTTTTCAGGGGCTTCATCTACCACATGTATGGCGGAGAGATAGGGATTTGAACCCTAGGTACTGTTGCCAGTACAACGGATTTCGAATCCGTCCCGTTCGACCACTCCGGCATCTCTCCAATGGCGCGCATCATACCAGCGAATTTCTGAAACGCAAACCTTTATTTCAAAAAAATTCGCGTGGTATCAGGCGCTTGCGTGAACAGGCCGCTTACAGCGGCACGCCCAGGCGCTTGGCAACTTCTTCGTAGGCTTCGATCACGTCGCCCAGGCCCTGACGGAAGCGGTCCTTGTCCATCTTCTTGCGGGTTTCTTTGTCCCACAGGCGGCAGCCGTCTGGGCTGAATTCGTCGCCCAGGACGATCTGGCCGTGGAATACGCCAAACTCCAGCTTGAAGTCGACCAGCAGCAGGCCGGCGTCATCGAACAGCTTGTTCAGCACTTCGTTGACTTTCAGCGACAGCTTTTTCATTTCGGCCAGCTGTTCGGCGGTGCCCCAGCCGAACGCGACAACGTGGGATTCGTTGATGAAGGGGTCGCCCTTCTCGTCGTTCTTCAGGAACAGTTCGAAGGTGGACGGCTCCAGCTTGATGCCCTCCTCCACGCCCAGGCGCTTGACCAGGCTGCCCGCGGCGTAGTTACGCACGACGCACTCGACTGGGATCATGTCGAGTTTCTTCACCAGGCACTCGTTGTCGCCCAGCAGCTTGTCGAACTGAGTCGGCACGCCGGCTTCTTCGAGCTTTTGCATGATGAAGGCGTTGAACTTGTTGTTCACCATGCCTTTGCGGTCGAGCTGTTCGATGCGCTTGCCGTCGAAGGCCGAGGTGTCGTTGCGGAACAGCAGGATCAAGCGGTCGGCGTCGTCGGTCTTGTAAACCGATTTGGCCTTGCCGCGGTAAAGTTCTTCGCGTTTTTCCATGATGGGCTCCGCTTGCTTGAGTAGTTGGGCTAGGCGATTTCGCGCCAGTCGAGCCCGTGTTCCTGATTCGCCACCTGAAGCCAGTCCGGGTCGCACCCAAGGGTGTCGACGAAGCACTGGCGGGCCAGTTGTGGCAGGTTGTTCTTGCTGCTGAGGTGGGCCAGCACCAGGTGTTGCAGGTTGCTCCAGCCCAACTCGTCCACCAGGCGCGCAGCCTGGTGATTGTTCAAATGCCCTTGCGCGCCACCCACCCGCAGCTTCAAGAAGGCCGGGTAGTGCCCGCGCGCCAGCAGGTCACGGCAGTGGTTAGCCTCGATCAACAAGGCATCCAGGCCTTGGTAGCGCTCCAGCAACAAGGCATCGTACGAGCCCAGGTCGGTGAGCATGCCGAAACGCCGTCGGCCGTCGCTGAACACGTACTGCAACGGCTCGTAGGCGTCGTGTTCGACGCGCGCCGCCGTCACCTCCAGGCCACCGATGCGCAGGCTGTCGCCACACGCGAGAAAACCGGCCACCTCCACCGGCTTGCGCAGGCCGCGCAAGGTCCCTTGGCTGAGGTAGACCGGTACATTGTAGCGCCGCGACAGCAACCCCACCCCATGCACGTGGTCGGCATGTTCGTGGGTGACCAGCACGGCGCTCAGCTGTGCTGCGCTGACCCCGAGCAGCGCCAGGCGCCGCTCGGTTTCACGCAGGGAAAACCCGCAATCGACCAGGATGAGCGTGTCACCACTGGCGATCAGCGTGCCGTTTCCCTGGCTGCCGCTTCCGAGTACCGCGAAGCGCACTTAACCCAGGTGGTCCTGAATGGCGCTCAGCACGCGGCGGGCGACATCGGCCGGAGCCACGGTGTTGATGTTTTTCTCGACCGTTACCTGGACGCTTTCACCGACCTTGCTCAGGCGCACCTGGTAGCGTTCGGCACGGGCTTCACGCTCTTCCTTGGACGGCGCACTGCCGAACAGGCGGCTGAAGAAGCCCGGCTCGTTCTGCTTGTCCTCAGGCTTTTCGGACAGGTTGATGTAGTACAGGCCCAAGCTGCGGTTGATGTCTTCGACACGCCACTCGCCACCTTGCTCCAAGGCGCGGCCTACGCTAGACCAGGCGCGATCCAGGTCGGCGCCCAGGTACAGCACCGGGTTGCCGCTGCCGTCTTCGCTCAGGCTGACGCGGCTCGGGGCATCGAAATCGCGTGCGGCCAGCAGCGAGACCGACCCGCCCTTCTCGGCGCTGCGGTTCATGCTGGCAAGCATTTCGTCGACCAGCAGGGCATCAGCGCCGGTGTTGCTGGACGAGGACGGGAAACCAGGTTCGGCGGTGCTGCCGGCCGGGCGCTCGACGCTGACGATGTACACCTCGGAGGTGTTGCGTTGCACGCCGGGCTCCATGCGTACACGCACGCGCACTTCGCTGTCTGCGCTGCTGGCGGTGCTCGCCAGGCGCTGACCGAGTGACGCGGAGAGTTCGTCGAAACGCTGCCAGGTGGTGTTGAATTCGCCAGTCTGTGGGCGCTCTTCAGCAATGCGGAAGCCATTGTCTTCAAAGAACTGACGGGCTGCCGGCCAGACTTCGGCGGGCGAGCGCTGGGCCAGGACCCAACGGCTGTTGCCGCTGCGCTGCAGGCTGAAATCGCTGACTTCGGCACCCGCAGTCAGGGGCTGCGGGCGCGGTACTTCGAACTCGCCGGTGGCACGGTCATCAGCAACGTTACGCGGAATAGGCAACAGCGGGTCGAGGCGCTTGACGTTGCTGGCGTCCGGCGGCAGTTGCATCGGCGCAGTCGGGTGCGCCTGCAGGTAATCGCTGCCGCGGTCGCGGAAATAACCCTCGTCGCCCCACAGCCAGCCGCAACCGCTGGTGCTGGAAATGATCAGGGCAAGGGCGGAAAGACCAGCCAGTCGCTTCATGCGGTGTACTTCCTCGATTAAACCAGTACGCCGGACTGGCGCAAGGCAGTACGGACTTTTTCGTGACAGCCTTCGCTCAGCCAGGTCAGCGGCAGGCGAATGCCCTTGTGCATCAGGCCCATTTCAACGAGCGCCCACTTCACCGGAATCGGGTTGGCTTCGCAGAACAGGTCTTTGTGCAGCGGCATGAGTTTTTCGTTGATCGCGCGGGCCTTCTCGGCATTGCCCTCAAGGGCGGCCTCGCACAGATCGGCCATTTCGCGCGGGGCGACGTTGGCGGTCACGGAGATGTTGCCCTTGCCGCCCAGCAGGATCAGCTCGACAGCGGTCGGGTCGTCGCCGGACATGACGATGAAGTCCTTGCTGACGCCATCGAGGATGGCTTTGGCGCGGGCCAGGTCGCCGGTGGCTTCTTTGATGCCGATGATGTTCGGCACGGTCGACAGGCGGATCACGGTCTCGGCCTGCATGTCGCACGAAGTGCGGCCGGGCACGTTGTAGAGGATCTGCGGGATGTCGACGGCTTCAGCGATGTGCTTGAAGTGCTGGTACAAGCCTTCCTGGGTCGGCTTGTTGTAGTACGGCACGACCAGCAGGCAGGCATCGGCGCCAGCGTTTTTAGCGTTCTGGGTCAGGTGCACGGCTTCCGACGTGGAGTTGGCGCCGGTGCCCGCGATGACCGGGATGCGGCCATTGACACGTTTGACAACAAATTCGATGACCTCGATGTGTTCTTCAACAGTCAGGGTGGCCGACTCGCCGGTGGTGCCGACGGCGACGATCGCATGAGTGCCGTTTTCCAGGTGGAAGTCTACAAGTTTGCCGAGGCTGTCCCAGTCAAGACGCCCTTGTGCATCCATGGGAGTGACCAATGCCACCATACTGCCCGCAATCATGTAACTGCTCCTGCCGGAAAAAGAGAGCGGTAATGGTACTGGGGGCATCGGCCTTGCACAAGCGAAGCAGGCGGGCGGAGCATTCCCCTCGGCGGCTTATTTCGCTACCCTTGGCCCTTTGATCGGTGCAGCGCGGCCCGCCGGGCCGTCGACCTTGCTCCCCGCCGGCGTCCACGACCTCGCATGCGAGCCCCGGGCCCTGCCGACTGGAGGCTTTTGCCTGTCCTGCACCGACCGCTCATCGCTTTAGGAATGCTGCATGTCCACCCCCACCGTCCGCGAACAATTCCTTGTCATCAGTGCCCTGGGCCCAAACCCCATGGAACTGGCCAACGTCCTCAGCCGCGCTGCCTTCGAAAACCGCTGCGCGGTCGTCACTTCGCGCTTGAGCCGCCATGGCGAGACCAGCGCCCTGGTGCTGCAGGTCGGTGGCAGCTGGGACGCCCTGGCGCGTCTTGAAGCTTCCCTGCCGGGCCTGGGCAAAAAGCACGGCCTGACCCTCGATGTGGTGCGCAGCGCCGACCAGGAGGTGCGCCCGCAGGCGCTGCCTTACGTGGCCTATGTCAGTGCGGCCTACCGCCCGGACATCATCAATGAGCTGTGCCAGTTCTTCCTCGACCACCGCGTCGAGCTCGAAGCCATGACCTGCGACACCTACCTGGCGCCACAAACCGGCAGCAGCATGCTCAACGCCCAGTTCACCGTGATCCTGCCCGCCGGCACCCAGATCAGCTGGCTGCGTGACCAGTTCCTGGACTTTGCCGATGCCTTGAACCTGGATGCGCTGATCGAGCCTTGGCGCCCACAGAACCCCGTGTAAGGAAGCCCCTATGGCCGTAGCACTCGACCAACCCGTTGCCGATTTCCAGGCCCAGGCCACCAGCGGCCAGACGGTCAGCCTCGCCGAGCTCAAGGGCCGCCAGGTGGTGGTGTACTTCTACCCGAAGGACAGCACCCCGGGCTGCACCACCGAAGGCCAGGGTTTCCGCGACCAGCATGACGCCTTCGCCGCAGCCAACACCGTGGTGTTCGGCGTGTCGCGCGATGGCATCAAGTCGCATGAGAACTTCAAGGCCAAGCAAGGCTTCCCGTTCGAGCTGATCAGCGACAAGGACGAGGCCCTGTGCCAGCTGTTCGACGTGATCAAGCTGAAGAAGCTGTATGGCAAGGAATACATGGGTGTGGACCGCAGCACCTTCCTGATCGACAAGGACGGTGTGCTGCGCCAGGAATGGCGTGGGGTGAAGGTACCCGGGCATGTGGATGCCGTTTTGGCGGCGGCCCAGGCTTTGAACAAGGCTTGAGATTGGTTGGGGCCGCTTCGCGCCCCATTCGCAGCACAAGGCTGCTCCTACAACAGCAGCGTTAACCCTTGTAGGAGCAGCCTTGTGCTGCGAATGGGCCGCAAAGCGGCCCCCGTGTCATTCAGAGCAGTGGCGAAACACTCGGCTCCTGCCGCGGCCAGGCATCCAGCACGGCCTTGAACAGCGTCGCCAGCGGGATCGCGAAGAAGATCCCCCAAAAGCCCCAGAGCCCACCAAACAACAACACCGCGCAGATGATCGCCACCGGGTGCAGGCTGACCGCCTCGGAAAACAGCAGCGGCACCAGCACGTTGCCATCCAGTGCCTGAATGATCGCGTACACCGTCATCAGGTAGATGAACTGGTCCCCCCAGCCCCATTGGAACAAGGCAATCAGCGTCACCGGCACGGTGACCACCACCGCGCCCACATAAGGCACCACCACCGACAAGCCCACCAGCAGCGCCAGCAGCGCGGCATAGTTGAGCCCCAGGCTGATGAAGGCGATGTAGGTGGCAATCCCGCAGATCAGGATCTCGATACCCTTGCCACGGATGTAGTTGGCAATCTGCCGGTTCATCTCGCTGCCCACCCGGTTCAACAGGGTGCGCTGGCGTGGCAGATAACCACTGACCCAGCGGGCGATCATTTCCCGGTCCTTGAGGAAGAAGAACACCAGGATCGGCACCAGCACCAGGTAGATCATGGCGTTGACCAGCAGCGGCAGGCTCGACAGCGAGAAGGTCAGCGCCCATTGGCCGAACTTGCCGATTTCACCGCGCACCGACTCGATAGCTCGCAACACCTGCTCATCCGACACCAGGTGTGGGTAGCGCTCAGGCAGCAGCAACAACAGCGACTGCCACTTGCCGAGCATGCCGGGCAACTCGTTGAACAGGGTGATCAGCTGATGCCAGAGCAACGGCACCAGCACCAGCAGGATGACCGCCAACGCCCCCATGAACAGCGCGAACACCACCGCCACCGCCAGCCGAGTAGGCACGCGCAGACGCTCCAAGGCGTTGACCAGGCCTTGCATCAGGAACGCCAGGACCATCCCCGCCAACACCGGCGCGAGCATGCCGCCCAGGGTCAGTACCGCGGTAAACGCCAGAAACAGCAGGACCGCCAGCACCACCGCTTCTTCATCGGAGAAGTAGCGCTGCATCCAGTCGCGAAGCACTTTGAACATTGACGATCCTTGGTTAAGACTCAGGCCTTGCGCAGCCAGTAGGTGTAGGTACCGGCCTCGGCCGTTTCGTGCAGCAGCGTATGACCGGCCAGCTTGGCAAAAGTGCGGAAGTCACGTTGCGAGCCGGCATCGGTGGCAATCACCTTGAGCACCCCGCCACTGGCCAGGCGGTTGAGTTCCATCTTCGCCTTCAGCAGTGGCAGGGGGCAGTTCAGCCCGCTGGCGTCGAGTTCGGCGTCGCAGGTCAGGGTGTCACTCATCAGGGGTTCTCCACACGCGGGTAGACGTCTTTGGTAACAGACCCGCTAGGATACCGCCACTGGTCGCCAACGTGTGAGCGGGCTACAGTAGAGGCCTTTGACCCGACGCGAGCTTCGTGCATGAATCTACTGCGCCCTACCCTGTTGACGCTGGCCTGCCTGATGGCCCTTCCCGGCCATGCTGACGACCTGCCATCACTGGGTGATGCCAGCTCTGCGATCGTCTCGCCGCAGCAGGAACACCAGCTCGGCCGCGCCTGGCTCAGCCTGTTGCGTGGCCAGGTCAACCAGCTGAACGACCCGCAGCTCAAAGACTACGTCGAAACCAGCGTGTACCGCCTTGCAGAAACCAGCCAGCTGCAGGACCGACGCCTGGAATTCATCCTGATCGACAGCCGCGAGCTCAACGCATTCGCCGCCCCTGGGGGCATCGTCGGGGTCAACGGCGGCCTGTTCCTCAATGCCCAGACCGAGGGCGAATACGCCTCGGTACTGGCGCACGAACTGGCGCACTTGTCGCAGCGCCACTTTGCCCGTGGCGTCGAAGCCCAGCAACGCATGCAACTGCCCATGATGGCAGCGCTGCTGGCTGGCATCGTGCTGGCGGCCGGGGGCGCTGGCGACGCTGGCATCGGCATGATTGCCGGCACCCAGGCGGCGGCGATCCAAGAGCAGCGGCGCTTTTCGCGGCAGAACGAGCAGGAAGCCGACCGCGTCGGTATCCAGAACCTGGAAAAGGCCGGCTACGACCCGCGCAACATGCCGAGCATGTTCGAGCGCCTGGCGCGTCAGTACCGCTACGATGCCAAGCCGCCAGAATTCCTGCTGACTCACCCGGTTACCGAGTCGCGCGTTGCCGACACCCGCAACCGCGCCGAACAGGCGCCCAAGGGCGGCATCGAAGACACCCAGCGCTACCAGTTGATCCGCGCCCGCGTGGCCCTCACCTACGAAGGCACCCCAGGCCTTGCCGCCAAGCGCTTCCGCGCCCAGCTGGATGAAGACCCCAAGCTGGACGCCGCACGCTATGGCCTGGCCCTGGCGCAGATCAAGGGCGGCCAGCTCAACGAAGCCCGCGAACTGCTCAAGCCGTTGCTGGCCAAAGCGCCCAACGACATTACCTATAACCTCGCGCAGATCGACCTGGACATCACCAACAACCGCCTCGCTGACGCCCAGCAGCGTGCCGAGCGCATGCAGGGGCTGTACCCGGGCAACTACCCGCTGAAACAGGTGCGGGCCGACCTGCTGGTGAAGCAGAACAAGCCAGCTGAAGCGGAAAAAGTACTGAACGACCTGCTCAAGAGCCGGCCGGACGATCCGGATGTGTGGTACGACGTTGCCGAAGTGCGGGGGTTGTCGGGTAATACCATCGGCTTGCACCGGGCGCGTGCCGAGTACTTCACCTTGGTCGGTGACTTCGACCAGGCTATCCAGCAGCTGGATTACGCCAAGCGTCGTGCGGGGAGCAACTTCCCGCTGGCGTCACAGATCGATCAGCGCCAGCGCGAGGTCATGGAGCAGCAGCGGATGGTCAGGGAGATGATGGGGCGCTGAGTTTTTCGGGAGCGCTTTGCGCTCCATTCGCAGCACAAGGCTGCTCCTACAGGAGATCGCATTCCCCTGTAGGGGCAGTGTTGTGCTGCGAATGGGCCGCAGAGCGGCCCCAGCATTTTCAGGCGTTACCCGAAAGCTTCAAGCGCGCCGCCTGGGTGAAATCCAGCATGCGGTTAAGCGGTTTGATCGCCTTGGGCACCAACGCCGGGTCAACAAAAATCTCGTTGCTGCCCGTGCGCAAGCATTCCAACACCCGCTCCAGCGTGTTCATCGCCATCCACGGGCAGTGCGCGCAGCTGCGGCACGCAGCACCGTTACCGGCAGTCGGGGCCTCGACGAATTCCTTGTCCGGGCACAGCTGCTGCATCTTGTAGAAGATGCCGCGGTCGGTCGCGACGATGAAGGTCTTGTTCGGCAGGGTCTGCGCGGCTTTGATCAACTGGCTGGTGGAGCCAACCGCGTCAGCCAGGTCGATCACCGATTCTGGCGATTCGGGGTGGACCAGAATTGCGGCATCCGGGTAAAGCGCCTTCATGTCGGCCAACTGACGCGACTTGAATTCTTCGTGGACGATGCACGCACCGTCCCACAGCAGCATGTCGGCACCGGTCTGCTTCTGGATGTAACGGCCCAGGTGCTGGTCCGGGCCCCAGATGATGGTCTCGCCGTTGTCCATCAGGCTTTCGACGATCTCCAGTGCGCAGCTCGAGGTCACCACCCAATCGGCCCGGGCCTTCACGGCCGCCGAGGTATTGGCATACACCACCACGGTGCGTTCCGGGTGCTGGTCGCAGAACGCCGAAAACGCTTCGACCGGGCAACCCAGGTCGAGGGAGCAGGTGGCTTCCAGGGTGGGCATCAGCACGCGTTTTTCGGGGGTGAGAATTTTTGCCGTCTCACCCATGAAGCGCACGCCGGCGACGACCACGGTTTCGGCGGGGTGGTTCTTGCCGAAGCGGGCCATTTCCAGCGAGTCGGATACGCAGCCGCCGGTTTCTTCGGCCAGCGCCTGGATCACCGGGTCGCAGTAGTAATGGGCGACCAGCACGGCGTTCTGGGCCTTGAGCTCGGCAGCGATGGCCGCACGGTATTCGGCCTCCTGCTCGGCTGTCAGCGGGTTGAGCTGTTTGGCGTCGAGGTGGGCCTGAACCAACAGGCGTTCGGAAATCTGGGTCATGATCGCTGGACCTGCAAGCGCGTGCGCGCATCAAATCGAGTGTATCACCCGGCCCTGGCAGATCGGCTAAGGGCGCCGGACGGCGCTCAGGCCATCACGGCCCTCTGCGGGCGCGGATTATTATCGGACGCCGAAGGCTACAGACAATCGAGGGAATTCAAAAGGGGTTTTTATGCAGCCTGCCCCGGCGAACGGGCCGGGGCAGGCTTAGCGAATCAACCTTGCGGCTGCAAGGCGGCAAGACGCATGGACATCAGCATGGCGAACTCCTCTACGGTCATCTTCTGGCCATTGAAGTCGACCATGCCATCGGCATAGTGCAGGCGGGTCACCACGTCGTTGCCCTGCACCGTGGCCATGCCGCTCTGCAGCGCCATCATGCCAACCATTTCACCTGCCTGGCTCGACTGCATGGCGATGGCCTGGGCATCGGTCTGCCCGTCCAAAAGCGCCTGCAAGGTTGCCAGGTCACCGATCATCGGCTTGGACAGCGACAGCGACGTCTTGACCTCGGTGATCAGTTGTTTGCTCAGCTGGTCGGGCGGCAGGTCGAAGGAGGCCGGGCTGGCGAAGTCCATTGCCAGGTTGAAGCGGCTCTCGCCGTTGGCGGTCTTGAACGACAGGTTTTCTACCGCGAGCTTGGGCTTGGAGGCCAGCAGCTGCTGCAGGTCAGCCTGGAACTTGGCCTTCTCGGCTTCGTCCATCTGGATCTGTGGCACTGCCTGGCCCGCTGCGGCCGCAGCCTCGAACTCCGGCAAGTGCGCCTGGTACCAGTGCGACAGCGCTTGCAGCGCCGGTGCATTGACCGACTTGATGCTCACGGCCATCTGCGCATTGCCGACGGCGCGGCCGTCCCAGGTGATATCCGCCAGCGTGTAATCCGCGCGCCCACCGACGGTGTCCGGGCCGTCGAGGGCTTGCTGGGCTTTCTGCTCAAAGCCTTTGATCGACAGCACCTGCTGCTTGGGCCCCAAGGTCACCTTGGTTTCCGCCAGCGACAGGTCGACCTTGCCGACATAGATCGCATCATGCTGGGTGGCGGCCAGGTCGCCGTCGACCTTCAAGCCCTTCAGCTCGAAGGTGGCAGGCGGCTGATCATCGTGCACCCACTTCATTTCGAAGCGCTCGGCGCTGCCCTGGAATTTCGTCGCCTTGCCTTCGCGGTCGCCGCTGAGCTGCAACTGCATGCCCGAGAACGCGAGGCTGTTGCCGTCGGTTTCGTTGACCTTGAGCGGGGCCAGCAGGACCGTACTGTCGACGTTGCCGCCGTAGCCTAGGCTAGTCTGCGCGCTGACCGGCGCCTGTTCGCCCGCTGCCGCGAACCAGGGGGCGGTGAAATCGTCCTTCTGCAGGGTGCTGTTGCTGACAGCCAGCACGGGCATCAGCTTCAGTGCCTTGACCCGCGACCACGGGAATGGGCCGTGCTCGATCTGGTCGGTCATGCCTACATCGAAACTGACCACTTCGTCGTCGCCCAGGTTGATGTCCTTGGCCTTGAGCCGGTACTGGGCGGTACTGCTGAAGAAGTGCCGATCCAGCGAGACCAGTTCGACGGTCAGGCTGCCACCGACGCCCACCAGGGCTTTTTTCAGTTCGGCGTTGCTGCGGTTGACGGAATATTCCAGCTCCGCAGGCAAGCGCTCGCCGGTGTACCAGGCGCCAGCGGTGGTTGCGACGGCAATGGCAATGGCCAGGCCGGTAAGGATGCCTACTGATTTCTTCATGAATAGAACCGAATGCTGTCCATAAGGGCTTACACGTGGCCAAGGTGCCACGCAAGGCCTGAAGAATATCACCGCAGCCACGGCCAGGTGGTGGCCGAAACCGAGAAATCCCGCGTTTAGGATCCGTCTGATAGGCCCATAGGCAACATCCTATTTGTTCATTTTTACGAACATCTAAATCGATCAAAAGAGCAAAAAAACGCGCATAAACTGAACAAAACCCCATTGAAATCGATAAATATTTCAGTTTGGCAACATCTTGTCATGTTTAACTTGACACCAACCTACCCATCGTTTTTTATTTTCACCACTTGCACCGCGCCCACCCCACAAAGAACAACCGGCGCCTCGCACGCGCCTCCCTCTGCTCCGAACAATAAAGGTGAACAACATGGAGCCCACCCGCTCGCCCTTGCCGCATGCGCAACTCACTGTGCCCGCCGTTCACGTCCAGCCGCAGGAGCCATGCCAGCATGCAGCCTGACCACAGCGCTTCCGGCGGCGACCAATTCCGCAAATCCCTGCGCCTCTGGCACGTGGTGATCATCGGCCTGGCCTACCTGACGCCGATGACCGTGTTCGACACCTTCGGCATTGTTTCCGGCATCACCGCCGGGCACGTGCCCAGCGCCTACATCCTGGCGCTGGCCGGTATCCTGTTCACGGCGGTGAGCTACGGCACCCTGGTACGACGCTTCCCACAATCGGGCTCGGCCTATACCTACACCCAGCGCGCCATCAACCCGCACGTGGGCTTCCTGGTGGGCTGGTCATCGCTGCTGGACTACCTGCTGCTGCCCATGGTCAATGCCTTGCTGGCCAAGCTCTACCTGTCGGCCATGTTCCCAGAAGTGCCGGCGTGGGTCTGGGTGGCCGGGTTCGTCAGCCTGATCAGCCTGATCAACATGCGCAGCATCAACCTGGTGGCCCACTTCAACCTATTGTTCGTGGCGGTGCAGGTCGCGATCATTGCGGTGTTCATCTACCTCTGCGTGCGTGGCCTGGGCCACGGCGAAGGGCTGGGCACCACCTGGAGCCTGCTGCCGTTCGCCGACAACCAGACCCACCTCAGCGCCTTGGCCGCTGGTGCCACCATCCTGTGCTTCTCGTTCCTGGGCTTCGACGCAGTGACGTGCCTGTCGGAAGAAACCCGCGACCCGGGCAAGACCATCCCACGGGCCATCTTCCTGACCGCGCTGATCGGCGGGATGGTGTTCATCCTGGTGTCGTACTTCATCCAGGCCTACTTCCCGACCATGGCGCGCTTCCATGACCAGGAAGCCGCCCTGCCGGAGATCGCCCTGTACGTGGGCGGCAAGCTGTTCCAGTCCGTGTTCATCGCCTGCACCGTGATCAATACCATCGCCTCGGGCCTGGCCTCGCAGACCAGCGTCTCGCGCCTGCTGTACGTGATGGGCCGCGACAATGTAATCCCGGCCAGCATCTTTGCCCGCCTGCATTCACGCTACAAGACGCCGGTGATGAACATCGCCGTGGTCGGGCTGATTTCGCTGTCGGCGATTTTCTTCGACCTGGTCACCGCCACGTCGATCATCAACTTTGGCGCCCTGGTCGCGTTCAGCTTCGTCAACCTGTCGGTGATCAACCACTGCTACCTGCGCGAAGGCAACCGCAAAGGCTTGGCCAACAAGCTGAAGTACCTGGTACTGCCGACCATCGGCTTCTGCATCATCGTTTCGCTGTGGCTGGACCTGAACGAGCACTCCTTGATGTTCGGCGGGCTTTGGGCACTGCTCGGGGTGATCTACCTGGCCTGGCTGACCAAGGCCTTCAGGGTTGCGCCACCGAACTGCATTGCTGAATGACCCACGCTGCCGACAACGCCCGCGCCTGACCGCGGGCGTTGTCCTTGATCGAAAAGGAAAGCCCTCATGTCGCTGCGTCGCCTCTCCATCCAGTGGAAGATCACCCTGCTTGCCGGCTTGTGCCTGCTGGCCATCGTCGCACTGCTGGTCACCACCTCGCTGACCCAGGCCCGGCGCAGCGCGGCATTGGTCAGCCAGGCCAACTCGGAAATGCTCGACCACAGCGCGCGCCTGCGCCTGCAGGCGCACGCCGAAACCCAGGCGCTGCGTATCCAGCGCTACTTCATGGATGCCTATCAGCACGGTAATGGCTTCCGACGCCTGGTACAGGTGCTGAAGGCCCGCGGCGGCAACGACTTGCGTGGCGAGCTGACCCGCGAGGCGCGCGCCAGCCTGGCCAGCAACCCGGACGTGATCGGCCTGTACCTGGTGTTCCAGCCGGACGCGCTGGACCACCAGGACCGCCAGTTCGTCGCGCAGGAGGCCGTGGGCAGCAACGACAGCGGGCGCTTCTCGCTGTACTGGTCGCAGCCACGCCCAGGCACCCTGGAGCAAGAAGCCATGCCTGAGGCGATGCTCGCCGACACCCGCACCAGCACCAGCGGCAGCCCGCAGAACCGCTGGTTGACCTGCCCGCAAGAAACCGCGCGGACTTGCATGCTCGAGCCGTACCTCGACGAGGTCAACGGCCGCCAGGTGCTGATGACCAGCATTGCCCTGCCCCTGCTGGAAAACGGCAAGGTCGTCGGTGTGGTCGGCCTGGACATAGGCCTGGACAACCTGCAGCAGTTGAGCCTGAACGGCCGCCAGGAGCTGTTCGACGGCCAGGGCCAGGTCAGCATCGTCAGCCCGGCCGGCCTGCTGGCGGGCCACAGCCGCGACAGCAGCCAGCTCGGCAAGGCGCTGGACGCGGCGGTACCGAACGGCTTGCTGCGCGTTGCTCACCCGTTCAGCCCCATCCCCGACGCAGCGCCCTGGCAAGTGTTGCTGGAGTTGCCTGAAAGCGTGCTGCAAGCACCGGCCATGGCGCTCAACCAACGCCTGGATGCGCACAACCAAACCGCCAACCTCACCAGCCTGCTGATCGGCCTTGGCGCCGCTGTACTGGGCCTGGCACTGGTCTGGCTGACCGCACGCGGCGTGACGCGGCCAATCCTTGTCGTCGCCGGGCGCCTGAAAGACATCGCCAGCGGCGAAGGTGACCTCACGCGCCGCCTGGACTATGCCCGCGAGGACGAACTGGGCCAACTGACCGGCTGGTTCAACCGCTTTCTCGACAAACTCCAGCCGGTGATCGCCCAGGTCAAAGGCTCGCTGCAGGAAGCCCGTGGCACTGCCGACCAGTCCGCCGCCATCGCCAGCCAGACCAGTAGCGGCATGCAGCAACAGCACCGGGAAATCGAGCAGGTCGCCACCGCGGCCAACGAAATGAGCGCCACCGCGCTGGATGTAGCCCACAACGCCTCCCAAGCCGCCCAGGCGGCACGTGGCGCCGACCAGGCAAGCCGCGAAGGCCTGCAACTGATTGCCAGCACACGCCAGGCCATCGACCGCCTGGCAGCCGACATGAACACCGCGATGGACGAGGCGCGCACCTTGGAAAGCCGCAGCGATCAGATCGGCTCGGTGTTGGAGGTGATCCGCGCGATTGCCGAGCAGACCAACCTGCTGGCGCTCAATGCCGCCATCGAAGCGGCCCGCGCCGGCGAGGCTGGCCGTGGCTTCGCCGTGGTCGCCGATGAAGTGCGCAGCCTGGCCCAGCGTACTCAGGTGTCGGTCGAGGAAATCCGCCAGGTCATCGAGGGCCTGCAGCAAGGTACCCTGGATGTGGTGGGCGCCATGCACGAGGGCCAGCGCCAGGCCCAGGCCAGCGCAACGCGCATGGAACAGGCGCTGCCGGCCCTGCAGCGTATCGGCGAGGCGGTGGCGGTGATCAGCGACATGAACCTGCAAATCGCGTCGGCAGCCGAGGAGCAAAGTGCGGTGGCCGAGGAAGTGAACCGTAACGTGGCAGGTATTCGTGATGTGACAGAATCGCTGGCTGGCCAGGCCGATGAATCGGCGCGGATCAGCCAGGCGCTGAACCGGCTGGCCAATCAGCAGCAAGCCTTGATGGAGCAGTTTCGCGTTTAGCCGGTACCGGCCTCTTCGCGGGCTTGCCCGCGAAAGGGCCAGCACAGGCAACCCACCTTTTGAAAGAGCTTTACCCATGCAAGCAACAAACAAAACCCCGTTCTTCGACATCACCAGCGAACAAGGCCTGCTACGCACCTCGATCGCCGTTACCCTATTCATCGCCACCATCGGCATTGCCTTCGGCTTGGCCTCGGGCTCGTTCTCGATCATCTTCGACGGCGTTTACTCGCTGGTCGACGCCAGCATGAGCGGCCTGTCGCTGGTGGTGGTCAAGCTGATCACCTCTCACGCCACCAGCCTGCAGATGTCACGCAAGCTGCGTGAGCGCTTCACCATGGGCTTCTGGCACCTGGAACCCATGGTGCTAGCGCTCAATGGCATCCTGCTCAGCGGCGTGGCCATCTATGCGCTGATCAACGCCGTCAGCAGCGTGCTGCAAGGCGGGCGGCACCTGGAGTTCGGCATCGCCATGGTCTACGCGGTACTGACCGTGATCGCCTGCGTGACCATCGCAGTCGTCGAAGCCCGAGCCAATCGCAAGCTGGGGTCGGACTTCGTACGCATGGACGTCAAGGGTTGGGTGATGTCGGCAAGCATCACCGCCGCGTTGCTGATCGCTTTCTGCTTTGGCTATGCGGTACAGGGCACGCAGTGGGAATGGATGTCCCCGTACATCGACCCGGCGGTGCTGGCACTGGTCTGCCTGGTGATTATTCCACTGCCGCTGTCGGTGGTACGCCAGGCGTTTTCAGAGATATTCCTGGTGACGCCAGGGGACCTCAAACTGCATGTCGACGAAGTCGCCAAGGCCTTCGTTGCGCGCCACGGGCTGCAGTCGTACCGCGCCTATGTGGCCAAGGTAGGGCGCTCGCGGGAGATCGAGCTGTACTTCATCGTGCCTACCGGCATGGGCGCGAAAACCATCGATGAGTGGGATGCGCTGCGCAACGAGATCGGCGATGCCGTGGGCGGCGAAGGGCCGGACCGTTGGTTGACCGTGGTGTTTACCGGGGATCCGGAGTGGGCTGAGTAACCGGCAGTTCGCGCCAGAAACGACAAAGCCCGCTACCGTTGCCGGTAGCGGGCTTTGACTTACTGCATATGGTGGGTCGTGTAGGATTCGAACCTACGACCAATTGGTTAAAAGCCAACTGCTCTACCAACTGAGCTAACGACCCGTTGGATGGCGCGTATAATACTGATTTCTAACGGGAAATCAACACCTCGCCATAAAAAAAATCAAAAATAACGCGTTGGGTCGGTCACCCCGGCAGCCTTGAAGCCATCAGCACGCAGGCGGCAGCTGTCGCATTTGCCGCAAGCACGGCCTTGATCGTCGGCTTGGTAGCAGGAAACCGTCAGGCTGTAATCCACACCCCGGGCGATGCCCGCCTGAACGATCTGCGCCTTGCTCATGTTCTGCAACGGTGCCTGGATGCGAAAGCCCTGCCCTTCGACACCCGCCTTGGTCGCCAGGTTGGCCATGCGCTCGAAGGCTTCGACGAATTCGGGGCGGCAGTCCGGGTAACCGGAGTAATCCACGGCATTGACGCCGATGAAGATGTCACGCGCTTCGAGCACTTCCGCCCAGCCCAGGGCCAAGGACAGGAAAACGGTGTTGCGCGCCGGTACGTAGGTGACCGGGATGCCTTCACCTGGGGTTTCCGGCACGTCGATGCTGCTGTCGGTCAGGGCCGAGCCACCGATACCGTCCAGGCTCAGGCCAATGACCTTGTGCTCGACCACACCCAGGTCACGCGCCACACGGGCGGCAGCATCGAGCTCGGCCCGATGACGCTGGCCATAGTCGAAACTCATGGTGTAGCAGCTGTAGCCTTCGGCTTTGGCCATGGCCACCACCGTGGCCGAGTCCAGGCCACCGGACAGCAAGATTACCGCGCGTTTATCAGTCATGTACTGCAACTCCTCAATCAACGTCCGGGTTCGTCGTTCCACAGCAACTTGTGCAGCTGCAACTGGAAACGTACGGGCAGGTTGTCGGCAACGATCCAGTCGGCCAGGTCACTTGCGCTCACCTGGTGGTGGCTGGGCGAGAACAACACCTCGCCGGCACGCTCGGCCAGGTTGTACTGGATCAGCTTGGACACGGCCCAGTCATAATCCTCACGGGAGCAGATCACGAACTTGACCTGGTCGTTGCGGGTCAGGTGCTCGATGTTCTCATAGCGATTGCGGTGCGACTCCTCGGAGCCTGGGGTCTTCAGGTCGACCACACGGCTGACGCGGGTGTCGGTGCCGGAAATATCCAGGGCGCCACTGGTCTCGAGCGAGACCTCGTAGCCGGCATCGCACAGCTGCTGGAGCAAAGGCAAGGCATTGGGCTGGGCCAGCGGTTCGCCACCGGTGACACAGACGTAGCGCGGCTTGAAGCCGGCCACTTGTTCCATGATCGAATCGAGGGTGCGAATAGTGCCGCCAGTGAAGGCGTAGGCACTGTCGCAGTACTGACAGCGCAGGGGGCAACCGGTCAGGCGCACGAATACCGTGGGCAGCCCAGCCGTTCGTGTTTCACCCTGCAACGAGTAAAAGACTTCGGTGATGCGTAATGTGTCTTGCATGATCGCCACGGGCGTGACAGCTAAACAGGCTGTCCGCCTCCGTCAGGCACTGTCGCGGACTCGACATGGCGTTATCCGCAGCAGCGTGTTTAGGAAAAAGGGCACTGATTCTAACGAAAAAACCCGCGACTCGCGCGGGTTTCTTTTGAAAGGTGCTGCTTAGAGCTTCTGCAGGTCGCGCTGCGCCAGCTGTGCGGCAGAGGTGCCGGGGTACTGGGTGATGACCTGTTGCAGAATGCCTTTGACCTTGTCGGTGTGGCCCATGCGGCGCTCGACGTCGGCCAGCTTGTACAGCGAATCAGGCACCTTGCTGTGCTTGGGGTACTTCTGGCTCACCTGAGCGAAGGCCTGGCTGGCACCCGGCAGGTCGCCCTTGGCCAGGTTCACCTCACCCAGCCAGTACTGGGCGTTGCCGGCGTACTGGCTGTTGGGGTACTTGCGCAGGAAGGCGTTGAACGCCTGGCTGGCCTTGTCGAAGTCCTTCTGCTTGATCAGATCGAAAGCAGCATCGTAGTAGAGCTTTTCTTTCGCCGGATCACCGGGCTCGCTGCTGGCGGCCGGTTGTTGTGCAGCAGCGCCAGCGGCGCCTGCTGCTGCACCGGCGGCGGCATTGGATGCGCCACCGGTAGCGGAATTGTCAGGGGTCGCGGCAGGCGCGGCACCACTGTTGATGCGACGGTCCAGATCCTGGTATCGCTCCAGGTTTTCCTGCTTCATGCGCGACACATCGTTTTGCAGCTCTTCGATGATGCCTTGCTGGCGGGAAAGCTGATCCTGCATCTGTTGCAGCTGCATGAACAGCTGGCCCTGTGCTGAGGCAGGGGTCGAAGCCCCTGCCCCGGCATAGGCGCCGCTCGTGCCATAACCCGCAGGTGGATACCCACCCGCGTTGTCATCTACTACAGGGACCTCAGCCCAGGCCGCGAGCGGCAGGCTGAGTGCGAGGACGGTTACAACACGGCGGCACATTCGCATAGGAACTTACTTACGCAGTTCTACGCGACGGTTCTGAGCCCAGGATTGCTCGTCGTTGCCAGTGGCAACCGGACGCTCTTCACCGTAGGAGACCAGTTCCAGCTGAGCAGGGGAAACGCCCTGCAGAACCAGGTAACGCTGAACGGCCTTGGCACGACGCTCACCCAGAGCCATGTTGTACTCGCGGGTACCGCGCTCGTCGGTGTTGCCTTCCAGAACAACGCGGTTGCCGTTGGACTTCAGGTCCTTGGCGTGAACGTCCAGAGCGCGCATGGCTTCTGGCTTCAGGTCCGAGCTGTCGTATTCGAAGTAGAAGGTGGTGATTGCGCGCAGGGCGGCTTCTTCGCTCAGGGAGCCGTCAACAGCGCCAGTGTTGGCACCGTAGCCAGCGTTCGGGTCAACAGCGCCTTCACCAGCGTTGTCACCGCCTTTCGAGGAGCAACCTACAGCTACAGCCATGGCCAGAGCCAGCGCAGCGAATTTACCAAACTTCAGCATTTCCATCGTGAAACTCCTAATGAAACCCCAGTGTGTTAAGCAAAACGTATTACGCCGCAATCAGTTCAGGAAAGGGGACCAGGACGGTTCTCTGACTTCGCCTTGAGCGGTAGGAAGTGGGAGCCTCACGCGGCCATTAAGCGACACGAGCATCAAGACTCCCCGGCCCTGCTGGCGGGTGGCGTAGATTAGCATGGTGCCGTTTGGCGCAACAGTGGGAGACTCATCAAGACTTGTTTCCGAGAGAATCTTTACACTTCCGCGTTGCAAGTCCTGTGCCGCCACTTTGAAGTTGGTGAAGCCTTGCTGACGGTGAATCATCACCAGCGTCTTTTCGTCCGCCGAAAGTTTCGGGTTGGCGTTGTAGTTACCCACGAAAGTTACGCGCTCAGCACCACCACCACTGACCGACTGCTTGTAGATCTGCGGCTTGCCGCCACGGTCGGAGGTGAAGTACAGGGTGTTGCCATCTTTGCCCCAGAACGGCTCGGTATTGATACCTGGGCCGGCAGTGACACGGCTGATCTGACGCGACGCCACGTTCATCACGTAGATGTCCGGGTTGCCATCTTTGGACAGCACGAACGCCAGGCGCGAACCATCCGGCGACCAGGCGGGCGCGCCGTTGAGGCCTTCGAAGTTGGTGACCTGCTCACGGCGACCGGTGTCGATGTGCTGAACGAAGATGCGCGGGCGCTTCTGCTCGAACGACACATAGGCAATGCGCTTGCCATCCGGTGCAAAGCGTGGCGACAGGATCGGCTCGCGCGATTGCAGCAGGGTCACTGCCCGGGCACCGTCGTAGTCCGAGCGCTGCAGGGTGTAACGGGTGTTGTTGGTAGAGAAACGCTCGGCCGTCACGTACAGCATACGGGTCGAGAACGCACCCTTGATGCCGGTGAGCTTTTCGAACGACTGGTCGGCGATGTAGTGCGACATGTCACGCAACTGGTCGACGCTGCCCGCCACGCTACCGGTCAGCACTTGCTGCTCGGTGGCGACGTTGAACAGGGCGTACTGCACCTGCAGGCGACCGCCGGACGGCACGATGCTGCCGACCATGACGTACTGCGCGCCCAACGCTTTCCAGTCACGGAAGATGACTTCGCTGGCCTGGGAAGGCTGGCTGATCATGTTCTGACGCGGAATCGGCGAGTAGTAGCCGGAGTTGCGCAGGTCGTTGCCGATGATCTCGGCCATGTCTTCGGGCAGCACGCTGCCGCCCTGCAGACCGAACGGCACTACCGCGATGGGAGTGGCCCGGTCGCTGCCACTGGTGACCAGGATGTTCTTTTCATCTGCCACCGCCATGCCTGCTACGCAGCAGAGCATGACCAGCAGTCCTCTCAGACGTTTAATCACAACGCTAGATCCTCAGGTGTAAATGTCATCTTGAACGAACGATACTGATTGAAATCGCTCGGCTTCATACCCTGCATTTCGGTCAGACGACCGATGTTCTTCACTGCTGCCACCGCCGAACTGTCGAACGGACCGTCGCCACTGGAGCGCAGAACGCTGGCATTGGTGATGGTGCCATCTGGCAACATGTTGATCTGCAGGACCACCGTCATGCCCTTACGCGCGGAAGGCGGACGCGCCCAGCCTTCGGCCGCTCGCAAACGGATCAGGTCGTCGAAACTGCCGGCCACCTGGTCGCCTTGCTCGTCAGCCAGTGCCTGCTGCCGCTCTGTGGTGTCGGACAACAGCTCGGCCAGGGCCTGGGCTTTCTTGTCTTCCGCCGACTTGCGGGCCGCTTCCTGTGCCTTTTTCTTCTGGGCGTCTGCAGCGGCCTTTTTCTTGGCCTCTTCAGCTGCCTTCTTCTTCGCGTCCTCGGCCGCCGCTTTCTTCTTGGCGTCCTCGGCTGCTTTCTTCTTGGCCTCTTCGGCTGCCTTTTTCTTGGCGTCCTCGGCGGCTTGCTTTTTCGCTTCTTCGGCGGCCTCTTTCTTGGCCTCCTCGTCGGCTTTCTTCTTGGCCTCTTCCTCAGCCTTCTTCTTGGCGATGTCGGCCTGCTGTTTCTCGGCGGCCTTCTTCGCCTCCTCGGCTTTCTTGGCTTCGGCGGCTTTCTTGGCCTCGGTGGCCTTGGCAGCCTCCTCAGCCTTCTTGGCTTCAGCGGCTTCAGCCTTCTTGGCCTCGGCGGCTTCGCGAGCCTCTTCGGCCTTTTGAGCGGCGTCGGCTTTCTTTTGTTCCGCGGCCTTCACGGCCTCTTGCTCGACCTTCTTCTGTTCCAACTGCTCGACTTCGGTCTGGCGCGAGGCGGTTTTCTTCGCTTCCCCGGCAATCTTCTGATTGGTCTGGGTAGTCGCCTGGCTCTTGGACTTCAGCTGATACAGGGTAGCCTGGACGATCGGCTTGGAAGGCGGCAGTTCAGGCGTCATGGCAAAACTGACGAACAGCATGCCGAACACCAGCACGTGCAGACCGATGGCCCAGACACTGGGCCAGAAGTAGCTTTCCGAGGCGGATGGCTCTCGCTGTTGCATCAGGGCGCCTCGGTAATCAGGCCAACGTTACCGACACCGGCCTTCTGCAACCCGCCCATGGCACCCATGACCGCGCCGTAGTCGACAGCCTTGTCGCCACGAATGAAGACCTGTGTCTGCTTGCCCTGGTCACGGCCGGCGGCAATGATCTTGGTCACTGCGTTGGTCATGTCGGGCAAGGTCATGGCCTTGTCCATCTGCTTGTCGGTATCGACTTCGCTGCCGAGGTTCCAGTAGTAGGTCTTGTCGGCCTTGATGGAAATGGTGAGGATCTGGACGTTGTTGTCCTGCGGCAAGGCTTCACTGGAAACCTTGGGCAGGTCGACCTTCACGCCCTGGTTGAGCATTGGGGCCGTCACCATGAAGATGACCAGCAGCACCAGCATCACGTCGATGTAGGGCACCACGTTCATCTCGGCGACCGGCTTGCGTTTGTGGCGAACTCGGGCCATGGGCTTCTACCTGATTACTCTTCGCTGGTGTGCACTTTGCGGTGCAGGATCGCCTGGAACTCGTCGGCGAAGGTGTAGTAACGACCGATCAGCACTTCGCTGCGCGCGGCGAAACGGTTGTACGCGATAACGGCTGGGATTGCTGCGAACAGGCCGATCGCCGTGGCGATCAACGCTTCGGCAATACCGGGGGCAACCGTGGCCAGGGTGGCTTGCTGGGCGCTGGCCAGGCCGCGGAAGGAGTTCATGATGCCCCATACGGTACCGAACAGGCCGATGTATGGGCTGGTCGAACCGACAGTGGCGAGGAACGGCAGGCTCTGCTCGAGCTTTTCTTCCTCACGCGAGATGGCCACGCGCATGGCTCGGCCAACGCCTTCCATGACCGCATCCGGGTCTACACCCGGCTGCTGACGCAGGCGCGAGAACTCTTTGAAGCCTGCACGGAAGACCTGCTCCACACCCGAATCCGGGTCTGGGTTGCTGCCGGCCTGACGGTACAGCTTGGACAGGTCGATACCCGACCAGAAACGCTCCTCGAAGGCATCCAGCGCTCGACGACCGGCGCGCAGCATGGTGCTGCGCTGGAAGATCATGATCCATGAGGTGACCGAGGCGGCCACAAGGATCAGCATTACCAGCTGTACTACCACGCTGGCATTGCTGACCAGACTCCACATGGAGGTATGGTCGACGACGTTAGCTTCCACGCTTATTCTCCTGCATTCGATTGAGTACCCGAGCCGTCCGCCATAAAGGCGTCGCGCAGCTTGGGGGGTATGGCTCGGGGTTTGAAAGTGTCGGCGCGCACGGCGGCCACCAGGAACTGCCCCTCGCAGAGCAGCGTTTCATCCTTTTCCCGCCAGACCTGCTGCACGAAGCGCAGGCTGGCACGATTGAGTTCAAGTACTTGCGCGGTCACCCGCAGTTCATCGTCCAACCGCGCCGGCGCGTGGTAGCGCGCCTCGCTGGAATGGACCACGAACAGCAGGTTCTCCCCGGCCAACTGCAACTGGGAAAAGCCCAGGTGCCGCAGCCGCTCGGTACGCGCGCGCTCCATGAATTTCAGGTAGTTGACGTAATACACCACGCCGCCCGCATCGGTGTCTTCGTAGTAGACGCGACAACGGTGGGCGAACGGTTCGAGCTGATTTTGCGCGCGCATACTCTAGTGCTTACTCCTCAGCTTGCCAATCCGCTGCGGCAACTGTTTTTTCTCATTAATGTCTTATTGCCAGCGCGCCGAGGGCATGCCAGCGGTAGGACCACAAAAAGCCGGTTTTGATCTGTCATTCATCGCCTGGCTCGGAAAAATCACCACCCTCCCCCAAACGCCCAGGAACATTCAGGCCAAAGTGCAGGTAGGCATGCCGGGTGACCACACGGCCGCGCGGCGTACGCATGATGTAACCCTGCTGGATCAGGTAGGGTTCAAGCACGTCTTCGATGGTATGACGCTCTTCACTGATGGCGGCGGCGAGGTTGTCTACCCCCACCGGGCCACCGTCGAACTTCTCGATCATGGTCAACAGCAGGCGGCGGTCGGAATGGTCGAAACCACGCTCGTCGACGTCCAGCAGGTTCAGCGCCAGGTCGGCCACAGCCTTGGTGATCTGGCCCTTGCCGCGCACTTCGGCATAGTCGCGCACACGGCGCAGCAGGCGGTTGGCGATACGCGGCGTGCCACGGGCACGGCGGGCAATCTCGAAGGCGCCCTGGTCTTCGATGACCAGGCCCAGAATGCCAGCGGAGCGGCTGACGATGGTTGCCAGGTCCTTGTCGCTGTAAAACTCCAGGCGCTGGACGATGCCGAAGCGGTCACGCAAAGGGTTGGTCAGCATGCCGGCGCGGGTGGTGGCACCCACCAAGGTGAACGGCGGCAAGTCGAGCTTGATCGAGCGGGCTGCGGGCCCTTCGCCGATCATGATGTCGAGCTGGAAGTCTTCCATCGCGGGGTAGAGCACTTCTTCGACCACCGGTGAAAGCCGGTGAATTTCGTCGATGAACAGCACATCATGGGGTTCGAGGTTGGTCAGCATCGCCGCCAGGTCACCCGGGCGCTCGAGGATCGGCCCCGAGGTGCTCTTGACCGAAACGCCCATCTCGTGAGCGATGATGTTGGCCAAGGTGGTCTTACCCAAGCCGGGCGGGCCAAAGATCAAGGTATGGTCGAGTGATTCGCTGCGACCGCGGGCCGCCTGAATGAACAGCGACATTTGCTCACGCACCACCGGCTGCCCGATGTATTCGTCCAGGCGCAGGGGGCGGATCGCGCGGTCCTGGACCTCTTCGCGGTCACGCCCACTGGCGGCGATCAGACGGTCGGCTTCGATCACTTGGTAATCATCCCTTTAAGGCTGGCGCGGATCAGCTCTTCACTGCTCAGGCCTGCCTTGTCCTTGATGGCGGACACTGCCTTGCTGGCTTCCTGCGGCTTGTAGCCCAGGGAAACCAGTGCACTGACGGCATCGGCCTCGGCCGTGGAGGCACTGCTGACCGGCACCGGCCCGTCCGACACCAGGGTGAACATGGCCGGTGAAGTTTCCCAGGCCTTGAAGCGGTCCTTGAGTTCGACCAGCAAACGCTCGGCGGTCTTCTTGCCGACACCGGGTACGCGCACCAGGGCCGAGGTGTCCTGGGCCTGCACGCAGCGCACCAGCTCGTCGGCTTCCAGGCCCGACATCAAGGCCAGCGCCAGCTTCGGCCCAACGCCATTGAGGCGAATGAGCTCGCGGAACAGTTCGCGCTCGCGCTTTTCGTGGAACCCGTAGAGCAGGTGCGCGTCTTCGCGCACCACCAGGTGGGTATGCACGGTAACCGTTTCGCCGACCTTGGGCAGGCGATACAGGGTGGTCATGGGCACTTCCAGCTCATAGCCCACGCCATTGACGTCGATAATCAGGTGTGGCGGTTGCTTTTCCGCCAGGGTGCCGCGCAAACGTCCAATCACGTTCCGGTCCTTCCTCTTGGGGAGCCGATCAAAGACCGCTCAACCCTATCAGCAAATGCCTCAGGTGAACGCTTCACCTGAACAAAATGTGTATCACCGCATGAAGCGACTACAGACGCAAGCGCCCGCCGCGACGCCGTGCCGTGGCCAGGCCGTGCGGTACCAGGCTGGAGCGGGTGTGGGCATGGCACAGGGCGATGGCCAGGGCGTCGGAGGCGTCGATCTGCGGCTTCTTCGTGAGTTTGAGCAGGTGCATGACCATCATCATCACTTGCTCCTTGTTGGCCCCACCCGTACCCGCCACGGCCTGCTTGACCTGGGTGGCACTGTATTCGGCGATTTCCAGGCCGGCCTCGGCGGCGGCGACGATTGCCGCACCGCGGGCCTGGCCGAGCTTGAGCGCCGAGTCGGGGTTGCGGGCCATGAACACCCGTTCGATGCCCATGGTCACCGGCTCGTGCAGCTTGATGATCTCACTGACACCGCGAAAGACAATCTGCAGACGTTCGTGCAACTCACCACTGCCCGTGCGGATACAACCCGACGCCACGTACTCGCAACCACGGGCAGTCTGGCGCACAACGCCATACCCGGTGATGCGCGAGCCGGGGTCGATACCAAGAATCAGAGTCATAACGCCTGCAATGTTGTTGCAATCAGTAGTGGCCATTCGCGGGCAAGCCCGCTCCCACAGGAACCGTGCGGTAGCTGTGGGAGCGGGCTTGCCCGCGAATGGCCGCAAAGGCCAAAGGAAAACCTTAGCCGAGTTTTTCCATGATCTCGTCGGAAATCTGCGCATTGGAATAGACGTTCTGCACATCATCCAGGTCTTCAAGCATGTCGATCAGCTTGATCACCTTCTCCGCACCTTCCTGATCCAGTTCGGCACTGGTGGTCGGCTGCATGACGATTTCGGCGTCATCGGCCTTGAAGCCAGCCTCTTCCAGGGCATTACGCACGGCATAGAAGCTGTTGAACGAGGTGAAGACGTCGAACGAACCATCGTCATTGGCGACGACGTCGTCGGCATCGGCCTCCATCGCGGCTTCCATCAAGGCGTCTTCATCAACGCCCGGCGCGAAGCTGATCTGGCCCTTGCGCTCGAACAGGTAAGCCACCGAACCGTCGGTACCGAGGTTGCCGCCACACTTGGTGAAGGCATGACGCACGGCAGCCGCGGTACGGTTGCGGTTGTCGGTCATGGCCTCGACCATGATCGCCACGCCACCTGGGCCGTAACCCTCGTAGCTGAGCTCTTCGACGTTGTCGCTTTCGTTGGTGCCAGCACCACGGGCCACGGCACGGTCGATGATATCGCGGCTCATGTTGGCGCCGAGCGCCTTGTCCAGGGCCAGGCGCAGACGCGGGTTGGACGCCGGGTCACCACCGCCTTGCTTGGCGGCAACGGTCAGCTCGCGAATCCACTTGGTGAAGATCTTGCCTCTCTTGGCATCCTGGCGCTCTTTGCGGTGCTTGATGTTCGCCCACTTGGAATGACCAGCCATAACGACTCCAAATTCTTTGAAACACAAACAGTTGCGCCCCTGACGGGGCGCAACGACAAAAATACCTGCGCCGTAACGCAAAGGCGCATCCATCTGGATGCGCCGGGGGCCCGCTTACTCGACCTTGGTCTGTTCGCGCAGGCGGATGTGCAGCTCGCGCAAGGCCTTGGCGTCGACCATGCCTGGGGCTTGGGTCATGACGCAGGCAGCGCTCTGGGTTTTCGGGAAGGCGATCACTTCACGGATCGACTGGGCGCCGGTCATCAGCATGACCAGGCGGTCCAGGCCGAAGGCCAGGCCACCGTGAGGCGGTGCACCGAACTTCAGGGCGTCGAGCAGGAAGCCAAACTTCTCTTCCTGTTCCGCCGCTTCGATACCCAGCAGACGGAACACCGCCTGTTGCATCTCTTTGCGGTGGATACGGATCGAACCGCCACCCAGCTCAGTACCGTTCAGGACCATGTCGTAGGCACGGGACAGGGCTGTGGCCGGGTTGGCCTCGAGCTCTTCTGGCGAGCACTTCGGCGCGGTGAACGGGTGGTGCAGCGCGGTAAAGCTGCCGTCTTCGTTCTCTTCGAACATCGGGAAGTCGACGACCCACATCGGTGCCCACTCGCAGGTGTGCAGGTTGAAGTCGTTGCCGACCTTGATGCGCAGTGCGCCCAGGGCCTCGCTGACGATCTTGAACTTGTCGGCACCGAAGAAGACGATGTCGCCATCGACCGCGCCAACGCGATCGAGGATCACGTTCAGGTTAGCCTCAGGGATGTTCTTGACGATCGGCGACTGCAGGCCTTCAACACCTTTGGCGCGCTCGTTGACCTTGATGTACGCCAGGCCTTTGGCACCGTAGATGCCGACGAACTTGGTGTACTCGTCGATCTTGCTGCGCGGCATGCTGGCGGCGCCTGGCACGCGCAGGGCGGTAACGCGGCACTTCGGATCGCTGGCCGGGCCGGCGAATACCTTGAAGTCGACATCCTTGAGCTGATCGGCAACGTCGACCAGCTCCAGCGGGTTACGCAGGTCTGGCTTGTCGGAACCGTAACGGCGCATGGCTTCTTCGAAGGTCATGTGCGGGAATTCACCGAACTCCAGGTCCAGGACTTCCTTGAACAGCTTGCGGATCATGCTCTCGGTGAGGCCCATGATCTCGGACTCATCGAGGAAGCTGGTCTCGATGTCGATCTGGGTGAATTCCGGCTGGCGGTCAGCACGCAGGTCTTCGTCACGGAAGCACTTGGCGATCTGGTAGTAGCGGTCGAAACCGGCCACCATCAGCAGCTGCTTGAACAGCTGAGGCGACTGCGGCAGGGCGAAGAAGCTGCCTGCGTGGGTACGGCTCGGTACCAGGTAGTCGCGCGCGCCTTCTGGCGTGGCACGGGTGAGGATCGGCGTCTCGACGTCGAGGAAGCCGTTCTCGTCGAGGAAGCGACGGATGCTGCTGGTGATACGCGAACGCAGGCGCAGCTTGTCGGCCATTTCCGGGCGACGCAGGTCGATGAAGCGGTAGCGCAGGCGGGTTTCCTCGCCAACGTCGGAGTATTCGTTGAGCGGGAACGGCGGCGTTTCAGCCTCGTTGAGCACTTGCAGCTCGTAGCCCAGGACTTCGATGCCACCGGAAGCCATGTTCGGGTTGACCGCGCCTTCCGGACGGCGGCGTACCTTGCCGGTGATCTGCACGACGTATTCGCTGCGCACACGGTCGGCGGCGGCGAAGGTTTCGGCGCGATCGGGGTCGAATACGACCTGGGCCATGCCCTCGCGGTCACGGATGTCGAGGAAGATCACCCCGCCGTGGTCGCGGCGACGATGGACCCAGCCGCAAAGGGTGACTTCCTGGCCGTCCAGGCTCTCGTTCAGTTGGCCGCAATAATGGCTGCGCATCATGATGGTGGTTTCGCTTCTCGTGATTCGTGTATTCGGTGGAGGCCTTGGCCGCCCAGAGGGCTAATACTGCAAGACCCGGTCACAGCATTCAACTCAGTCGGCTTTGTCGCCGCCTGCAAGGTTCTTTTTGGCCCCGGTCTTGAAGTCGGTTTCGTACCAGCCGGTGCCGCTCAGACGAAAGCCGGGTACCGACAGCAGCTTCTTCAGTGCCGGCGCCTGACAGGCCGGGCAATCGGTCAGCGGCGCAGCGCTGATCTTCTGCAGCACTTCCATGCGGTGCTCGCAGGACGCACATTGATAGTCATAAAGGGGCATGGGTGTCTCTCGTCAACCATAACACTGGCTGCTGGGGCAGCAAAAAGCGGGATTATATATGGTTAGCAAGCACTGCGCAGCCCGCCTGGCGATCAGCGTGCACTCGGCGGATCAAGCAACCAGGCGACGCAGATAACGCGAATCAGGCCACTGAAGTTGCGCACCCCGCCCTGGCGCAGATGCACCTCGCGGTCCACGTAGGACAACACCGCGCTGACCGAGCAGCGGTTGGCCTCGGCGATACGCTCCAGGATCCCCCAGTAGACCGCTTCCAGGCGCAGGCAGGTGGAAAACCCGTTGAACCGGACCGAGCGCGACACCGGCCTGATCTGTAGCATGTCGAAGTCGGCCTTGAAGGGGTCAACGCATTGCTTGCCCGGCCAACGCCCCTGACCACCGCCTCGCTTGTCTTGTTGCATCATGCCTATCATCCGGCCACTCCATCGCGACTGCCATTGCCCCTGTACCCGGGGCCCTAGAGCAACCATGAAGCGCCAGCCTGCGCCTTCGAAGCAGCGGCAAAACCTTCCCGCAGAAACGCAAAAAGCCCGGCTGCACTGCCGGCAGCCGGGCTTTTCAGACGCTTCTGACGCTACGCGGCGACTATTGGCCGTCCAGCAAGACGCGCAGCATCCAGGCGGTCTTCTCGTGCACCTGCATACGCTGAGTCAACAGGTCGGCGGTCGGTTCATCGCTGACCTTGTCCACCACCGGGAAGATGCTGCGCGCGGTGCGCACGACCGCCTCCTGGCCCTGCACCAGCTGACGTATCATCTCCTCCGCGGCCGGCACGCCCTCCTCTTCCTTGATCGAAGAATGCCGCGCATAAAAAGCATAGGACCCCGGTGCCGGGAAGCCCAAGGCACGGATCCGCTCGGCAATCGAGTCCACCGCCAGCGCCAGCTCGTTGTATTGCTCTTCGAACATCAGGTGCAGGGTACGGAACGACGGACCGGTGACGTTCCAGTGAAAGTTATGGGTTTTCAGATACAGCACGTAGGTATCCGACAACAGGCGGGACAGCCCATCGACGATGGACTTGCGATCTTCCTCACTGATACCGATATCAATTGCCATGAAGTTCCCCTTTCCATAAGGCTTGATGATCAAGCAGGCCCTTCCAACTGTATCAACACTTGGCGCAACCCGCCTGTGACATGGCGCAACACATCGGCTGTGGCGGCCTGCGGTTTGAGTAGCCTGCGCCTTTGCTGTTAAATAGGCAGGGTGCCACCCGTGCGGACTGTTATTGCCGGGTGCATAGGCTGGCCCATCACGTGTTCGCGCTTTACACCTCATGCGCACCGTGTCGCCAGCTCTTCCTGTGATCAGCTTGTCAACTGTGAGCCAACCCATGTTCAAGATCGTCCATCTGGTGACGGGCGTAGCGGCTTTGCTGCTATCGCTCATACCCAGCCTGAAAACCGACGCAACACCCTTCCTGCAGCAACCCGACGCGGTCTACCTGGCACTGCTCGGCCTGCTTAACCTGGTATTGGCCCCGGTCGTGCCGCTGTATTACCGAGGCGCCCGGCAACAATTGCAGCACCTGGCTTGCGCCTTGCTGGTGGTGGCCGTGGTATTGCAGACCCTGACGCTGCTGGCTCGCCCCGAGATGGGCAACCTGGCCGCCCTGGTCTGCGCGGCATTGGCCGTGGCGCTGCACCTGGCTGCGGGCTTCGCCCGAGCCAACCGAAAAGCCCGCACCAGCCAAAGCGCCCCCTTGGAGGCCGGCAACCGCGATACGGGCACCGTCAAGTGGTTCAACACGTCCAAAGGCTTTGGCTTCATTTCCCGCGATTCGGGCGATGACATCTTTGTGCACTTCCGCGCCATCCGCGGCGAAGGCCACCGCATTCTGGTCGAAGGCCAACGCGTCGAGTTTTCGGTCATGCACCGTGACAAAGGCCTGCAGGCCGAAGATGTGGTCGCGGTAACCCGTCGCTGACCGTGTGCAGCCCTGGTGCAAGGCCAGGGCTGCCTCAACTCAATAATGAGGGGGCGGCGCCTCTTCACCTTCGCTGCCGTATTGCCCCACCATTTCTTCGTAACGCTTGAGCAGCTCGGCCATCTGCAGTTGCAGGCGCTCGATCACACGCCCTTGCTCGACCACTACATCATTGAGCGCCTGAAGCGTGTCGTCCTGGAAGGCCTGGCGGGTTTCCAGCTCGATGATTCGCGATTCAGAGGACACTTCAGGCCACCTGCTGGTAGTCATCGTTGAGCAGCGCGCGCAGGCGCTGACCAATGGCGTCGACTTGCCCCGGCGCATACTCGACGGCGGGCACTTTGCCCCATACCGGCGCTGGCCAAGCGGCGTCATGCGTGTGACGGACAATGACGTGCATGTGCATCTGGCTGACAACGTTACCCAGGGTGGCAACGTTCATCTTGTCAGCCTTGAATTCGCCCTTCAGCGCCTCAGCCAAGTACGTGGTTTCTTTCCACAACTGCACCTGGTCTTCCTGGCTCAAGTCGAACAATTCGCTCACCCCAGGGCGACGAGGCACCAGGATGAACCAGGGGTAATTGGCGTCTTTGCTGAGCAATACACGGCACAACGGGAAGTCTCCAAGTACAAATGTGTCTTGCTGCAAACGCGAATCCATCTCAACCACTACCAACCTCCAATACTCGATAACGGGCCCGCGAGACACGGGAACATTGCGCAAGGATACCTTGCTTCGCGCACGCCGGCATGCAACAGCAGCCCGGCACTGCACACTTTAAGTTCATGAATACCTGCTGCCTGCACAGTCGCGGTAACACACCGCTACTTTTCGCACCAAAATGAGGCCGCAAACGAGCACACCACTACGCTTTTACCCACACGAATGACTCCGCATGAACAGTTGCCGGTAACACATTGACTTTTATGGCAGGTTTTGAATTTGAAAACCGCCCGTGTTGTGGCACACCATCAGACAAGCCCCGCCCCGTATTTACGGTACTTTCCGACCTTCGGCAGCCCCATTTGTGAAAATTTCATGAACCGGTGGTAATTTTGAGCACGCTTGTTGCATTCCTCTCCCGCCAAGTCGGCACGACATCTGCATCAAGCGATGTACGCAACAAATAACAACAGCCGCTTTGGATACACCAGGGAGTTTCCCTAACCGGAACCTGTAGTTACAGATTCGTTACGGTGACAGGAACAGCGCTGGCGTTGTACGACCCGGGAATCCGGGACGTGATTTGCGACATGGAAATACCTGAAAGCGACATGGCCATAAAGTTCCCGAAACCTTGGATATGCCCATATCGCCAACAACAGTCAGCGTGTTATACATTTCCGCCGACATAACAAGAAAGAGCTGCCCCATATAACTAAAAGACTTGGGCGCAGCGGTACTCTTCCTAAAAAACCAAAGGAGCAAATCACGATGCGCGTGATGAAGTGGAGCATGATCGCCCTGGCCGTTTCGGCAGGGACCTCGCAATTGGCTTTCGCCTCTGCACAAGACGAGTCCAAGGGTTTCATCGAAGACAGCCAGCTGAACGTTAAAACTCGCATGCTGTACTTCAGCCGTGACTTCCGCAACAACCCAGCCGGCAGTCAAAGCCGCGTGGAAGAAACCGGCCTTGGTTTCCTCGGCACTTACGAATCGGGCTTCACCCAAGGCACCGTAGGCTTCGGCGTCGACGCCATCGGCATGCTCGGCCTGAAACTGGACAGCGGCAAAGGTCGCGCCGGCACCGGCCTGTTCCCACAAGGCTCCGACGGCCGTTCGCAGGATGATTACTCCGAAGGCGGCGGCGCTGTAAAAATGCGCATCTCCAATACCGTGCTGAAGTTCGGTGACCAGTTCACCGCCATGCCAGTATTCGCCACTGACGACAGCCGCTTGCTGCCGGAAGTTGCCGAAGGCGGCTTGATCACCAGCAACGAGATCAATGGCCTGACCCTGAACGCCGGTCACTTCACCGCCATGAACGCCCAGGCTCAGACCTACCATGACAGCCTGAACCTGACCGAAGCCAACATCTTCGGCGGTACCTACGCGTTCACTGATAGCCTCAGCACCAGCGTTTACTACTCGCACATCGAAGATCACTTCCGTAAGTGGTACGGCAACATCAACTGGGCGCTGCCGATCAGCGACAAGCAAGGCCTGGTGTTCGACTTCAACATCTATGACACCAAGTCGATCGGCGCCAACCGTACCGGTGCATTCGTCACCAAGTCCGACGGCACCAACGAGCTCGACAACATCGCAGCCAGCCTGTCGGCTGCCTACAACATCGGCGCCCACACCTTCACCCTGGCCTACCAGAAAGTCAGCGGCGACGGTGACTACGCCTACGGCGTGGACGGCGGCGGCACCGTGTTCCTGGCCAACTCCATCGCCCGTTCCGACTTCAACGCCGAAGACGAGAAATCCTGGCAGGCTCGCTACGACCTGAACTTCGCCGAGTTCGGCGTACCAGGCCTGACCTTCATGACCCGTTACGCACGCGGTACCGGTGCAACCACCCGCACCACCGACGACGGTAAGGAATGGGAACGCGACGTAGACGTCAAGTACGTCATGCAGAGCGGCCCAGCGAAAGATCTGAGCTTCCGTGTCCGCCAGGCCACCTACCGCTCCAGCGACGGTGTGTACTACGGTTCGAGCTCGATCGACGAACTGCGTCTGATCGTCGAGTACCCGCTGAGCATCCTGTAAGCCTGGCTTGCAGTGCCCCGCACTTGAAAAAGCCCGGCGATCACGCCGGGCTTTTTCTTGGCTGACAAGTGTCACGCCCTGGGGCATCCTGTACGCCTTCGTTTCGCCCCCGTACAATGCGGGGTCATTTCAACGTCTTAGGCAATCGACACGGCCCACCATGCGCACCAGTCAATATTTGCTCGCCACCCAGAAAGAAACCCCTGCCGACGCAGTGGTCATCAGCCACCAGCTCATGCTGCGCGCCGGCATGATCCGCAAACTGGCCTCTGGCCTGTACACCTGGCTGCCGATGGGCTTGCGAGTGATGCGCAAGGTCGAAGCCGTTGTACGCGAGGAAATGAACGCCGCCGGCGCCCTGGAAGTGCTGATGCCCAGCATCCAGCCCGCCGAACTGTGGCAGGAATCCGGCCGTTGGGAGCAGTACGGCCCAGAGCTGCTGCGCCTGAAAGACCGCCACAACCGCGACTTCTGCGTCGGCCCGACCCACGAAGAAGTCATTACCGACCTGGCCCGTAACGAGCTGTCCAGCTATAAACAGCTGCCACTCAACATGTACCAGATCCAGACCAAATTCCGTGATGAGATCCGCCCACGCTTCGGCCTGATGCGCGGCCGCGAGTTCATCATGAAGGACGCCTACTCCTTCCATGCCGACCAGGCTTCCCTGCAGGAAACCTACGACCGCATGCACCAGGCGTACAGCAACATCTTTTCCCGCCTGGGCCTGGACTTCCGCCCTGTGCAAGCCGACACCGGCTCCATCGGTGGCAGCTACTCGCACGAGTTCCACGTGCTGGCCGAATCCGGTGAAGACGATGTGATCTTCAGCGACAGCTCCGATTACGCTGCCAACATCGAGAAGGCCGAGGCCATCCCGCGTGAAACCGTGCGCCCTGCCCCTTCCGAGGAGCTGCGCCTGGTCGACACGCCGGACGCCAAGACCATCGCCCAGTTGGTCGAAAACTTCGGCCTGCCGATCGAGAAGACCGTCAAGACCCTGATCGTGCGCGGCGCCGAAGAAGGCAAGCTGATCGCCCTGATCGTCCGTGGCGACCACGAGCTCAACGAAATCAAGGCCACCAAGCTGGAACAGGTTGCCGACCCGCTGGTCATGGCGACCGAAGCTGAACTGCGCGACGCCATCGGCGCCGGTGCAGGCTCGCTCGGCCCGCTGAACCTGCCACTGGAGTGCATCATCGACCGTTCGGTTGCCCTGATGAGCGACTTCGGCATCGGCGCCAACATCGATGACAAGCACTACTTCGGCGTCAACTGGGAGCGCGACTTGCCGGTTCCGCAAGTCGCCGACCTGCGCAACGTCGTCGAAGGCGACCCAAGCCCAGACGGCCAGGGCACCCTGGTGATCAAGCGCGGCATTGAAGTGGGCCACATCTTCCAGCTCGGCACCAAGTACAGCGAGGCACTCAAGTGCCAGGTACTGGGCGAGAACGGCAAGCCTGTCGTGTTGTCCATGGGTTGCTATGGCATTGGCGTGTCCCGCGTGGTCGCCGCCGCCATCGAACAGAGCTACGACGACAAAGGCATCATCTGGAACGACGCCCTGGCGCCTTTCCAGATCGCCCTGGTGCCGCTGCGCTATGAAACCGACGTGGTTCGCGAAGCGACCGACAAGCTGTACGCCGAACTGACCGCCGCCGGCTTCGAAGTGCTGTTGGATGACCGCGACAAGAAGACCAGCCCAGGCATCAAGTTTGCCGACATGGAGCTGATCGGCATCCCGCACCGCATCGTCGTCAGCGACCGCGGCCTGGCCGAAGGCAACCTGGAATACAAGCACCGCACCGAACAGGATGCTCAAGCGCTGCCACTCAATGAAGTGCTGTCGTTCCTGCAGGCCCGCGTTCGCCGCTGATAATCAATGCACGAGTGATCATGTCCAAGCGAAGTACCTTTCCCCTGGGGGGCGCCGCACTGTGCGGCGCCCTGCTCATCAGCGGCTGCGCCAACCAGATGTCCCAGCGCAGCGAGCACGAGGAGCGCGTCGAGCGAAAATTGCTCGAACACAGTCTGCAGATCGATGTCGGCGAGCCGAAGGTGATGGAGCTGCCGCAACGACGTGTGCGCGTGCATGAGCTGAAGCGCTTCGAAGTCACCGAGTTCGAAGTAACCCGGCGCTACGACCGCTACACGCCTTACCAGCCCTGGCGGGAGATCTACGAGATCCCACTGGGTGCGGTGGCTGTAGTGGCGGGCGTGGGTGCCAACGTGGTCAACGTGTTCGCCTTGGGCAACCTGCCTGAAAGCGTGACCCACGACTGGCTCAGCTACGGCGTGGCGGGGCTTAACCCGTTCATGAACGTGCAGTCCAACGGTCGCGCCCAGCAGAACCTTGCCGGGATCAGCGAAGTGCAGAAGGACCAGCGCGAGGAGTCCACCAGCCTGCCCTGGAGCGAGCGCCTGGTCGAAGTCAAGGCCGGCAAACTCACCCACGAGCTGACCACCGACAGAAACGGCGTGCTGCGCCTGAACCTGCTCGACAGCCCGTTCTCCGAGCAGAACCTCAACCACATCGGCACCCTGCACCTGCAGGTGGTCGATGAGGACAATGCGGTGCGCGGTGACGCCAGCCTGCTGGTCAGCGCCACCCTGCGCAACAAGCTGCTTGAAGCGCATGAGCTGATCTTTGACGACCTGGAAGACGATGATGTCAGCCAGTGGGTGCACCGGGTCAAACGCCTGTCCGAACTGGGCCTGGAAGAGGAAGCCAGTGAAATGGAGCAGAGCCTGATCGAGCTGACGCGCAACGATCCGGAACTGCAGCAGGAATTCCTGCAATCCCTGACCAAGGCCACCGGGCGGCTGGTAGCTGACCCAGGGGTGCAATAAATGAAAGGGGCCGCTTAGCGGCCCTTGTTCATTTAGGTGGGAACAGCTCCAGTTGCTCATGCCCACCGCGCAAATCCCGCAACCTCACCCCAACCCCCAGCAAGCGCACCGGCTTGTCACCCCGCGCGAAGGCCTGCTTCATTAATTGCCGGTAACTCTCCAGGTCCCTGCCTGCCCCCGCCTGCTCCATGGTCGTCTGGCTGAAGTCATGGAACTTGACCTTGACGAAAGGCTTGTCTGGCCGATAGCTGCTGTCCATGCGGGCAATGCGTTCATTAAGGCTGTCGAGCAACGCAGGAAGACGCTCCAGGCAACTGGCCAGGTCCGGCAGATCGGTATCGTAGGTATTTTCCACGCTGACCGATTGCCTGCGGCTGTCATTGTGCACAGCACGCTCATCAATACCCCTCGCCAGCCCCCAAAGCCGCTCACCAAAACTGCCGAACTCACGCACCAGGGCCAGGCGGGACCACGCGCGCAGGTCCAGGCAGGTATCGATACCCAACCGCGCCAGCTTGTCCGCCGTGACCTTGCCCACCCCATGTAACCGGGCGACGGGCAAGGCCGCGACAAACGCCTCGACCTCCCCCGGGGTGATGACGAACAGGCCATTGGGCTTACGCCAGTCACTGGCGATCTTGGCCAGGAACTTGTTGGGGGCGACACCCACCGACACCGTTATATGCAAGGTACGGGCGACGCGCCGGCGAATGTCCTCGGCAATCCGTGTCGCGCTACCGGCGTACCACTGGCTGTCGCTGACATCCAGGTAAGCTTCATCCAGCGACAAGGGCTCGATCAGCTCGGTGTAATCGCGAAAAATGGCGTGAATCTCACGCGATGCCTCGCGATAGGCTTCAAAACGGGGTTTGACGATCAACAAGTCAGGGCACAGCTTGAGCGCATGGCGCGAGGACATGGCCGAGCGCACGCCATAGGCACGGGCTTCATAGTTGCAGGTGGCGATGACCCCGCGATGGTCGGCCGACCCGCCGACCGCCATGGGCCGACCGGCCAGGCGCGGGTCGTCACGCATCTCGATCGCGGCGTAGAAGCAATCGCAGTCGACATGGATGATCTTGCGCAAGGACATGGATGACCGTCAGTACTGTAGATTCATACAGATAGTATCGCATGGCCCCTCTGGCGCAACAGCCAGCACGGCGCATGCCTCGACAATTGGCCTGCAAGGCCCGCCGCGCCTGCCCCGCGCGCCTTGCTCAAACGCTAAGGGTTTGAACGAAAAAGGGTTTTCTTGGAATATTGCTTGACATAGGGCGGGAAATCCGTAGAATTCGATCTCACAGGCGCGGGATGGAGCAGCCTGGTAGCTCGTCGGGCTCATAACCCGAAGGTCGTCGGTTCAAATCCGGCTCCCGCAACCAGATTCGAGAAAAGGCCACTGTTAACGCAGTGGCCTTTTTCTTTGGTCTCGAAAAAGTCATTGTGGAAAATTGACGATAAATCAAGAGCTAACGCTTGACACACCGTCAATAAACTGTAGAATCCGCCCCACAGACGCGGGATGGAGCAGTCTGGTAGCTCGTCGGGCTCATAACCCGAAGGTCGTCGGTTCAAATCCGGCTCCCGCAACCAAACAAAGAGAAGGCCACTGTTAACGCAGTGGCCTTTTTATTTGCATCGAAAATGATGCAGAAGAAAAAAGGTTGAGAAATCAACAATTAACGCTTTACACAGATTCAACAAGCTGTAGAATGCGCACCTCTGACGCGGGATGGAGCAGTCTGGTAGCTCGTCGGGCTCATAACCCGAAGGTCGTCGGTTCAAATCCGGCTCCCGCAACCATATTCGTCAGAACAAACCCCGCCTGTGTAACAGCAGCGCGGGGTTTGTTGTTTTATGGCCCCACGTTTTCCACCGCCACGGCACCAAGCTGCCACTCGCCTGCCCCCCAGGCTTGAGAACCCCCTCTCAGGATGAACTATCTTTAACCCGGCCAGAACGCTGAAAGCGCCTGTGCACGGAGTACTATTGGATACGTTTTCCTAAGGGACTTTCACTTGGCCGCACCTCTCCCCTACCTCGCGCTGCCGGCTCGGGGTACCAATCGATGACTTCCCACAACCCTGAACCTCCGGTGCCCCTCGCATCGGCGCTACCGACTGCTGCGCAGCGCCTGCCCATGATCGAGCGCTTGAGCCGCTATCGTCAGCCCATTGGCCTGGCGGTGACGCTGGTACTATTCGCCATGGCGCTGGTTGCCTGCCGCCACCTGCTGAGCGAGCTGGACATCTATGCGCTGCACGATGCCATGCTCAGCGTGCCGACGCAGTCGTTGCTCGGTGCGTTGCTGGCGACAGTCGTCGGGTTCGTGATCCTGCTGGGGTACGAATGGTCGGCCAGCCGCTATGCCGGCGTGAAACTGCCCGCGCGCAGCCTGGTCCTGGGGGGCTTCAGCGCCTTCGCCATCGGTAACGCCATCGGCCTGTCGATGCTGTCGGGTGGTTCGGTACGTTACCGCCTGTATGCGCGCCAGGGCCTTGGGGCTGCCGAAGTTGCGCGGATGACCGTTTTTGCCAGCCTGTCGCTGGGGTGTGCGTTGCCGCCCCTGGCTGCCTTGGCGACCTTGAGCGATCTGCCCGCCGCCTCTACGGCGCTGGGCCTTTCGCCGGGCCTGTTGGCGGGTATCGCTGCTGCTGTACTGGTGCTGTTTGCAGTGTTGGTGATCGGGCTCTATCGCAGGCGCCTGGCCGAACAACCCGTGACCGATAACCTGTTGGTGCAACTGGGCCGCCGCACGCTGCGCCTGCCGGGTGCCCGCCTGGCTGCGCTGCAATTGCTGATCACTGCCTTGGACGTGGCCGCCGCAGCCACCGTGCTGTACCTGCTGCTGCCCGAAGCACCGCCCTTTGGCGCGTTCATCCTGGTGTACCTGCTGGCCTTGGCCGCTGGCGTGCTCAGCCATGTACCCGGCGGTGTCGGGGTGTTCGAGGCGATCTTGCTGGCAGCCTTTGCCGACCAGTTGGGCGCCGCGCCACTGGCCGCAGCCTTGTTGCTGTATCGCCTGATCTACGTGGTATTGCCGCTGCTGCTGGCCTGCGTGCTGTTGTTGGCCAACGAGGCACGGCGCCTGCTGTTCGCGCAACAGGCGATCAAGGTAGCTTCAGGGCTGGCCGCGCCGGTGCTGTCGATCCTGGTGTTCCTGTCCGGCGTCGTGCTGCTGTTCTCCGGTGCCACGCCGGAGATCGACACGCGCCTGGAGCACATGGGTTTTCTGGTGCCCCATCGCCTGATCGATGCATCGCACTTCGGCGCCAGCCTGATCGGCGTGCTCTGCCTGCTGTTGGCCCAAGGGCTGCGCCGGCGCCTATCGGCGGCCTGGCTGCTGACCACCACATTGCTGCTGGTCGGTGCCTTGCTGTCGCTGCTCAAGGGCTTTGACTGGGAAGAAGCGTGCCTGCTCACGTTCACGGCTGCCCTGCTTGCCCTGTTCCGCCGCTCCTTCTACCGCCCCAGCCGCTTGCTGGAGCTGCCCTTCTCGCCGGTGTTCCTGGTGGCCAGCGCCTGTGTGGTGGGTGCTTCGGTGTGGTTGCTGCTGTTTGCCTACCAGGATGTGCCCTACAGCCACCAGCTGTGGTGGCAGTTCACCCTGGATGCCGATGCCCCGCGCGGCCTGCGAGCAGCCATGGGCAGCGCCGTGCTGCTGGTGGCCGTGGCCCTGACCTGGCTGCTGCGCACCGCACCGCCGGTCATCCACCTGCCCGATGACGAAGAGCTGCAACGCGCCAATCGTATTCTGCTGGCGTCCGACCAGCCCGATGGCGGCCTGGCGCTGACGGGGGACAAGGCCTTGCTGTTCCACCCACGCGACAACGCCTTCCTGATGTATGCCCGTCGCGGTCGCAGCCTGGTGGCCCTGTATGACCCGATCGGCCCCGCCCAAGAGCGCGCCGAGATGATCTGGCAGTTCCGTGACCTGTGCGACCTGCACCACGCCCGACCGGTGTTCTATCAGGTACGCGCAGAGAACCTGCCCTTCTATATGGACATTGGCCTGACCGCCCTCAAGCTGGGCGAGGAAGCCCGGGTCGACCTGCGCCGTTTCGACCTCGACGCCAAGGGCAAGGAGATGAAGGACCTGCGCTACACCTGGAACCGTGGCGGCCGTGACGGCCTTAGCCTGGAGATCCATGAGCCCGGTCACGCCCCACTGGCAGAGCTCAAGGAAATCTCCGATGCCTGGCTCAGCGGCAAGAACGTGCGCGAGAAAGGCTTCTCGCTCGGGCGCTTCAGCCCCGAGTACCTGCAGCATTTCCGGATTGCCCTGATTCGCTTCCAGGGCCGGCCCGTTGCATTTGCCAACCTGCTGGAAACCCACAGCAACGAGCTGGCCAGCCTCGACCTGATGCGCGCACATCCAGAAGCACCGAAGCTGACCATGGAATTCATGATGATCGGCCTGATCCTGCACTACAAAAGCCATGACTACGGCCGTTTCAGCCTGGGCATGGTCCCGCTTTCCGGGCTGCAGCCACGGCGTGGCGCGCCGTTGACCCAACGCCTGGGCTCAATGGTGTTCCGCCGCGGCGAACAGCTCTACAACTTCCAGGGGCTTCGACGCTTCAAGGACAAGTTCCAACCGGACTGGGAACCCCGTTACATGGCTGTGCCAGCAGGGCTCGACCCGCTGGTGGCACTGGCCGACACTGCCGCCCTGATTGCTGGCGGCCTGACTGGATTGGTGAAACGCTGATGATCCGACGCTATTGGCTGTACCTGGTGATTGCGCTGCTGCTGGCCGCCCTTGGCGGGGCCGCGGCCTTCTGGTTGTGGACGCGCCCGGCCCCTGAGGCGCGCCTTGAGCAGTTGACCCTGAATGACACCCACATCACCCGTGTCACCCCTGGCGTGCACGCCAAAGCCCGGGTCGCCATCGGCGTCCCCCAGGACCAGGCCCTGACCGACAAGCAGTTGCTGGACCTGAGCCAGGCCGGGGAAGCCCAGCTGGTGCAGGTGATCCTGCCGCCTAGCGACTGCAGCAAGCAGCAGCAAGCGCTGGACCTGGCACTGACCCAGCTCGCCGAGAAACCGACCCTAGTAGCCGGCATCGGCCCGGGTGCGGCACAAGCCTGGCGCTGGTTGGCCGCACAGACTGACGACAAGGCGCGGGCCATTTCCGTCGACTTCACCCTCGAGCAACCCGGCTGCCAGGCCACACTGCCCAAGTCGGCCGCCCACGGCCACTGGAACGTCGCCTGGAACGACAACCCGGATGACGCCAGCGCGGCCTTCGTGCGCGACCAGGCCAACGCTGAAACCAGCATCAGCGATTACGACATCCACTTGCCCCAGGTACTCAAATCGCAGCTGACCCAAGCCTTGGTCGGGCATGACGGCAACGCCCTGGCCATCCCGGTGGTCGAGGTGCCGGCTGGGCAAACCACCGACACCGTCACCCTGTTCCTGTCCGGAGATGGCGGCTGGCGCGACCTGGACCGGGACGTTGCCGGGGAAATGGCCAAGCTGGGCTACCCGGTGGTCGGCATCGACACCTTGCGCTATTACTGGCAACACAAGACCCCGGAACAAAGCGCCGCAGACCTGTCGGAACTGATGCAGCACTATCGTCAGAAATGGGGTACCAAGCGTTTTGTATTGACCGGTTATTCATTTGGCGCCGACGTGCTGCCCGCCATCTACAACCGCCTGCCGGCCGAAGACCAGCAACGCATCGACGCGGTGATGCTGCTGGCCTTCGCCCGCAGCGGCAGCTTCGAGATCGAGGTCGAGGGCTGGCTGGGCAAAGAAGGCCAGGAGGCGCCAACCGGCCCAGAAATGGCCAAGCTGCCAGCGTCCAAAGTGGTGTGCGTCTACGGCGTGGAAGAGACCGACGAAAGCGGCTGCACCGACAAGACGGCCGTTGGTGAGCGACTGAAGCTACCGGGGGGGCACCATTTCGACGAGAACTACCCCGCGCTGGCCAAGCGCCTGATCGGCGAGATCGAGACGCGCCAGGGCAAGTCGAGCGTGGCGGAGCAGAACTGATAGAAAGGGGCCGCCATGCGGCCCAATCGCCGGCAAGCCGGCTCCCACCCGAACTCTGTAGCCTCCAAGCCTAGCGCCGCACCTGTGGGAGCCGGCTTGCCGGCGATGAGGGCAGAACGGGCTGCGCAATACCTGCAGCCCGACCTGGCTCAAATCTCGACCTGGGTCCCCAGCTCGATCACCCGGTTCAACGGTAGATTGAAGAAGCGTAGATTGCCGTTGGCGTTCTTCAGCAAAAACGCAAACAGGTTCCCGCGCCAGCGCGACATGCCCTCCAGCCGCGACGCAATGACGGTTTCGCGGCTAAGGAAGTACGTCGTGCGCATCGGGCTGAAATCCAGGTCTTCCAGGTGGCACAGCTTCAACGCCGCCGGCACGTCCGGCTCGTCCATGAAGCCAAAGTGCAACAGCACGCGGAAGAACCCGTCGCCATAGGCCTCCACCTCGAAACGCTCCTGCTCCGGTACCCGTGGCTGGTCCTCGCTGACCACCGTCAGCAGCACCACCTGGCTGTGCAGCACCTGGTTGTGCAACATGTTGTGCAGCAGTGCATGGGGCACGGCGTCGGGGCGCGCCGTCAGGAACACCGCCGTCCCTTCAACCCGGTGCGGCGGCTGGATGCGGATGCTGCTGATGAACACCGGCAGCGGCAGCGCGCCTTCATCGATGCGCTCGACAAGAATCTGCTTGCCGCGCTTCCAGGTGCTCATCAACAGGTACAACACGCCGCCCGCCAACACCGGGAAGGCCCCGCCCTGCACGATCTTCGGCACGTTGGCGGCGAAGAACAGCCCGTCCACGAACAAAAAGCCCAGCAGTATCGGCACTGCCAGCACCGGCGGCCACTTCCACAACAGCAGCATCACCGACGACACCAAGATGGTGGTCATCAGCATGGTGCCGGTGACCGCCACTCCATAGGCCGCGGCCAGGGCGCCGGACGATTCAAAACCGATGACCAGCAACACGACACCGACCATCAACGTCCAGTTCACCGCACCGATGTAGATCTGCCCCTGTTCATCGCTGGACGTGTGCTGGATCTGCATGCGCGGTATGTAGCCCAGCTGGATAGCTTGGCGCGTCAAGGAGAAAGCCCCGGAAATCACGGCCTGCGAAGCGATCACCGTGGCCATGGTCGCCAACCCCACCAGCGGCAGCAACGCCCAGGACGGTGCCAGCAGGTAGAAGGGGTTGCGCGCCGCCTCAGGGTTCTGCAGCAGTATTGCACCCTGGCCAAAGTAGTTGAGCACCAGCGCCGGCAGCACCAGGGCGAACCAGGCGCGGGCAATCGGCTTGCGGCCGAAGTGGCCCATGTCGGCATACAGCGCCTCGGCACCGGTCAGCGCCAGCACCACGGCACCGAGAATGGCCACGCCCATGCCGGGGTGAACAATGAAGAAGTTCACCGCCCAGCCGGGGTTGAATGCCCTGAGCACTTCAGGGCTTTGCGAGATGCCATGCACCCCCAAGGCCCCCAGCACCACGAACCAGGCCACCATGATCGGGCCAAACAGCTTGCCGATCTTGTCGGTGCCATGCTTTTGCACCAGGAACAGCGCTACCAGCACCACCAGCGAAATGGGCACCACCCAGTGATCGATGCCGTCGAAAGCCAGGCCCATGCCCTCGACCGCCGACAGGACCGACACCGCCGGGGTGATCATGCTGTCGCCATAGAACAGCGAAGCGCCGATCAGCCCGCAGATGACCATCAGCGTACGCAGCCGCGGATGGGCCGCCGTGGCCCGCCGCGCCAGCGCGGTAAGCGCCATGGTGCCGCCCTCGCCCTGGTTGTCGGCACGCAGGATGAACATCACGTATTTGAACGACACCACCCACAGCAGCGACCAGAGGATCAGCGACAGGATCCCCAGCACACCGTCATGGTTGACCGGCACGCCATAGCCACCGGTAAAGACTTCTTTGAGCGTATACAGCGGGCTGGTGCCAATATCGCCATAGACCACCCCGACCGCCGCCACGAGCAGGCCCAGCGACCGCGTCGCACCCTGCTTCCCCTCGTGCCCGCCTTCGGCATGACTGCTTGCCTGAACCATCGACCACTCCCGCAGACGGCCCTCACGGCCGATAGAATTCACCCCCACGTCAGGGCATGGCAGATACCCGGACGCAACGGCGCGAAGCATAGCGCAGCGTTCGTCGTATTTCTGCTAGTCAAGCGACCTTGCGCTCGCTAGAATTGCGCACTTTTTGATCAGAGGCGCCCAAAAGCGCCCGTCAAGATCGCCCCCGTTTCCGGTCGGGCGACCTGTATTCAATACCGAGGTTAGTCATGTCCACCACTCCCGCCACCCCTAAGGTAGGTTTCGTAAGCCTGGGTTGCCCAAAAGCCCTGGTCGATTCCGAGCGCATTCTGACCCAGCTGCGCATGGAAGGTTATGAAGTCGTGCCCACCTACGAGGACGCCGACGTGGTGGTGGTCAACACCTGCGGCTTCATCGACAGCGCCAAGGCCGAGTCGCTGGAAGTGATCGGCGAAGCGATCAAGGAAAACGGCAAGGTCATCGTCACCGGTTGCATGGGTGTCGAGGAAGGCAGCATCCGTGATGTGCACCCGAGCGTATTGTCGGTTACCGGCCCGCAGCAGTACGAGCAAGTGGTCAACGCCGTGCACGAAGTGGTGCCGCCACGTCAGGACCACAACCCGCTGATCGACCTGGTGCCGCCTCAAGGCGTCAAGCTGACCCCGCGTCACTACGCCTATCTGAAGATTTCCGAAGGCTGCAACCACAGCTGCAGCTTCTGCATCATCCCGTCGATGCGCGGCAAACTGGTCAGCCGCCCGGTGGGTGAAGTGTTGAGCGAGGCCGAGCGCCTGGTCAAGGCGGGCGTCAAGGAGATCCTGGTGATTTCCCAGGACACCAGCGCCTACGGCGTCGACGTCAAGTACAAGACCGACTTCTGGAACGGCCGCCCGGTCAAGACCCGCATGCTCGAGCTGTGCGAAGCGCTGAGCAGCCTGGGCGCCTGGGTCCGCCTGCATTATGTGTACCCGTACCCGAACGTCGACGACGTGATCCCACTGATGGCCGCCGGCAAGATCCTGCCGTACCTGGACATCCCGTTCCAGCACGCCAGCCCGAAAGTGCTCAAGTCGATGAAGCGCCCGGCCTTCGAAGACCGTACCCTGGCGCGCATCAAGAACTGGCGCGAGCAGTGCCCTGAACTGGTGATCCGTTCGACCTTCATCGTCGGCTTCCCTGGCGAAACCGAAGAAGACTTCCAGTACCTGCTCGACTGGCTGACCGAAGCCCAGCTCGACCGCGTCGGCTGCTTCCAGTATTCGCCTGTCGAAGGCGCCCCGGCCAACGACCTGGGCCTGGACGAAGTGCCGGATGACGTCAAGCAGGACCGCTGGGACCGCTTCATGGCGCATCAGCAAGCCATCAGCAGCGCCCGCCTGCAGCTGCGCATCGGCAAAGAGATCGAAGTGCTGATCGACGAAGTCGAGGAGCAAGGTTCGGTAGGCCGCAGCTTCTTCGATGCGCCAGAGATCGACGGCAGCGTGTTCATCGATGGCGACCATGGCTTCAAACCCGGCGACAAAGTGCGTTGCCGGGTGGTGGATGCCGACGAGTACGACATGTGGGCAGAGCCTGTCTGATCAACGCAAAGCGCTGAAATACCGGGGGCGCATTGCGCCCCTTGTGTTGCCACATCCGCCCACACCCTCCGGTCATGCGCACTCCCGGTAGGAGCAGCCTTGTGCTGCGAAGAGGCCGGTACTAGCAGCGAAGATTTACGGAATTGCCACTGGCCTCTTCGCAGCACAAGGCTGCTCCTACAATGGAATGGTTAGGCTGATCTGACGCCGACCTTTGCATTTGCATCTATCGTTTTCCTCAGTGCCCAGGAGGAATACACGGATGCGCCAGGTTTCGACGCTGCATACCCCCCATCTGCGCGACTACCCCGAGCTGACCCAGGTTTGGGAAGACTCGGTGCGCGCGACCCACGATTTCCTGCCTGATGCCTATATCCTGCTGCTGCGCGAACATGTGCTGCACCGCTACCTCGATGCGGTGATGCTGATTTGCTGCAAGGACTCACAGCAACGCATCCAGGGCTTTGCCGGCGTGGCCAATGGGCGGGTGGACATGCTGTTCGTCGCGCCCTCATGCCGTGGCAAGGGCATTGGTAAAAGGCTGCTGCATTACGCCATCGATGAACTGAATGCCGAACGCCTGGATGTCAATGAGCAGAACCCGCAGGCGCTGGGGTTCTACCTGCACGAAGGTTTTGAGGTAGTTGGCCGTTCGCAGACCGATGGGCTGGGGCAGCCCTACCCTTTGCTGCACCTGCGGCTGATCCGCGCAGGGGCCTGACGCTTCTGCCGTGTTGTCTCGCCAAAACGGCGTAAATGACACAGATTCCCAGCCCCTCGACCGCCCAGGCAGGTACAATGGCGGCCTTTCCCTGCCTTTGCGAATCGCCGTCATGTCTGAGCCCGTCCGCCTGTCCAAACGCCTTATCGAGCAATTCGGCTGTTCCCGCCGCGAAGCCGAGCTGTACATCGAAGGCGGCTGGGTCACGGTCGATGGCGTGGTGGTCGAGCAGCCGCAGTTCAAGGTCGACGGCCAACAGGTCGAGCTGCTGCCCGGTGCGCGTGCCGAAAACCTCGAACCCGTGACCCTCCTGCTCAACCAGCCTGCCGGCCTGGACACCGAGTCGGCCCGTATCAGCATGACCATGGACACCCTCAGCGAGGCGCACCGTGAAGGTGTTCGGCCGCTGCATGGGCACTTCACCAAGCTGTCCTGCATTGCCCCCCTCGAGCGTGGCGCCAGCGGCCTGCAGATTTTCACCCAGGATTGGCGCGTAGCGCGCAAGATCGACGCCGACCTGCGTCGCCTGGAGCAGGAATACATCATCGAAGTCAGCGGCGAAGCCACCCCGCAGGCGCTGGAGCGCCTGGCCCGTGGTGTGATGCGCAATGACCGGGAGTTACCCAAGGCCAAGGCCAGCTGGCAGAACGAAACCCACCTGCGCCTGGCCTTGAAAAACCCGCAGCCGGGGCAGATTTCCGAACTGTGCGCCAGCCTGCGCCTGCAGATAATCAGCATGCGCCGCATTCGCCTGGGCGGTGTGTCCATGGGCAAGCTGCCACTGGGACAGTGGCGCTACATGGCTACCAGCGAACGTTTCTAAGCAATACCGCCGCGCCGGATGGCACGGCTCAGAACAGGATTTCAGCCAAATGAACCACAACGATGTACTGCGCAGCCTGCGCTACATGCTCAAGATCAACGATGCCAAAATGGTCGGCATCATCAAGCTGTCGGGCCTGGAGGTCAGCGCCGAGACCCTGGCCAGCTACCTCAAGAAAGAGGAAGAGCCCGGCTTCGTGCGCTGCCCCGACCCGGTCATGGCGCACTTTCTGGATGGCCTGGTGATTCATCGCCGCGGCAAGGACGACAGCCGCCCGCAACAGCCGGTCGAGCTGCCGGTGACCAACAACACCATTCTGAAAAAGCTGCGCGTGGCGTTCGAGCTCAAGGAAGAAGACCTGCACGCGATACTCAAGTCGGTCAACTTCCCGGTCTCCAAACCCGAACTCAGCGCGCTGTTCCGCAAGGTCGGCCATGACAACTACCGGCCCTGCGGCGACCAGCTGCTGCGCAACTTCCTCAAGGGCCTGACCCTGCGCGTGCGCGGCTAAGTGGCCATGCAGCATACGGTTTCACCGGTCGGCATCGTCCGCTCCTGCTTCAAGGAAAAGTTCGCCATCCCGCGCCAGCCCCACCTGGCACCCGCGGCGCGTGGCGTGCTGGAGCTGCTGCCGCCGTTCGACCAGGGTGATGCCGTGGCGGGCCTGGAGCAGGTCAGCCATGTCTGGCTGTTGTTTCTGTTCCACCAGGCCCTGGAAGACAAGCCACGCCTGAAAGTGCGCCCACCGCGCCTGGGCGGCAACAAGAGCATGGGCGTGTTCGCCACCCGTGCCACCCACAGGCCCAATGGTATTGGCCAGTCGGTGGTACGCCTGGAAGGCGTAGAGCCTGGTCGCCTGCTGCTGTCCGGGATCGACCTGCTCGATGGCACCCCGGTGCTGGATATCAAGCCTTACGTACCCTATGCCGACAGCATTGCCGGTGCCAGCAACCAGATGGCCAGCGAAGCGCCCGCCGCCATCGCCGTGCAATGGCACGACGATGCCCTGCCCCAGGCCCACGCGCATGCGCTGCGCCTGGGCGAGCCACTGGTGGAGCTGATCGAGCAGTGCCTCGGGCAAGACCCGCGGCCGGCGTATCAGGTGCCACCCCCGGAGCGGGTGTATGGGGTCAAGTTCTGGGATGTGCAGGTGCGCTGGCATTATCCGCAGCCGGCGCTGATCCGCGTGCTGGAAGTCGTGCTGGATCATTGATCCGAGCGTGCACAAAAAAGGCGACCCGAAGGTCGCCTTTTTCATTGCCTAACCGCGATCAGCGAGCAGGGCCTTCAGCCACGCCCAGGTCGTCGGTCGGACGGGTGTCTTCCAGCGGTGCGCCGCCAGATGCCAGCTCCGAAGCCAGCTTGTCGTTGTCCATTTCGTTGACCCACTTGGCCACGACCACGGTGGCAACGGCGTTACCGACCAGGTTGGTCAAGGCACGGGCTTCGGACATGAAGCGGTCGATGCCCAGGATCAGCGCCAGGCCGGCAACCGGCAGGTGGCCAACCGCCGACAGGGTGGCAGCCAGCACGATGAAGCCCGAACCGGTCACGCCAGCAGCGCCTTTGGACGCCACCAACAGTACCAGCAGCAGGGTGATCTGGTGGGTGATGTCCATGGTGGTGTCAGTCGCCTGGGCGATGAACACAGCGGCCATGGTCAGGTAGATCGAGGTGCCGTCCAGGTTGAACGAGTAGCCCGTCGGGATGACCAGGCCAACCACCGATTTCTTCGCACCCAGGCGCTCCATCTTCGCCAGCATGCGTGGCAGCGCGGACTCAGAAGAAGACGTGCCCAGCACGATCATCAGCTCTTCGCGGATGTAGCGGATCAGCTTGAGGACGCTGAAGCCGTGAGCGCGGCAGATACCGCCGAGAACCACCAGGACGAACAGCAGGCAGGTCACGTAGAAGCAGGCCATCAGGTAGCCCAGCTGCACCAGCGAACCCACGCCGTACTGGCCGATGGTGAAGGCCATGGCACCGAAGGCACCGACCGGGGCCAGCTTCATGATCATGTTGATGATGTTGAACATGACATGGGCGAAGCGGTCGATCAGGTCGAGCACCGGCTTGCCGTAGCTGCCCAGGCGGTGCAGGGCGAAGCCGAAGATCACCGAGAACATCAGCACTTGCAGGATATCGCCGTTGGCGAAGGCACCGACCACGGTGTTGGGGATGATGTTGAGCAGGAAGCCAACGGTGGTCTGCTGTGCGCCGGCGGCGGCATAAGCGGCCACGCTGCTGGCGTTCAGGGTGGTGACGTCGATGTGCATGCCAGCGCCTGGCTTGACCACGTTGACGACGACGAGGCCGATGATCAGGGCGATGGTGGAGACGATTTCAAAGTACAGGAGCGCGTAGCCGCCGGTCTTGCCTACCGACTTCATGCTCTGCATGCCAGCGATGCCGCTGACCACGGTGCAGAAGATGATCGGGGCGATGACCATTTTGATCAGTTTGACGAACCCGTCACCCAGGGGTTTGAGGGCAACGCCGGTTTCGGGATAGAAGTGGCCGAGCAGGATGCCGATGGTGATGGCGACCAACACCTGGACATACAGGGATTTGTACAGCGGCTGACGTGTCGTCATGGCTAATTTCCTCAAGTGTGCCGGTTCACCCTTCCCAGGGTGATGGGCACCTGAATCGCTAACCCTCCTGCACATGGAGGGATTTGTCGTTGTGTTCGAGCTGCCTGGGCAGGCCTCTGCCAGGATCAATAGCAAGGGCAATGCCAAAATGCCCACGAAGGGTGCAAAGGCCGAGATTGCTAGGGACAAGTGCCCAACGACAGGGCGAAAAAGCTGAGGAAGGCTGGCGGATTTCCGCCCGTTGGCGGAATTTGTACAAGGGGTGATGGCGGGAATCCGCCCATAGTGTATGGCGGTATGGCCCTTTCGCGGGTGAACCCGCTCCCACAGGGGGGCACTGCTTTCAAGCATGTGAATGCCTGTGAAAGGGCCGGTACTGCCGATCAATCCAGCGTGAAGGTGATCCGGAAGGCCGCGCCACCCAGCGGCGAATCCCCCAGGCTCAAGCCGGCGTCATAGCTGTCGACGATGTCTTTGACCACCGCCAGCCCGATGCCCTGCCCCGGGTGCTGGCTGTCCAGCCGCTCGCCGCGCTCCAGAATGCGCTCGCGCTGATCGGCCGGCACCCCTGGCCCATCGTCTTCGATGCACAGCGTCAGTTGGCCAGGCGCCTCTTCCAGGGTCACCCGTACGTGCCCCAGGCTCAACCGGTAGGCGTTTTCCAGCAGGTTGCCGAGCAGTTCCAGCAGCGCGCCCTGCTCCATCGGCAGCTGCGCGGCCTCGGGTATGTCCAGCGCGACGCTGACCTGCTTGTCGCGGTAGACCTTGGCCAAGGTGCTGCACAAGCTGTCGAGCAAGGGCTTGAGTTGCACGCTGTGACGCACCAGGCCGCTCTTGCGCAGGCTGGCGCGCTGCAGTTGGTAGTCGATCTGCTGGCTCATGCGTTCGATCTGGCTTTGCAGCACCCGCGCCTGCTCGCGCTCACCGCTGCGCTGGCGCAGGCTCTCGCCCACCCCTTGCAACACCGCCAGCGGTGTCTTCAGGCTGTGCGCCAGGTCATCCAGCGAGTCACGGTAGCGCTGACGCTGTTCGCGCTCGCTGTGCAGCAGACGGTTCAACGAACCGGTCAGGCGCAGCAGCTCCCGGGGGTGCTCGCGGCTCAACCCGTCACGCGCGCCGGCCTCGACCTCGTCCAGCTCGCGGCTCAGCCGCCGCAGCGAACGCAGGCCCCAGGTCAGGCCGGCCCACAACAGCACCAGCAGCGCCAGCAAGGCTGCGCCAAACCCCAGGTAGAGCTTTTCGCGCAGGCCATCGAGGGTGTGCTGGTACTCGCGCACCGGTTGCAGCGCAACGATGCTGTAGGCCGCGCTCTGGCCGCCAAGCAGCTTGATTTCGACGTCATAGACGAAGAACTCTTCGCCATCGCCTTGATGGATGCGGGCGAATTCGTTGCCACGGCCGTCATAGCGGGGGCGGTAGTTGATGTTCTGGTCTGCGGTGGCCCGCGACTGCCACACCAGGTTGCCGTCGCGGTCAAAGATATAGCCGAGCAGGCCGGTGTAGGGCAGGTTGTAGCGTTCGTCCGGCAGCAGCGTCGGCATCTGCAACTGGCCGCGCTCGATGCGGGCGGCGGAGATCAGCGTGGTCACGTCCGAGGCCAGGCGTTGCTCGATGGATTCCTGCAGGGCAAGGCTGAACGCCTTCTGCAAGGCAGGCAGCAGCGCCAGCATGAACAGCAGCGCCAGCACTGCGGCCGCCAACATCAGGCGCACCCGCAGGGAACGGATCATCGGCAGCGCTCGGTAAACAGGTAACCCAGGCCGCGCACTGTGTCGATCGGTTTAAAGCCGTTATCACCTTCCAGCTTGCGGCGCAGGCGCCCTACCAGCACCTCGATCACATTGGGGTCACGTTCTTCATCGCCTGGGTAGAGTTGCTCCATCAGGCGGTCCTTGGCCACCACCTGCTGGTGGTGGCGCATGAGGTATTCGAGGATGCGGTATTCGTAGGCGGTCAGGGCCAGGGGCTGATCGTCCAGGGTCGCCTGCTTGCGGTTGAGGTCGAGCAGCAGCGGGCCTGCGGCGATGGTCGACTGGGTGAACCCGCTGGAGCGGCGCAGCAGCGCGTTGAGGCGCGCTTCGAGTTCTTCGAACTGGAAGGGTTTGACCAGGTAATCGTCGGCACCAGCGGCCAGGCCTTCGACCTTGTCCTGCCAGTTGCCACGGGCGGTGAGGATGAGAATGGGGAAGGTCTTGTTCTGGCTGCGCAGGCGGCCGATCAGTTCCAGGCCGCTCATGCCCGGCAGCCCCAGGTCGATCACGGCCAGGTCGAAGTGGTACTGCTCGGCCTGGTAAAGGGCCTCTTCGGCATCGGCGACAGCCTGGACAACGTGGCCGCTTTCGCCCAGGCGGGTGTAGAGGTGATGGCGAAGCAGCGCTTCGTCCTCGACCACCAGCAGTTTCATGTGCTGCTCCTTGTTTATATGGCCTGTGCCGGCCTCTTCGCAGCGCAAGGCTGCTCCTACAGGCACAGTGGTTGCCCGATGTAGGAGCAGCCTTGCGCTGCGAAGAGGCCAGTGCAGGATAACAACTACCTCAGAACTTGTAGTTCGCCGACAGATAAGTTTGTGCACTGCTGGTCAGGCGCAGGGTGCCGTCTTTCGGCCCGCCGCTGGCGCCCACCTCGGTTGCAGCATTGGTGCGCAGGTAACGGTAGCCCATCTCCACCGATGCCTTGTCGGTGATCTCCTGGATCACACCTGCCTGCAGGCCCACCGCGTAGCCATAGTCGGTATCACGGCTGGCACCTGGGGAATCCTGGGTCAGCTTGGTCATGCCCAGGCTGCCGCCGCCGAACAGTTTGGTGGTATCGCCCACCGGCAGGAACAGGTCATAGCTGCCCAGCAGGTTTTCCTGGCGCAACTTGAGGCCGCTGTGGTCGCCTGAGACGTTATCGTAGGTCATGTAGTAGCGACCCTGGTCGTTGATCTTACCCACGCGCACGCCCCAGGTGTCGTCCTTGCCGATGATGCCGTCGGCGTTCAGGTTGTCGGTGTTGCGTTGCAACAGGCCCGACTTGCGGACTTTATCGCTGGTCTGGCCGTAGGTCAGGCTGGCGAAGTTTTCATCGGCGGCCTGGGCGGTGGTAATGCCTGCGGCGCAGACGGCCATGGCGGCGAGCAAGGTGTTGAAGGTTTTCATGGCTTCGTACTCCAGTTGGATGCGCTGTTTCTGTCTGGAAGCTAGAGTAAGGAGGGCACCCTGAACCGTGACTGAACCCTGGCTGAACCAGGGCTGAACGAACTGTCTGCAAGACAAGGAGTAGTAAACATGCGCGCCCTGCTGGCCCTGACCTTGATGTGCAGCGCCGCCCTCGCCCAGGCGGCGGTAGTGACCCGCGAGATCCCCTACCAGGACGACGATGGCAAGCGCTATGTCGGCTACTACGCCTATGACGATGCGCTGGACGACAAACGCCCGGGCATCGTGGTGGTGCATGAGTGGTGGGGCCTGAACGACTACGCCAAGCGCCGCGCCCGCGACCTGGCAGCCTTGGGCTACAAAGCGCTGGCGATCGACATGTACGGCGATGGCAAGCACACCGAGCATCCGCAGGATGCTCAGGCGTTCATGGCCGAAGCGATGAAAGACCCGGCTGCCGCGGCCGCGCGCTTCGACGCTGGCCTGGAGTTGCTGAAAAAGCAGCCGAACGTCAACAAGCACCAACTGGGCGCAGTGGGTTACTGCTTCGGTGGCAAGGTGGTGCTCGATGCGGCGCGCCGGGGAGAAAAACTCGATGGCGTGGTGAGTTTCCATGGCGCGCTGGCCACCCAGACGCCAGCCAAGCCGGGCGTGGTCAGGGCCGACATACTGGTCGAGCACGGCGCGGCGGACAGCATGGTCACCGAACAACAGGTCGATGCGTTCAAGGCGGAAATGGACGCGGCCAAGGTCAACTACAAATTCGTCAGCATCCCCGGGGCCAAGCATGGCTTCACCAACCCGGACGCCGACCGTTTGAGCCATGGCGAGCATGGTGGGCCGGACATTGGTTACAACAAGGCAGCCGATGAAAGCTCATGGGCGGATATGCAGGCCTTCTTCAAGAACGTGTTCAAGTAACGATCGCCGGGGCCGCTTTGCGGCCCATCGCGACGCAAGGCCGCTCCCACACCGCCGTCGCGGCTGGCACAATAGCCCCCATGAACACACTTCCCACCTGCTGCTCCCCACTTCAGCACCATTGGCCCCTGCCCCGCCCGTTGCCGGGTGCAGTGCTGGTCAGCTGTGCCTTCGACCCGGCCCACCTGGCTGCCGACGACTTCCAGCGTGCCGGCATTGCACAAAGCGCCAGCCTGCAACGCTCGGTGGCCAAGCGCCAGGCCGAGTACCTGGCCGGCCGTGTCTGCGCCCGCGCCGCCTTGCAACGGCTGGATGGCCGCGACTTTGTGCCGGGCACCCACGAAGACCGCTCGCCCATCTGGCCGGCCGGCATCCACGGCTCGATCACCCACGGCAAAGGTTGGGCCGCCGCCGTCGTCGCGGGCCAAGGCAGCTGCCGCGGCCTGGGCCTGGATCAGGAGTCGCTGCTGGATGACGAGCGTGCCGAGCGCCTGATGGCGGAAATCCTCACCCCCGCCGAACGTGAGCGCCTGGACCGCCGCCAGCTCGGCCTGACAGTGACGCTGACCTTTTCGCTCAAAGAAAGCCTGTTCAAGACCCTCTACCCGCTGACTCGCCAGCGTTTCTATTTCGAGCACGCCGAAGTGCTGGAGTGGTCCACCGAGGGTTTGGCCCGCCTGCGCTTGCTCACCGACCTGTCACCCGAATGGCAACGCGGCAGTGAACTGCAGGGCCAGTTCTGCCTTCAGGACGGCCACCTGCTGAGCCTGATCAGCGTCTGACCTTTACTGGGGCGCCTGTGCACGCGGCCAGTTGAGGCTGAAGCAGGCGCCGCCCAGCGCCTCGCTGCGCCCTACCGTGGCCCTGCCAGCGTGCCAGTAGATGATCCGCCGAACGATCGACAGGCCCAACCCATGCCCACCAGAAGCCCGGGTGCGGCTGTCGTCGAGTCGGGTGAAAGGCGTGAAGATGCGGTCCCAGACGCCCTCCGGGATGCCTGGCCCGTCATCTTCCACATCGACCCTGCAGCGTTGCTGCCCCAGTTGGTAACTGAGCCGAACTTCGCCCTCGGCATGGCGCATGGCGTTGCTCACCAGGTTCTGCAGCGCCCGGTGCAGGTAGCGCGGCTCGGCCTCGACCCAGGCCCCATCGGTTTCAGCCCCTTGGCAAGCACCGCGCACCACCTTGATGCCGGCCCGCAGCGGCGCGAGTTCCTCGATCACCCGGTCAAACAAGGCATCGAGGTCGACCCGCTGGAATTTCAGCGCCGGCGCACCTTGCTCAAGGCGCGCGTAAGTCAGCATCTCGTCGACCAGTTTGTCCAGGTCCTGGATGTCGCCATCCATGCCGGCCAGGTGCTTGGCGCGGGCTTGGTCGGTACTCGCGGTCTCGATCATCTCCAGGCCAAAGCGCAGGCGCGCCACCGGTGTGCGCAGCTCGTGGGACACCGCCCGCACCAGCTCGCGCTGCATGGTCAACGAGCGCTGCAGGTGCTCGGCCATGCCATTGAATGCTGCAGCCAGGCGCCCGACCGAATCGGCGTCACCGGCCGGCACACGGGTGTCCAGGCTGCCCTGGGCAATACGCGTGGCCGCAATCTCCAGGCCCGACACACGCCGCTCCAGCTGGCGCACCAGCAAATACACCACCAGCCCGATCAGGCACAGCCCGAGAAAGGCAATCAGGATCAGCAACTGCGGCGGGTTCGGGTTGAGCTGATGCAACGGGCCGATTTCCAGCACCCAGGGAGACCCCGAGAGCCCGGAGAACACCCGGATTGAATCGCCATCCTTGCCCAGGGCCATGACGGTATCGCCCTCCTCTACCCGCCGCCGCTGGTCGTCATCCAGGCCGACCCGCTCCAGGCGTTGCAGGGCGATGTCGAAACCAAACCCCTTGCTCTGCTTGAGTTGCGCAAGGCGCTGCTGCTGCTCGGTCACCGGGTAACGCACCAGCTCGTCCGCCAACAGGTAAAGGGTGGCCCGGGCCAACTGCTCGCTGACCTGCTTAATCTGGGCCACCAGCAGTACATCCTCGCGGCCAACCTTGCGCAGCACCTGGGCGGCGTGCGGGCCGGTCTTTTCGACCACCACCAGGCCGCGATACAACCGGGCCCGCTGGCCACCGTCAAGGGTGCGCGCCGACATCGGCTGCAGCGCCAACGGCACCCCAAGCAGGCGCTCCCACATCAGCAATGAGCGCTTGCGTTCGGTTTCGTTCTGCACGGCCAGGTTGTCGGCCATCAGGCTGAAAGTGCCTTGGGCCAGGCCCTCGCGGTGCTGGGCGGCGCGCACTTCGTTGACCAGGTGCAGGCTGAGCACCCCGAGCAGCGCCACCAGCACCAGCACGGCGAGCATGCCGCCATAGATGCGCAGAAAGATCGAGTTGTTCATGGCGCCTCGCCGACGAACAGGTAACCCTTGCTGCGCAGGGTCTTGATCAGGCGTGGGTGGATCGGGTCGTCACCGATCTTGGGGCGGATCTTGGAAATGCGCACATCGATGGAGCGGTCCTGGCCGTCGTAGCCAACACCGCGCAGGGCGGTGAAAATCTGCTCGCGCGACAAAACCCGGCCGGCGTTGCTGGCCAGCAGCCAGAGCAGGTCGAATTCGGCGCCGGTCAGGTCTATCAGTTGCTCGCCCAGCCGCGCTTCGCGCAGGCGGTTGTCGATGCGCAGCGGGCCGAAGGCCAGGTCCAGGCGCTTGCTTTCGGGCGCTTCGCTGCGCCGCAGCAGGGCCTGGATACGCGCCAGCAACACGCGCGGGCGCACCGGCTTGCACACATAGTCGTCGGCGCCCAGGTCCAAGCCCTGCACTTGGTCGAGTTCGTCGCTGCGGGCGGTGAGCATGAGGATCGGGCCCGCATATTGGCCGCGCACCCGGCGGCAGATGCTCAGGCCGTCTTCACCGGGGAGCATGAGGTCGAGAATCACCAGGTCAGGCTGGCTGTCGACAATGCGTCGCACCGCGCGGCCGCCATCGCCCTCGACGGCCACCTCGAAGCCGTTGGCCTGGAGGTATTCGGCCGTGAGCTCGGCCAGGCGCTGGTCGTCTTCGACGATGAGGATGCGGGGGGTGGGTTGGTCCATGGCCTTTGCCTTTCAATTGTTGTTTTTCTATCGTCGATACTACGTTCCGCCCTGAGCACTGCCAACCGACCTGCAGTACCGCACTCGCCACTGGACTGAACCGTTTTTTGTGGTAGGGTTCGCGCCCTCAAAATTCTGCCTTGGGGCAGCGCGCTGAAGAAAAATACTGCAAACCACTTGGCACAAGGCCTACAGGCCATACCCACAAAGTACGCACAACTTATCCACAGGCGCTCGCCTTGCAAAGACCCTGATACCGCATTATCTTGTATCCCGATCGCAGCGAACCACTACATGTTGGGGTTCGTGCAAAATCACACACAAAAGTCAACCCGGCAAATTATTCGATTTTCCGGTTGAACTTCAGATGATTTGACCAGCCATACCGCTCCAGCGGACTACTGAACTGCAACAGCTTTTGGGTACTGCCCAAAACCTTTGACTTCGGCCAGGGAGCGGCAAGCTATTGCCCCTTATTCCTGAGTCTGTCCCGAAGTCGGTACGCCCGAGCGGGCGGATGCGCGCGCATGACGCATCCCCGCACGGGTGATCGAGCAAGTGGACGGAACGGTGGGCGCCCAAAAGGCGCCTGTACAATATAGAAACTGTGGAGACACCCACCCATGCAAACCGACACAACTCGCGAGAACCCGCAGGCCCAGGTGCCGCAGGCCGCCGATTCCAACCAGGATCTGGCTGCCACCGCCCCCGGCCAACTGCGCGTGATCAAGCGCAACGGCACTGTCGTCCCCTACACCGACGACAAGATCACCGTGGCCATCACCAAGGCGTTCCTCGCAGTTGAAGGCGGCACCGCCGCCGCCTCGTCGCGTATCCACGACACCGTCGCGCGCCTGACCGAGCAGGTCACTGCCACGTTCAAGCGTCGCATGCCATCGGGTGGCACCATCCACATCGAAGAAATCCAGGACCAGGTCGAACTGGCCCTGATGCGTGCCGGTGAGCAGAAAGTCGCCCGCGACTACGTGATCTACCGCGATCAGCGTGCAAAAGAGCGCGCCACCCGCGCCAACACCGACGCCGTGGTCGAGCCGCACCCAAGTATCCGTATCACCCTGGCCGACGGCAGCCTGGCGCCGCTGGACATGGCGCGCCTGAACACCATCATCAGCGAAGCCTGCGAAGGCCTGGCCGAAGTCGATGGCGACCTGATCCAGCGCGAAACCCTGAAGAACCTGTACGACGGCGTGGCCATCAAGGACGTCAACACCGCCCTGGTGATGACCGCCCGTACCCTGGTCGAGCGCGAGCCGAACTACTCGTTCGTCACCGCCCGCCTGCTGATGGACACCCTGCGTGCCGAAGGCCTGGGCTTCCTCAGTGTTGCCGACAGCGCCACCCACCACGAGATGGCCGAGCTGTACGCCAAGGCGCTGCCAGCCTACGTCGCCAAAGGTATCGAGTTCGAGCTGCTGAACCCGGCCCTGGCCGACTTCGACCTGGAAAAACTGGGCAAGGCGATCAACCACGAGCGCGACCAGCAGTTCACCTACCTGGGCCTGCAGACCCTGTACGACCGCTACTTCATCCACAAGGATGGCGTGCGCTTCGAGCTGCCACAGGTGTTCTTCATGCGTGTGGCCATGGGCCTGGCGCTGGAAGAGAAAGAAAAAGAAGCCCGTGCGATCGAGTTCTACAACCTGTTGTCGTCCTTCGACTACATGGCCTCGACCCCGACCCTGTTCAACGCCGGTACCCTGCGCCCGCAGCTGTCCAGCTGCTACCTGACCACCGTGCCGGACGATCTGTCGGGCATCTACCACGCGATCCACGACAACGCCATGCTGTCGAAATTCGCCGGTGGCCTGGGCAACGACTGGACTCCTGTGCGTGCACTGGGCTCCTACATCAAGGGCACCAACGGTAAATCCCAGGGCGTCGTACCCTTCCTGAAAGTGGTCAACGACACCGCCGTTGCGGTCAACCAGGGCGGCAAGCGCAAGGGCGCTGTCTGTGCCTACCTGGAAACCTGGCACCTGGACATCGAAGAATTCATCGAGCTGCGCAAGAACACCGGTGATGATCGTCGTCGTACCCACGACATGAACACCGCCAACTGGATCCCTGACCTGTTCATGAAGCGCGTCTTCGATGACGGCAAGTGGACCCTGTTCTCGCCCTCGGAAGTGCCTGATCTGCACGACCTGACCGGCAAGGCCTTCGAAGAGCGCTACGAGTACTACGAAGCCCTGACCGAGTACAACAAGATCAAGGTGTTCAAGACCATCCAGGCCAAAGACCTGTGGCGCAAGATGCTGTCGATGCTGTTCGAGACCGGCCACCCATGGCTGACCTTCAAGGACCCGTGCAACCTGCGTTCGCCGCAGCAGCACGTGGGCGTGGTCCACAGCTCGAACCTGTGCACCGAGATCACCCTGAACACCAACAAGGACGAGATCGCGGTCTGCAACCTGGGCTCGATCAACCTGCCGAACCACATCGTCGATGGCAAGCTGGACACCGCCAAACTGCAACGCACCGTGAACACCGCCGTGCGCATGCTCGACAACGTGATCGACATCAACTACTACTCGGTGCCGCAAGCGCGTAACTCGAACCTCAAGCACCGCCCTGTTGGCCTGGGCATCATGGGCTTCCAGGACGCACTGTACCTGCAGCACATCGCCTACGGTTCCGACGCTGCTGTCGAGTTCGCCGACAAGTCGATGGAAGCGGTGAGCTACTTCGCGATCCAGGCGTCCTGCGACCTGGCCGACGAGCGTGGCGCCTACGAGACCTTCCAGGGTTCGCTGTGGTCCAAAGGCATCCTGCCGCTGGATTCGCAACAGATCCTGATCGAGGCCCGTGGCCAGAAGTACATCGACGTCGACCTGAACGAGACCCTGGACTGGGCGCCGGTGCGTGCTCGCGTACAAAAAGGTATTCGTAACTCGAACATCATGGCCATCGCGCCGACCGCGACCATCGCCAACATCACTGGCGTGTCGCAGTCCATCGAGCCGACCTACCAGAACCTGTACGTGAAATCGAACCTGTCGGGCGAATTCACCGTGATCAACCCGTACCTGGTTCGCGACCTGAAAGCCCGCGGCCTGTGGGACTCGGTGATGATCAACGACCTGAAGTACTACGACGGTTCGGTGCAGCAGATCGAGCGTATCCCGCAAGAGCTGAAAGACCTGTACGCCACCGCGTTCGAAGTCGAGACCAAGTGGATCGTCGATGCTGCCTCGCGTCGCCAGAAGTGGATCGACCAGGCTCAGTCGCTGAACCTGTACATCGCTGGCGCTTCGGGCAAGAAGCTGGACGTGACCTACCGCATGGCTTGGTACCGTGGTCTGAAAACCACCTACTACCTCCGTGCCCTGGCTGCGACCAGCACCGAGAAGTCGACCATCAACACCGGCAAGCTCAACGCCGTTTCCAGCGGCGGCGACAGCGCCCCGGTTCAGGCCGCCGGCCCGGCACCTGTGCCAAAGGCGTGTGCGATCGACGAGCCTGACTGCGAAGCCTGCCAGTAAGGCCTGATGCCGCAAGGGGTGCCCACGAGCGCCCCTTGCGGCATTTTTGTATCCGCGCTCCAGAGAAGCCTTGCCCTTTGCCCACCGCTCGCGCGGCTCGGTAAAAGAGCAGGACCTCTCAAAAAAAGGATGTACCCCATGGCGCGGAAAAAAGTGGCAACTCGCAAAATTGGTCGCAATGCTGAAACCGGCCGCTTCACCTCGGTCGAAGAAGCACGCAAGCACCCCAAGACACATGTGGTCGAGACCCTGCGCAAGCAGTGCAGCTAACACGTACTGTGTAGGAGCAGCCTCGTGCTGCGAAGAGGCCAGTGATGGCAGCGAAATGTGCTGTGCATGCGCCGTCCTCTTCGCAGCACAAGGCTGCTCCTACATGACGCGCAAACCCCATATACAGTGTTTAACAAACAAAAAACCACAACATATAGTGCTAAACCTTCGTTTAGCGGCTACACTCTTGCCCGAACGAACGGCACACCCTTGGTGAACGGATGCGCGTCAAACCGGTCGAAAAAGTTACCCTCGCCGGCCAGACTCGCACCCCGATCGAAGGCGAATTCCGGTATACTGCGCCCCCTCTGAAAAGGGCACCTTTCAAGTCCCTGGCCCCTCGGTGAGGCCTGGCCAGGCACAAGCACATCCAGATGTAACGAGAGTCAGCCTCTCGAGCTGTCCATTCGCCGTAACGGCCTTGCGTCAGGCATCACATTCTTAAAATCCAACCGGTTGCCTGAGGGCGACCCTCAAGCAGGAGCCAAACCATGCTGAGCTGGGACGAATTCGACAAGGAAGACGGCGAAGTAGCCGCCAAAGGCAACACCCCTGCGCAGGCCAACGCCGCTGCCACCCTCGACAAGCTCGACAGCGCCGGCGGTGCCGCCGCCCTGGAAGCCCGTGCCGCTACCGCTTCTGACTCCGAAGCCGTAAAACGCGCCAAGGCTGCCCTTGACGCCCTCGACGTTGCCGAAGGCCTGGCCGAGCTGGAAGGCTCTGCTGCCCGCGTTGCGGTCGATGAAAAGCGCATGATCAACTGCCGCGCCGACCTCAACCAGCTGGTGCCATTCAAGTACGACTGGGCCTGGCAGAAGTACCTCGACGGCTGCGCCAACCACTGGATGCCGCAAGAGGTCAACATGACCGCCGACATCGCCCTGTGGAAGAGCCAGGACGGCCTGACCGAAGACGAGCGCCGCATCGTCATGCGTAACCTCGGCTTCTTCTCCACCGCCGACTCCCTGGTTGCCAACAACCTGGCCCTGGCCGTGTACCGCCTGATCACCAACCCGGAGTGCCGCCAGTACATCCTGCGCCAGGCCTTCGAAGAGGCGATCCACACCCACGCCTACCAGTACTGCATCGAGTCGCTGGGCATGGATGAAGGCGAGATCTTCAACATGTACCACGAGATCCCGTCGGTCGCGAAGAAAGCCGCCTGGGGCCTGAAGTACACCCGCGCCATCTCCGACCCGGAATTCAACACCGGCACCCCGGAAACCGACAAAGAGCTGCTGCGCAACCTGATCGCCTACTACTGCGTGCTGGAAGGCATCTTCTTCTACTGCGGCTTCACCCAGATCCTGTCGATGGGCCGCCGCAACAAGATGACCGGCGTTGCCGAGCAGTTCCAGTACATCCTGCGTGACGAGTCGATGCACCTGAACTTCGGTATCGACGTGATCAACCAGATCAAGATCGAGAACCCGCACCTGTGGGATGCCTCGATGAAAGAAGAAGCGACCCAGATGATCCTGCAAGGGACCCAGCTGGAGATCGAATACGCCCGCGATACCATGCCGCGCGGTGTACTGGGCATGAACGCAGCGATGATGGAGGACTACCTCAAGTTCATCGCCAACCGTCGCCTGACCCAGATTGGCCTGAAGGAAGAGTACCCAGGCACCACCAACCCGTTCCCGTGGATGAGTGAGATCATGGACTTGAAGAAGGAGAAGAACTTCTTTGAGACGCGTGTGATTGAGTATCAGACTGGTGGGGCGTTGAGCTGGGACTGATTGTCCGGGCTGAGCATCGAAAAGGCTGCCGAATGGCAGCCTTTTTTATTCTTTACTAAACGCTTCTATGAAGCGCACCGCTCAGCTTCGAGAAGGCGCTCGGCCGCCTGAGCGGTCACTTCTTTGACGAACACTGCATGCGAAAGCTCGACACAGACCAGCACCGTAGCGTGCTGTTACTGCGCAACGGTCAGTACCAGCTGACCACCATGGTCAGCGAGTCCGGGGCCTATACCTTGCTAGCACATCACCCTATTCCGGAGAACCGGCACCTGCGCTGGTGGCTGACCCATGAGGTAGTGGCGATGCTTCGTGATAGGCAGGTTGATGATGTCGAGGGTGTGCCGCAGTTGGGGCAGATGTGTTGGCCTGGTGGGGTGTCGGCAACGTTGTTGTATTGGCAGAGTGCCCAGCGGGCCTTGCGGCTCCATGGGGTGTAAAAAAGCGGCTACAGCTTTGCCCGCGCGCTCGGCAATACCGCATTCGTAGAACAACCCATTCATTAGTGATTCAGCGGGGCCTGTGGGAGCGGGCTTGGCAGGCCGGCTGCTTCGAACTCGAGACTATAGGTCATCCAGCTCTACCTTCACGCGCTGCGGGGCGGCTAGCCGCTCGCTTACGGTCGCGATCAGGTCTTCATCCTCCTCGGTCATCAGCACCGGCCGAAAGGGCAGTTTGCCCCGCTCGGCTACATATTGCAGCGCTTGGCGCATGAGCTCGGAGGGTGTAACACCAAGACGTTCCAACTCCTGATAGGCACGAGCCTTGAGCTCATCGTCGACACGAACGTTGATGGATGCCATGGGCGCTCTCTCCAGGTAAAGACATTCGTCATTACACTGCACCGTTTGCCGGTGCAGTGCAAGCGCATCTCGCCTCTTGCTGGCCTCAGTGCCCTACGCAGGCAGCGCCATCCGGTACTCGATCACCCCCGGCTTTTCAGCAATCCAGTCGTACAGCCGCTGTGCAGTCTGGTTGGTTTCCTGGGTATGCCAGTACAGCCGGTCGCACTGTTTCTCCCGTGCCTGGCCCTGAACGTACTCGATCAACTGCTTGCCAACCTGCCTCCCTCGCGCGTTTGGGCAAACGTACAGGTCTTCCAGATAGCAGAAGTCGTTACGCCCCCAAGTCGAGCGATGGAACACAAAATGGACGAAACCGAGGATGCGCTCACCGTCCGTGGCGACGGCGCAGTGCACGGGCTCTGCCGGGTCGAAAAACCGCGCCCAGGTCAGCTCGGTGGTGGCCTTGCTCAGTTCCACTTTGTAGAACGCTTGGTACTGGTCCCAGTAGGGGGACCATTGTGGAAAATCGCTCTGTTCCAACTCACGAACCGAAACCAACGCTTGTGCTGTCATCGTGGACCCCTTTCAATGTGGGAATGGTCTGAAAACAGATGCATTTATAGCGATAGAATGGCCTGAATAGCCCCGCCACTTTTTGCAAGCGAACCAGACCAATGTTCAAACACGCACAACTGCAATCGGTCAAAGCCTGGATGAGCGACCCGGCCCATGGCGCGTTGTCGTTGCATGTGCGGATCCAGCGGGCGATTCGCCAATTGATCCTTGATGGCGCGCTGCCGGTCGGTAAATCGCTGCCGGCTTCACGCCCATTGGCCCAGTCGCTGGGCGTCTCGCGGGATACCGTGGAGGCGGCTTACAGCCAGTTGCATGCAGAGGGCTTCATCGAGCGTCGGGTGGGCAGCGGAAGCTTCGTCTCGCAACGCGCACGGCATCTGCCACGGCGACAGCAAAAACGCGAAACGCGCTGCGATGAGCCACCTCAACTGAGCCGCCGGGCGATGGCCGTGCTGCAGAGCGGGGGCGTGAATAATTTCCAAGGGCCGCGCCCTTTTGCACCGGGCGTAGCCGAGACCCGGCACTTCCCCCTGGCGATCTGGGAAAGGCTGGAGCGCCAGGTGTACAAGGAATTTGGCACCCAGGCATTGGAGCACAGTGCGCCACAGGGCATGGCCTGCCTGCGCAGCGCGATCGCTGACTACCTTAACCTTGAACGGGGCGCGCAGGCGTCTGCCGACCGGGTGCTGATCCTCACCAGCTCGCAGCAGGCGCTTAGCCTATGCGCGCAGGTGCTCATGGATGCAGGCGATCAGGTACTGGTCGAAGACCCGCTCTACCAAGGCACGCGCAAGGCCGTCGCGGCAGCAGGCCTCGAAGGCGTGCCCGTGCCAGTGGATGAAAACGGCCTGCAGGTGGAACGCATGGCGCCGTTGGCCGCCAATGCCAGGGCGGTGTTTCTGACGCCGTCCCATCAATATCCCACCGGCGCCACATTGTCGTTGGACAGGCGCCTCCAGGCCATCGAGTGGGCAAGGCAGCAGCGCGCCTGGATCATCGAAGATGACTACGACAGCGAGTTCCACTACGAGGGCCGGCCGACTGCCTGCGTGCAGGGCCTGGACCCGCATGAACGCACGCTGTACATCGGCACGTTCACCAAGTCGCTGTTCGCCGGGCTGCGCATCGGCTACTTGCTGTTGCCGCCTGCTCTCGTCGCGCCGATGACCAGTGCACGCACGCTGCAGGACGGGCATACGGCCTCCATTGCCCAGCTGACCCTGGCGCGGTTCATGGAGGGCGGGCACTACACGGCGCATGTGCGGAGCATGCGGGCGCTGTATGCCGCGCGCCGGGACATGCTGGCCGAGCTTGTGCACAAGCACTTGGGGGCGTTTCTGGCGCCAAGCACTCCGGCCGGGGGGCTGCAGATGCCCTGCCACTTCGTGCAGGTCTTGCCAGAGGATGCGGTAGTGAGGGCGGCGCATGCGGCGGGGATCGACCTGCTGGGGCTCGGCAGTTTGTATGCATCGCCGAGGAATGATGTGGGCCTGTTGATGGGGTTTGCGGCGCTGACGCCTGGCGAGATGCGTGTAGCGGTGGGGAAGCTGGCGAAGGTGTTTGCGGGGCTCAAGTAGAGGCCTCGCCCCCGCCACAAAGGCATCGATGTGCCGTACTGGGGCGCCCAGAGACGTGGTCGAGGGTGAGACCGTTGCTAAGTCTAGAAGCAATTGCAGCTGCTTCAACTCACCGACTGGAGCAGCGCACTGTTTTCATTGATACGGCCTTGCACGGTTTGAAGCGTGTCTTGGGTGATCATCTGCGGATACATACGCTCGGCCATGCGCCTAAACTGGCTCGCTGCTGCGCATATGCGGTCCATGATGGCGGCGGCGGACGCCGGCGTAATGTCTGCTTCGCTTGCCAGGCGCAGTATCGCTTTCCGGTCGATCGCCAAGGCCTCCCCCATCACATCCATCTGATGATAGCCGCCAGGGCCTTCGCAAAAGGTCACGTCATACGCGGGTGCCAGTTTCCACTCGCCTGCTCGCGACATCACGTAGGAAAAATTCTTGGGATGGTCATCGCGGTTATTGAACACCACGTTAAAAACAACTCGCTCAAAGGCGCGCGCTTTCTCTCGCAGGTCGTTGGTGCACAGATGAGTCGCCCGCAAGAAGTTGACGTAATCCAGGGCACCGGGTGACCTGAAGTCGGCGCCGGTATAGGCCGCCAAGCTCTGCATCGGCACACGCAGATCCCCCTGGCGATCAAAACGTCGGCTGGCGAAAGCGGCCAGCCCATTTGGCAAACTGAAATGCTGGGTATCAGGCGTCGCAATGCCGCACTGACGTAGGCACTCGGCATAGACCATTTCGATAGCGCAGACTTCAGGGTGCTCTTCTCTCGCCGGGAACTTGATCAGCCAAGCTTCCAGGCCTGCCCTGGCAACGGTAGTAAATGCCCCCGTGTGCGGATCGCGATAGACCAAGGCTTTTGGCCTGGCGCCTTGAGGGGAGCCCCCTACCAGCAGCAGCTTCTGCACAAACGCGGCTCCGTCCCCCTTGAGTACCTCTTGTACCTCGGCGGCCAGCAGGTCGAGCGGGATATGCTCCGCAGGTTGCAGCCCCTCGGCCGCAACGGGCTCGAACGACAGGGCACCCATGGCGTTATTGCCGATGTAAGCCAACCGCTCCAATGGCCCTACGCGAGCAACGTTGAGCCCACGACGCTTGAACAGGCGGTCCATCAGCAGCATGCCCCAGCCATCGGGCATCGCATCGTAGACAGGCCCCGGCAAACCGGACTGATGGGCAGGGAAGCCTCTACGCAATGCGTCACCTTGCAACGGCATGGCATACGACGACAACTCAAGCCCACGCAGCTTCGCTTCGCTGCTGTACTCGAACACAATCTGCGGACGGCTAGAGACGGCCGTGGTGGACACGAGCGTGCCCCACAGCCAGCGCTCACCCCAACGTAATCACAATATTCTGTGTCTTATTGATGAAATAATCAGTTTAGCAACAAAATAATGAAATTAAATTAGAATACGCATACACGATCTTGATCGTCATGGAGGTTAGAGAAAATCAAGACCCCCTACCCTACACAAGACTCAGTCATCGTATCTCCACACGACCCCCCTGGCCCCCGGTATAGAGCCCACCCCCCTCATACCACCCAGAATGCCGCGACAACATCTCACCCTCATCACACCACAAAGCGTTGACATCCCCACCACCACTTGATAAAAATCGCCACAGTTGTACGACAACGCATAACAAAAACAACAATCCGTGGACGATCGCCATGTCGACTTCAATCGCGCTATACCCCCGCGTTGCACCTTTCCCGATTTCGTCACCCGCGGCCACCTAGGGCCGTAAGCCCGTTTCACCCTCCCTGGCCGTGACCGGCCCGTTACCTACCCGCCCCTACCGCTGGCCGCTTGCGCGTGCACGGTGGACGGGCCGCCACACCCTTTTGTGGAGCACAACAATAATGAGAATCTGCCAAACCCTTCCCTTTGCCCTGCTCGGCGTCGGCATGCTCGGCAGCCTGTCGGGTACCACGCTGGCGGCGGGCTTTGTCGAGGATGCCAAGGCCACGCTCGGCCTGCGCAACTTCTACATCAACCGCAACTTCACCAACCCCAGCAACTCGCAAAGCAAGGCCGAGGAATGGACGCAGAGCTTCATCCTCGATGCCCGCTCGGGCTTTACCGAGGGGCCGGTGGGGTTCGGTGTGGATGTGCTGGGCATGTGGTCGGTGAAGCTTGATGGCGGTGGCGGCACCTACGGCACCGGGCTGCTGCCGCGCCACGACGATGGGCGCCCAGCCGATGACTTTGGGCGCCTCGCGGTGGCGGGCAAGGCGCGGATCTCGAAGACCGAGCTTAAGATCGGCGAATGGATGCCGGTGCTGCCGATCCTGCGCTCCGACGATGGCCGTTCGCTGCCGCAGACGTTCCGCGGGGGGCAGGTCACCTCCAACGAGATCGCCGGGCTGACGCTGTATGGCGGGCAGTTCCGTGGCAACAGCCCGCGCAATGACGCGAGCATGGAAGACATGAGCTATGGCGGGGCGCTTTCGGATCGCTTCAACTTCGTCGGCGGCGAATACAAGTTCAACCAGGACCGCACGCTGGTCGGGCTGTGGAATGCGGTGCTCAAGGACGTCTACCAGCAGCAATACCTGCAACTGAGCCACAGCCAGCCAGTGGGTGACTGGACCCTGGGCGCCAACCTGGGCTACTTCCATGGCGATGAAGACGGCTCCGAGCGTGCCGGGCAGTTGGACAACAAGACCTACTCGGGGATGTTCTCGGCCAAGTATGGCGGCAACACCTTCTGGGTGGGGCTGCAAAAAGTCGATGGCGATACCTGGATGCGGGTCAATGGCACCAGCGGCGGGACGCTGGCCAACGATAGCTACAACTCCAGTTTCGACAATGCCAACGAACGCTCGTGGCAGGTGCGGCATGACTTCAACTTCGTCACCGTCGGGGTGCCGGGTTTGACGCTGATGAACCGTTATATCAGCGGGCAGGATGTGCACACCGGTGCGGTTACCGATGGCAAGGAGTGGGTGCGGGAAACGGAGCTTGCGTATGTGATCCAGAGCGGGGCGTTCAAGGATTTGAGTGTGAAGTGGCGGAACTCGAGCATTCGCCGGGATTACAGCAACAACGAGTTTGATGAGAACCGGTTGATCTTCAACTATCCGTTGTCGCTGTTGTAACAAGAGGCTAGCGCGCTCCGTGTAGGAGCGGCCTTGCGTCGCGAAAGGGGCGCGCAGCGGCCCCAGTAATGGTATGGGCTGCGCAGGTTTGGGGCCGCTGCGCAGCCCTTTCGCGACACAAGGCCGCTCCTACAGTGGATTGCGTAAGCCGGTAAAACCCACACACGGCTCATTGACAACAGCCAACCCCACTGCCAATAATTCACATAGTCATACGACAACCTACAACAACTAACAACGAGCCGGCCATGACCCCAACTCCCCTCAATCGCCTGCTGCTCACCGGAGCCGCAGGCGGCCTGGGCAAGGTCCTTCGCGAACGCCTGCAAGGCTACGCCGAGGTCCTGCGCCTTTCCGATATCAGCCCGATGGCACCTGCCGCGGGCCCGCATGAAGAGGTGGTGGCTTGCGACCTCGCCGACAAGGCAGCGGTCCACGCCCTGGTCGAAGGCGTAGACGCCATCATCCACTTCGGTGGCGTGTCCACCGAGCATTCCTTCGAAGACATCCTCGGCCCCAACATCTGCGGCGTGTTCCACGTCTACGAGGCGGCGCGCAAGCATGGCGTCAAGCGCATCATCTTCGCCAGCTCCAACCACACCATCGGTTTCTACCGCCAGGACGAGCGCATCGACGCCCACTCCCCGCGCCGCCCCGACAGCTACTACGGGCTGTCCAAATGCTACGGCGAAGATGTCGCCAGCTTCTACTTCGATCGCTATGGCATCGAGACCGTGAGCATTCGTATTGGCTCGTCGTTCCCGCAACCGCAGAACCCGCGGATGCTCTGCACCTGGCTGAGCTACGACGACCTGGTTCAGCTGATCGAGCGCGGGCTGTTCACGCCCAACGTCGGCCACACCATCGTCTATGGCGCCTCCGACAACCGCACCGTGTGGTGGGACAACCGCCATGCCGCGCACTTGGGCTATGCGCCTAAAGACACCTCCGAGGTGTTCCGCGAGGCCGTCGAAGCCCAACCGGCGCCCGCCGCCGATGACCCGAGCATGGTCTATCAGGGCGGCGCTTTCGCCGTGGCCGGACCGTTCAACTGACCCCCGCGCGCCAGGAGGCACGGCCATGAACTGCGAACTGATCCTCGACGCCCGCAACGGTACCGGCGAAAGCCCTGTGTGGCACCCTACCGAACAGGCCCTGTACTGGGTCGACATCCCTGCCCGCACACTGCACCGCTGGCAGCCCAATGGGGCCCAGCAGGCGTGGCAAGGTGACGAAATGCTCGCCTGCATCGCCCGCACCGAACACGGGTGGGTCGCGGGGATGGAAAGCGGCATCTTCCACCTCGAACCCAAGGCCGACGGCAGCCTCGACAGCCGCCTGCTCAGCACCGTCGAACATGCCCAGGGCGGCATGCGCTTCAACGATGGGCGCTGCGACCGCCAGGGCCGCTTCTGGGCCGGCACCATGTTGATGGACATGCCGCAGGGCGCCCATGTCGGGGCGCTGTACCGGCATGACGGCGAAGGGCACCTGCACCTGCAGCAGGACGGCATGATCGTGCCCAATGGCCTGGCCTTCAGCCCCGACGGCATGCGCATGTACCTGTCGGACTCGCACCCCAACGTGCAGAAAATCTGGGTGTTCGACTACGACATCGACAGCGGTACGCCCCACAACAAGCGGTTGTTCGTCGACATGCATGCCTACCCTGGCCGCCCAGACGGCGCCGCCATCGACCAGGACGGCTGCTACTGGATCTGCGGCAACGACGCCGGCCAGGTCCACCGCTTCACCCCCGATGGCCGCCTGGACCGCTCGCTCAATGTACCGGTGAAAAAACCGGCCATGTGCGCCTTTGGTGGCGCCAACCTGGACACCCTGTTCGTCACGTCGATCCGCCCTGCGGGCATTGACCTCTCCGACCAGCCGCTGGCCGGTGGGGTATTTGCCTTCGAGCTCGGCGTCAAAGGCCTGGAGGAGCCTGCCTACCGGGGCTGAACACCCGCTCTGCCACACACTTGCACACACGAAACCGGATAATAAAAACCACGGAGTTTCACCATGACCTTCAAACGCAAGCTGCTCCTTGCCGTACTCCCCTTCGCCTTCAGCCTGTCGATGCCGGCCTCCGCGCTGGACATCAAGTTTGCCGAGATTCACCCGGCCGGCTACCCGACCGTGGTCGCCGAACAGAACATGGGCAAAAAGCTCGAAGCCGCCAGCAATGGCGAGATCACCTTCAAGATGTTCGCCGGTGGGGTGCTCGGCTCCGAGAAGGAAGTGATCGAGCAGGCACAGATTGGTGCCGTACAAATGACCCGCGTCAGCCTGGGGATCGTCGGCCCGGTGGTGCCGGACGTGAACGTGTTCAACATGCCGTTCGTGTTCCGTGACCATGAACACATGCGCAAGATCATCGACGGCGACATCGGCCAGGAGATCCTCGACAAGATCACCAACTCCGAATTCAACCTGGTGGCCCTGGCCTGGATGGATGGCGGCTCGCGCAGCATCTACACGAAAAAACCGGTGCGCAGCCTTGAAGACCTCAAGGGCATGAAGATCCGCGTGCAGGGCAACCCACTGTTCATCGACATGATGAACGCCATGGGCGGCAACGGCATTGCCATGGACACTGGCGAAATCTTCAGCGCCCTGCAGACCGGCGTGATCGACGGCGCCGAGAACAACCCGCCGACGCTGCTCGAGCACAACCACTTCCAGAGTGCCAAGTACTACACCCTCACTGGCCACCTGATCCTGCCGGAACCGGTGGTGATGTCCAAGACCACCTGGAACAAGCTCACCGCAGACCAACAGGCACTGGTGAAGAAAGTCGCGCGTGAAGCGCAGATGGAAGAGCGTGCGCTGTGGGACGCCAAGTCCGCAGCCAGCGAAGAGAAGCTGAAGGCGGCCGGTGTCGAGTTCATCACCGTCGACAAAAAGCCGTTCTTCGACGCCACCGCATCGGTCCGCGAGAAGTACGGCGCACCGTACGCCGACCTGATGAAGCGTATCGACGCCGTCCAGTAATACCGGCCCCTTCCAAGACGACCTCGACAGTGCGGCAGCCGCCGCCCTGTCGCTTTGGTGATGCCTATGAAATCGCTTTTCCTGAGCGTGAACGACACGCTGTACCGCTGCTGCATCTGGATTGCGGGCCTGTCGATCCTGACCATGACGCTGATCATTCCGTGGGGCATCTTCGCCCGCTACGTGCTGGGCACCGGTTCCAGCTGGCCTGAGCCGGTCGCGATCTTGCTGATGGTTGTGTTCACTTTCGTCGGCGCCGCCGCCAGCTACCGGGCGGGGGCGCACATGGCGGTGGCGATGATCACCGACCGCCTGCCCGCCCTGCAGCGCCAGCTGGTTTCACTGCTGGTGCAACTGCTGATGATCGTGGTGTGCGTGTTCATGACCTATTACGGCACCAAGCTGTGCATCACCACCTGGAACCAGTCGCTGGCTTCTCTGCCAGGCATACGCGTGGGCATGACTTACGCGCCGATCCCGGTGGGGGGCGTGCTGACGCTGATCTTTGTCGTGGAAAAACTCCTGCTGGGCGACCAAAGCAACCGCAAGGTGGTGCGTTTCGACCTGGCTGAAGAAAGCGAAGGAGCTGCGTAAATGGATGCGTTCATTCTGTTGGGCAGTTTCATCGCGCTGATCCTGATCGGCATGCCGGTGGCTTACGCCTTAGGCCTGTCTGCGCTGATCGGCGCCTGGTGGATCGATATCCCGCTGCAGGCGATGATGATCCAGGTGGCCAGTGGGGTTAACAAGTTTTCGTTGCTGGCGATTCCGTTTTTCGTACTGGCTGGCGCGATCATGGCCGAGGGCGGCATGTCCAGGCGGCTGGTGGCGTTCGCCGGGGTGCTGGTGGGCTTCGTGCGTGGGGGGTTGTCGCTGGTCAACATCATGGCCTCGACGTTCTTTGGCGCGATTTCCGGCTCTTCGGTGGCCGACACCGCGTCGGTGGGCTCGGTGCTGATCCCAGAGATGGAGCGCAAAGGCTACCCGCGTGAATTCTCCACCGCCGTGACCGTCAGTGGCTCGGTGCAGGCGCTGCTGACCCCGCCCAGCCACAACTCGGTGCTGTACTCGCTGGCTGCGGGGGGCACGGTGTCGATCGCTTCGCTGTTCATGGCCGGGGTGATGCCTGGGCTGTTGCTGAGCGCGGTGATGATGGGCCTGTGCCTGATCTTCGCGAAAAAGCGCAACTACCCCAAAGGCGAAGTGATCCCGCTGCGCCAGGCGCTGAAAATCGCTGGCGAGGCACTGTGGGGGCTGATGGCGATGGTCATCATCCTCGGCGGTATTCTGTCGGGCGTATTCACCGCGACCGAGTCGGCCGCCGTGGCCGTGGTCTGGTCGTTCTTCGTGACCATGTTCATCTACCGCGACTACAAGTGGCGTGACCTGCCCAAGTTGATGCACCGCACGGTACGCACCATCTCGATCGTGATGATCCTGATCGGCTTTGCCGCAAGCTTCGGCTACGTGATGACGCTGATGCAGATCCCCTCGAAAATCACCACGGCGTTCCTGACCCTGTCGGATAACCGCTACGTGATCCTCATGTGCATCAACTTCATGCTGCTGCTGTTGGGCACGGTGATGGACATGGCGCCGCTGATCCTGATCCTGACCCCGATCCTGCTGCCGGTGATCACGGGCATCGGCGTAGACCCAGTGCACTTCGGCATGATCATGTTGGTGAACTTGGGTATCGGCCTGATCACACCGCCGGTGGGCGCGGTGCTGTTCGTCGGTTCGGCCGTCGGCAAGGTGAGCATCGAGTCGACGGTGAAGGCGCTGCTGCCCTTCTACCTGGCGTTGTTCCTGGTATTGATGGCCGTGACCTACATCCCTGCCATCTCGCTCTGGCTGCCCAGCGTGGTGCTGTAAAGCCAAATGGGGCCGCTTGCGGCCCCATCCTCTTTTGCAAATGGATCCTGCACATGGCTGTTCCCTCCTCTGCCACTCCCCTCTTTCCTCGCAAGCTGGCGCTGGCGCTACTGGCGCTGCTGGCCTGCTCGTTCGCCGCCAACCACGTTGCCGCACGCATCGCCTTCGATGACGGCACCGGCGTGCTGCTGGCGATTCTCTGCCGCTCCGGCATCACCTTTCTGGTCCTGGCCTGCCTGCTGCTGTGGCAACGCCAGGCAGTGGGCCTGCCGACCGGCACACGGCGCTGGCAATTACTGCTTGGGCTGCTGATCGCCACGCAGAGCCTGTGCCTGTATTCGGCGGTGGCGCGCATCCCGGTGGCACTGGCGCTACTGGTGGGCAATACCTTCCCGATGTTGCTGGCGCTGCTCACGTGGGCCTTGGGCGGCGCGCGCCCGACTGGCCGCACCGTGCTGTTCATGGGCCTGATCCTCTGCGGCCTGGTGCTGGCGCTGGATGTACCGGCGCGGCTGGCCGACAGCGCCGACGCCAACCCGCACTGGGCCCTGGGCGTCAGCCTGGCCTTCTGCGCCGCGTGCGCCTTCGCCTGCGCGCTGTGGATCACCGATCACAAACTGGCCGCCGTACGCGGCCCGGTACGCAGCCTGCTGACCTTGCTGATCGTGTTCTCCAGCATGCTGGTGGCAGGCGCAAGCGGCGTGATGCCTTCCGGGCTGTCGCTGCCCGCCAGCAGCAGCGGGTGGGCGGCCTTGGCAAGCCTGGTGGTGCTGTATGGCGTGGCCTTCACCCTGCTGTTTGTCTGTGTGCCCCGGCTGAACATGGCGCAGAACGCGCCGGTGATGAACATCGAACCGATCGCCACCTTGCTGCTGGGCTGGGCGTTGCTGGATCAGCGCCTGAGTACCTGGCAACTGATCGGCGGTGCCGTGGTGGTGTGCGGCATCGTGCTGCTGACCTATCGCCGGGCGAGCTGAGCAAACATTCTGAAAGGAGCCGCTGATGGCTGTCACCGAACTGCACCTGCAAGACCACCTGACCCGCCTGAGCCTGGCGCCGGACCTGGGCGCCAGCCTGATCAACTGGGAAGTGAAAGCGACCGGGCAGGCGCTGCTGCGCCACTCTGACCAAGACGCGCTCGCCAGCGGCACGCCGCGGCAACTGGCGTGCTACCCACTGGCGCCTTGGTCCAACCGGATTGCCCAAGGGGGTTTCGAGCGCCCCGAGGGTTGGCTGGCGTTGGCGCCCAACACCGCACACGACCCCTACCCGATTCATGGCACCGCCTGGCAGCAGGCCTGGCAGGTGGACCACCACAGTGAACGCCGTGCCCGGCTGACGCTCGACAGCCAGTTGCCCTTTGCCTACCGGGCGACGCTGGATGTGCACCTGCTCGACGGGTGCCTGAACCTCGACTTGCATGTAACCCACCTGGATGAAACGGCCACCTGGTATGGGCTGGGGCTGCACCCCTACTTCCCGCGCTATCCGGACACCCGGCTAAGCGCTATGGCGCAGCATGTGTGGCTGGCAGAAGAGGGGCGGCTGCCGTCGTACCCGGCTGAGCTGCCTGATGACTGGTGCTTCGACACCCCGGCCGGGTTGCCGACCAGGGTGGTCGATCATGCGTTCGGTGGTTGGCCTGGCAGCTGCGTGATCGAACAGCCCAGCGCAGGCTATGCCCTGGAATGCACGGCCAGTGGGTGTGAACATTTTCTGTTGTTCTGCCCACCGGGCAAGGCGTTTTTCTGCTTCGAGCCGGTCAGCCACCCGATCAACGCGCATCACCTGCCTGGGCGGCCAGGGTTGCGGTTGTTGCAGCAGGGTGAGGCGATGAGCTTGGGGTTCAAGATGCAGTATCGGGCGCTGTAGGGGGTTGCCTGTATAGGGGTCGCTTTGCGACCCATCGCCGCAAGCCAGCTCCCACAGGTGCGGCGCTAGCCTTGGAGGCTACACCGTTCGGGTGGGAGCAACTGTCTTGTGGTGCTTGTTCCGGCCTCATCGCTGGCAAGCCAGCTCCCACAGGTGCGGCGCTAGCCTTGGAGGCTACACCGTTCGGGTGGGAGCTGGCTTGCCGGCGATGGGCTGCAGAGCAGCCCCGCGATCTCAAGCTTTAAACCAGCACTTCGCCGGTGGCCACGCCCTGCCGCGCGACCGGCTCACCCCGTACCTCACGCGCAACCTTCCACACCAGCACCGCCGCAACGATATCGAACGCTGCCAGCACCACGAACAGCGGGCTGTAGCCGATCTGCGTCACCAGGATGCCGAACACCAGGGTAAACACCGCCGCGCCCAGGTACCCGCACATCCCGCCCATACCTGTCGCGGTGGCCACCTGGTCCTTGCTGAACGAATCCGACGTGATCGAATACAGCGCCCCCGACAGCGTCTGGTGCGCAAAGCCACCCATGCACAGCAGCAAAATCGCGGTATACGGGCTTTCAACCAAGCCAATGCACGCTGGACCGATCATGCAGCTGGCACCGAATACCAGCACCATCTTGCGCGACGTGAACAACGACACCTTCAAGTGACGGTGGAACAGCGGGCTCAGGTAACCACCGAGCACACAGCCGATGTCCGCCGCGAGAAACGGCAGCCAAGCGAACATCGCCACTTCCTTGATGTTCATGTGCCGCTCGGTCATCAGGTACAGCGGGATCCAGGCATTGAAGGTTTGCCAGGCCGGCTCCGAGAGGATTCGCGCGGAGGCGATGGCGTAGAAGTTCCGGGTCTTGAAGATGCGTTTCCAGGCGCCCTTCTCGCGCTTCTCTGCCTTGAAGTGCGCTTCCTGGCCAGACAGGATGTAGTCACGCTCTTCGCTGCTCAAGCGCTTCTGATCGCGAGGGTGTTTGTAGAACAGCATCCACAAAACCGTCCAGACGATGCCGGACACCCCGACCATCACAAAGGCCAGTTGCCAGCCGCTGTGCAGGATCGCCCACACCACCAGAGGCGGCGCCAGCAACGCCCCCAGCGAAGAGCCGATGTTGAACCAGCCGATCGCCACCGACCGCTCTTTGGCCGGGAACCATTCAGTGGTGGCCTTGACCCCGGCAGGCAAGCCGGCCGCTTCGGTCATGCCCAGCAGCCCGCGCATGAAGGCCATGCTTTGCCAGCCCGTGGCCAAAGCTGCGCCAGCACACGCCACCGACCAGGCCATGGCGAACACGGCAAAACCGAGCTTGGTCCCGATGAAGTCGATAAACCAGCCGGCGATCGGCTGCATAAGGGCGTAGCACACCTGCCAGGCGGCGACGATCTTGGCGTATTGCTCGGTCGTGATGGAGAGGTCGGTCATCAAGGTGGGGGCAGCCACCGAGAGGGTATTGCGGGCGAGGTAGTTGACGACGAGCCCAGCCGTGACGAGGCTGACCATCCACCAACGGATGCCTTTGATCTTCATGGGTCACCTGAATCTTATTTTTAGAGGTGCGGGTGAGTGCCTCAACGCTGGCAGCGCTAATTGAGACAATTTGTTTCAGGCGCAAGATTGCCATGTCGTAGGTCGTCGTACAACATAAATTGTTAACGGATGTGTATCTATAGGGGTGTTATTGCAGGGGGTTGTACGACCTCAATCCAGCCCTTGGGCTCGAAGCGCATGGGCTAGCATGTCGATGAAGGTCCTGACTTTGGCGGACCCGTACTTGCTCTCCCGGTGCAGCACATGGATCGGCCAGGGGGCTTCTTCGTACTCGGCCAGAATGACCTGCAACTGCCCGTTTGCTATCTCGTCTGCCACTTGGTACGACAGCAACCGTGCGATCCCCAGCCCGCCACTGGCTGCGGCAATCGCCCCATCATTGCTGGTCACCGTCAGTCGCGGCTTCATGCGGACCAAGGTCGGCTCATCCGTCACGCCGAAGCGCCAACCGGCCCGGGGCGACAAGTTGGTGGTGCCGATCACCGCATGGCCTGGCAAGTCCGATGGGTGTTGCGGCACGCCGTGGCGCGCCAGGTAGTCCGGCGAGGCGCAGAGCATGCGCCGCACCCTGCCCACCCGCAGCGCCTTCAGGCCGGAGTCCGGCAGCGGGCCGATGCGCACGGCCACGTCCATGCCCTCCTCGACCATGTTCACCACCCGGTCGAGGAAGTACGCAGACACGTCGACCTCGGGGTATTGCTGCAGGTAACGAACGATGCACGGCATGACGAACTTCTTGCCGAACAGGATCGGCGCAGTAACGGCCAAGTCCCCCTTGGGCGTGGCGTTGATACCGGCCGCGGCTTCATTGGCCTCGTGGATGCTGGCGAGAATATGCCGGGTGTCTTCCAGGTAGCGGCCACCCGCTTCGGTCAGGCGCACGCTGCGGGTGGTGCGCAGCAGCAGTTTGACCCCCAACTGGTCTTCCAGGGCACTGACGGCACGGGTCACTGCGGCGGGCGAGATGTCCAGCCGGCGGGCGGCAGCGGCGAAGCTTTCCAGCTCGCCGACTGCTACGAACACCTTCATCAGGTGAATCTGATCCATGCCGGCTCCTGGAATGTCGGGGGGTGTGGATTATCGATTATCTGCGGTTTTTTCGCTGCCCTGTGCGCAGGCCACAACAGTCAGCACTACAGTTCCAGCACCAAGGCCTGCGCGCCCTCCTCCACTTTAGCCGGCACGGCACAGCAGATCAGCGCCGCACCGCTTTCTGGCATCTCGGCAGGCGGGTTCGGGTAATGCACCTGCCCACTCACCACCTTGGTCTTGCAGGTGCCGCATGAACCACCCCGGCAGCTGAAATCCGGCGACAACCCACGCGCTTCGGCAAGCTCCAGCAAGGTGCCGCTACCCGGTGCCCAGCGCGCCTCCTTGGCCGAGCTGGCGAAGTACACCGGCACCGGTTCGCTGGCAGCCGGAGGTTGCTGCAGCACCGGCTGGTCGTCATCGGTGTGCCGCCTGAGCGTCGATGGCCCAAAGGCTTCGGCATGGATACGTGCGTCGGGTACATGCACGGCACGCAGCCCTTCGTACAGGTCCTGGGTAAAACTCGCTGGGCCACACACATAGAAATCGTAGTCATCCAGCACCAGCTGGGCTTTCACCTGCTCAATGCCCAGCCGGCCAGCATGCTCGTAGTCGCGCCCCCTGACCGCCTCGGCCTCAGGCTGGCTCAGGCAACGGTGTACACGCAACCATTCGCCCGCTTGCTGGCGCAGCGCCGCCAGTTCTTGCTGGAAGGGCAAGTCAGCCAGGCTTCGCGCACCGTGAAACAGGTGAATAGGCCGCGACTGGCGCTGGGCCAATTGTGCTCGCAGCATGGCGATCAATGGCGTGATACCCACACCCGCGCCAATCAGTACAATCGGCCGTGCGCTTTGCTCATCCAGGGTAAAACTGCCCATGGGCAGGCGCACATCGAGCAGGTCCCCCACCGCAATGCGCTCATGCAGATAGCGCGATGCCGCGCCCTGGGCCTTGACGCTGATGCGCAGGTAACCGTCCGACGGGGCGCTGGAAACGCTGTAGGTGCGAATCAGCGGGGCATCGCTGCCCAGCGCGATACGCACAGGAATATGCTGCCCTGGCGCAAACTGCACGGGTGCATCTGCCGCCAGGTAGAACGAGCGAATATCACGGCTCTCCTGCTCCAGGCGCACCACCCGCCACGCCTGCCATTGACGCTGACGCTCACGCTGCTGCAGGCGTTCGCCGGCCTCGGCCCAGGTGCCGGTCATCAGGCTGGTCGGCGCGTATTCTTTAAAGGCCCAGCGCAGCGACACGGCTGCCGGGCGCCATACCACGTGCTCGACGTCCAGCGTCCACAGCCGCTCGGCGCCCTCGAACGCATTGATGGCAGGGCTCTCCAGTACCACTTCGGCATGCCCGCAAAGCTGCAGTACATTGCCGGTGGCGAAGTCGATGAACAGCAACCCTGCCACCGGGTTCACCAACAGGTTGCCCAGCGTATTGAAGTGCAAATTACCGGCGTAATCGGGAATGGTCAGGCGGTTGCCCTCGACCTTGACGAACCCAGGCCGACCGCCGCGGTGGGACACATCGACCGAACGCTGGCCATCGTCTTGCTCGACGTAGCTTGCAACAAAAAAGGTATCGGCCGCTTCGATCATGGCAACCGCGCGGGCATCCAGTGCAGTGGCATCGACGCGCCCTTTTGCCAGCTCATCGCTACGCGTGTACTCGCGCAGCTGGATGTACTGAGGGCAGTTGCCGAACGACTGCTCTACCGTCACTTCCAGTTGCCCGTTAAGTGCCTGGCCGATCAGGCCGTTGATTCGGTTGCGCCGGCGCGTATGCAACTCGATGCCCAGCAGCCCAATTGCCTGCCCGCTCGCCAGCCCTGGTGTGGCGGGGTCATCAGCTTTCAGGTCCACGTTGATCAGCAACTGGCGTGGGTCGGGCGAGCTGACGAAGCCTTGCGGGCCTTCGAGGAAGGTTGCCCACGGCCTGCCGTGGGCATCCACACTGCCCGCCACCATGAACGGCAACTGCTGATAGAACGCGCGATGCTGGTCTGGCATGAAGTCGCGAATGACCTTCTGCCCGAACACCTCCATGCGCTCCGACACACCGACCTTTTCCTGCAGGATCTTCTCACCGCTGTGCCAAGGTGACGCGCGATGGCCTGGGAGCTGATGCATGGTGGCATTCCTCGAAAAGGGTTGAGCTCAATCGCCGGCTTGCAGGCCCGTGGCAGTACGCGGCATCGGCACGAAACCTGGCAGCGCCTCGACCCGTGCCAGCCAACTGCGCACGTTGGCGTACGGCTCCAGCGAGACATTGCCCTCTGGTGCATGGGCGATGTAGGAGTAGTTGGCAACGTCAGCGATGGTGGGCTCACTGCCTGTCAAGAAGGGGGCCTTGGCCAGTTCGGCGTCGATCACCTTGAGTAGGGTATGGGCACGGCCGATGACTTCATCGGTGTTGAACGCGGCGCCGAACACGGTCACCAGGCGAGCGGCAGCCGGGCCAAAAGCCAAAGGGCCTGCGGCGACCGACAGCCAGCGCTGCACGCGCGCTGCGGCTTCGGGCTCCTCGGGCAACCAGGTGCCGTTGTCGTATTTCTTGGCCAGGTACACCAGGATGGCGTTGGAATCGGCGATGACCGTGCCGTTGTCGTCGATGACCGGCACCTGCCCGAACGGGTTGAGGGCAAGGAACGCAGGCTGCTTGTGCTCACCTTTGGCCAGGTCGACGAAAACCAGCTCGGTCGGCAGGTTCAGCAACGAGAGCATCAGCTCGATACGGTGTGCGTGGCCAGACTTGGGGAAGTTGTAGAGTTTGATCTTGGTCGACATGGGCTTGGCTCCTGGTCAGCGCCGGAATGGGCTGGTGGAGGCCATGTTGGACCGATTCGACTGGCAGCAGAATCAGTGCTGGGGGGAAACCATAATTTCGCGTGGCGGAATAATGCTTGTAGAAGCGGCGCTAGGCCGCTTTTACAGTGCAGTGCACAGGCTGCATCTTCGGCTCAATGCCGCTGATTATGGAACTTGAACAACTGGCGTGCCGCCTCGATCACCTGAGGCACACAGGCTTGAATGTCCTCTTCACGCATTTGATCGAGCAACTCGAAGTTGTCCTCCAGCCCATGCAGGGAAATGGCCTTGAGCAGTTGATCCTGCTCAGGCGGCAACGCGTCCCAGCTGGCGACCTGGGTACCGCGCATATAGCCGAAGCACCACTCTTCCATGATGATCACAGCGCCATCGTCGGTTTCATTTTCCTCGAACAGCGGTTCGAACTGATCGATGTTGTCACCCAGTTCGTCCGCCACTTGGCTGGCGTAACGCAACATCAACGCCGTGTACGCCTCTTCATGCGCGGGCTTCTTGAATTTCGGCACTTTGCCACCCGCAACGGCTGGCAACCATTGTTCGGGGTGGACGGTGATGGGGGAACTGGCCAGGGCGGTAAAAAAACCATTGAGCTCGGCCAGGTTGAGTACCGAATAATCGTTGCCGTAGGTGATCAGCAGGTCTTCGAGGCGGTCGAGTTCTTTTTCGCTGAGCGCGGGGAGCATGGGGGTTGTCCTGAAAAGCAAAAGTGCAAGCACCCTAGCACAGCACGCACCAGAAGGCTGCCCGCAGCGACGAGGCTGCGGGCAGTTTCGCTAGCGTGGCAACCACGTGGGCAGCAGGGCCTGCCTGCCTGACCCGATCAGCAGCCAGAGCAGGACTCGGCACTTGCGCGGGCAAAGTTGCCCAGCCATGTGCAGCCCTTTTTTCTGCAGGTCGATCTCGCCGCCGACAAACCCATAGGTCGCTAGTGCCGTAGGCCCCCTGCCTGTGCGGGTAGCCACGATCACTGGCAAGCCAGGCGTGAGCTGGCCCAGCATCTCGGACCAGGCGCCCGAGACGTGCCCGGCACCAAACCCCGCAATCACCAGCCCCTCGTAACCCAGCGCTGGCAAGGCCTGTAACAAGGCAGTGTCCGCATCCAGGCAGGCCTCCAACAGGGCAACGCGATGATCGAGACGATGCGGCAGTGGCAGTACCTCCCGTGGTGAAGGCTGGAGGTGATAGCGCGCAACACCTTCGACCACTTCGCCCACGGGGCCACTGCCTGGTGACTCAAAAGCGGACATCGCCAGGCTGGCGACCTTGCGAACCTTCGCGGCGCTGTGGATCTGGTCGTTGATCACAACCAGCACGCCACGCCCCTGACTGGCCTGGGCTAACGCCACTTGCGCGGCCGCCAGTAGATTGGCCGGCCCGTCACAGCCCGGTTGGCTGGCCGAACGCATGGCACCGGTCAGCACCAAGGGGGCATCGAATGGCCAGAGCAGGTCGAAGAAGTAAGCTGTCTCCTCTAGCGTATCGGTCCCTTGAGTGAGCATCACGGCCTGCGCACCGCGCGCTATCTGACCACGCGCCCACGCCAGCACTTCAAGCAGCGTCACAAACCCAAGCGAAGCGCTGGGCAGCATGCCTAACGTCGCCACTTCGAGGTGCGCCATCTGCCTGAGCGCTGGCAGCAAGGACAGTTGCTTCTCACAATCGAGCGTTGGCGTTACACCCCCCTCAACCGTATCGACCTGCATGCTGACCGTGCCGCCCAGGCTGGCGATCGACAGCCGAGGCAACTGCGGAGACTCAGTCATGCCGCACCTCCTATCAGCCCCACCAGCGGCACGATCGCCAATGTACTGAAGGCCATGGACAAGACATTGCCGATGTAGCCATGCATATAGCTCGGCAACCGGCCACTGATGGCCACCGCCAATGGCGGCGCTACCAGCGCACCCAGCACCGCGCTGGTTACCACGACCTGCCAGTCACCACCGTGCATCAGCACGGCAGCCGGAACGATCGACACAATGGGAATGTAAGTGGGGTACCAGCCGCGCGCCTGCCATTGACGACGCCACACCAGCACCCCCACCAATGACGCCAGCGCCTGGCCTGCCACCATCTGCACGACCAGTTGCGAACCGTAGGCCGGTGCAGCAGGAGCAATCACGCAGGCCAACAGCAGGCCCAACAACAACCCGAGGCTGGCAAGCTCATTGCCGAAAAATGGCGCTTCACTGAAGTCAGCCAATACACGTCGAAGGGTCCAGACCACACCGTAGTCAGGTTGACGGGTGACGGGCTGCAACCCAGCGGGCCTTTTGCCTTGCTGCACCCATGACGGGAAACGCTTGCACAGCAGGAAAGCCACTACGCTCGCCACCGCCATGCCGCCAACGTTGCCGATGACCACCGGCAACTGCAAAGGAATGCACAGGTAATTGACCAGGAGCAGGCTGGCAGGCGTTACCAGAAGCGCACCGAGTAGCGCCCCGGTAATCGTCACCTGCCAGCCTCCGCCAAACAGCAATACCATGGCAGCCGGCAGCGACACGAAAGCGACGAAGGTCGGTTGCCACCCTCCCCCAGCCAGCGTCCACCCCCACAAGACGTGGCTGAGCAGCAGGCCGAGCAGCGAGCTGGTGAACACCCACGGCCACAGCCCAGTGCCATAACAAATGGCAAAACCTTGCCAGCGGTAGCCACGAAGACCGGCCCAATGCGCCAGACAGGCCCCCAGCAGCAGGCCCAAAGCCGGCAACTCGTGCTTGTAGAAAGCGACTTCGCTGATGTCGCCGACTATCCAGCGCAAACGGCTCAAGGGTTGATCAAGTGTGGCGGTGAGCTGTGCGTAGTCCGGCCATTGGCCGAAAACCAGGCTAACTATCAGCAATACGCTCAGGCAGGCCAATATCACCAGCGGTGGCCTTTGCCTGGTCGGGATGCTTATCTCGTTCATGTTCTGCCTCCTCAGCGCGGCATCGGGGCATGCAGGCGATAACCGAGGGTGTGGTCATAAAGATCGGTACGCCGATCTCGCGGCAGATCATTGAGGCTGTTCCAGATCGGCGCAGACCGAGCCGCACTGAGGTCCACATCGGCATAGAGGATGCTTTCCTCTTCCGCGCTTGCCACTTCTCCGATCGGCCAGCCGTTGGTGCAGGCAATCAGCGAACAGCCCAGAAAACGACCACCACGCTCGCTGCCAATTCGGTTGGCAGCGGCGATATAGACGTTGTTGACGTGCGCTGCGGTCATGGTCAGGTAAGAAGCCATGCAGCGCCCGGCCTCATCGAACAGCGGCGGCGGCGTCCACACCCAGTTGTTGAGGCTGCAGAGGATGTCGGCGCCTTGTGCAGCCATCAGCCGGGGGACTTCGGGGAACCAGATATCCCAGCAGATCAGCAGGCCGATACGCCCAATGGGGGTTTCGAACACCGGGAACCCGAGGTTACCGGGCGTGAACCACAGCTTCTCCTGGTTCCATAAGTGCGCTTTGCGGTAGTGCCCAAGCATTCCTTCCGGGCCGAAAAGTACGGCGCTGTCATACAGCTTCATCCCATCCCGTTCGGCGAACCCCGCCGCCAGATAGATGTGATGATCCCGCGCAAAGTCCGCCCAGGCTTGGACGCTGCGCCCGTCTTGCAGAGTCTGCGCATGGGCATAGGCCTCTGCCCGCGAGTGGAACGTATAACCAGTGTTGGCAAGCTCTGGCAGCACAATCAGGTTGGCACCTTCGCGTACGGCGCGCCGGGCCAATGCCAGGCCCCTGCTCACGTTGCTATCACCGTGCTCGACCCCCACTTGAGGGTCATACTGGATGACTGCGATGCGCACGGGGCTGACAGGGGTGCAGTGTTCAGACATGGCGGCTTCCTTTTATGTTTGTTGTGGAAGGGCGCCAGTAAAGCGGGGTTGAGCCTGGGAGCGACAGTCAGGACGCTCCCACAAGATCGTAGGGAAAAGGAAGAATTATTGAGGGAAGGGCCCTACATATTGATTGCCGACGCCCTGATTACCGCACTTGATAATGCGGGTAATGGGGTCGTGGGGTGCTTGTGATCCCCAACCGTGTTCACCACAGTCAAATGACGCCCGCCCACACGCTTCGATTGCTCGATCAGGGTGATATGGGTAAAACCGCAACGCAACAGCTCCCGTGCGGCGGTCAAACCCGTTACACCAGCACCGATAATGCATATTCGGTGATGCGGCTAATCAACACAGAGATCGGGTGGATTGGGGTACGTGCAGCCCATGGCTGGGCTGGGGATGACGGCTCAACGGCCAAGTGTGCGGGGTGGTTGTGAGTCGATCCGATCGTCATGTTCTCGTGTTCGCCAAGGGTTGGGGAACCTGAGAATGGAGAATCATAGAGTGACAGGTGCGGTGTTTATCTAATACCACTTGGTGTCTGGCGCAAAGCATTCGCGGGGGCGTGCCTACTCCCAAGGTAAGCACAGTCCTCAGGAACTGTGCAGTACTTGTGGGAGCGGGCTTGCCCCGCGAATAGGCCGTTAAGCCTTACACCGCCAGCGCGCGCTCACGCAGCTCGCTGTTGAGGATGCGGTCATTCTCGCTGTAGTCGACCGGGCAGTCGATCACGTGTACGCCAGGGGTCTTGATGCAGTGCTCGAGCAGCGGCAGCAAGCCTTCGGCGCTTTCCACGCGGTGGCCATTGGCACCGTAGGCTTCGGCGTATTTGACGAAGTCCGGGTTGCCGTAGTCCAGGCCGAAATCGGTGAAGCCCATGTTGGCCTGCTTCCAGCGGATCATGCCGTAGCCGTCGTCACGCAAGATCACCACAGTGATGTGCATGCCCAGACGGACTGCGGTTTCGAGCTCTTGGCTGTTCATCATGAAGCCGCCGTCGCCACATACCGAGATTACCGGGCGGTCCGGGTACACCAGGTGCGCTGCCATCGCCGACGGCAGGCCGGCGCCCATGGTCGCCAGGGCGTTGTCGAGCAGCACGGTGTTCGGCTTGTGGGCCTTGTAGTTACGGGCGAACCAGATCTTGTAGATGCCGTTGTCGAGGGCAACGATACCTTCAGACGGCAGCACGCGACGGATGTCAGCGACCAGGCGCTGCGGGTAGACCGGGAAGCGGTCGTCGTCGGCGCCTTCGGCGATTTGCGCTTCGTTGGCTTCACGGATGGCCATGAGGCGGGTGAAGTCCCAGTGCGAAGTGTCGCCCAGGCCTTCAGCGATCTGCCAGACGGCGTTGGCGATGTCGCCGATCACTTCGACCTGCGGGAAGTACACGGCATCGACTTCGGCGGAACGGAAGCTGATGTGGATGACTTCGGTGCCGCCACGGACCATGAAGAACGGCGGCTTCTCGATCACATCGTGGCCGATGTTGATGATCAGGTCGGCCGCTTCGATTGCGCGGTGGACGAAGTCACCGGACGACAGCGCGGCGTTGCCCAGGAAGCGCGGGCTGCGCTCGTCGACCACACCCTTGCCCAACTGGGTGGTAACAAACGGAATGCCGGTCTTGTCGATCAGCTGCTTGAGGACCTTGGCGGTCATCTTGCGGTTGGCGCCGGCACCGATCACCAGGATCGGGCTGCGAGCGGTGCGCAGTTTTTCGATGGCGGCTTCGATGGCCACGTGCTCGGCCAGCGGGCGGCGGTGCAGGCTGCGTGGGATCGGCATGGCATCAGTCTGCTCGGCAGCGATGTCTTCCGGCAGTTCCAGGTGCACGGCGCCTGGTTTTTCTTCTTCAGCCAGGCGGAACGCTTCACGCATGCGCGAAGGAATGTTGTCGGCCGAGGCGAACTGATGGGTGTACTTGGTGATGGGGGCCATCATGCCGCACACATCGATGATCTGGAAGCGGCCCTGTTTGGACTTCTTGATCGGCTTTTGGCCGGTGATCATCATCATCGGCATACCGCCGAGGTAGGCGTATGCACTGGCGGTGACCAGGTTGGTCGCGCCAGGGCCGAGGGTCGACAGGCTGACGCCGGTCTTGCCGGTCAGGCGGCCATAGGTGGCGGCCATGAAGCCCGCAGATTGTTCGTGGCGGGTCAGGACCAGCTTGATCTTCGACTTGCGCAGGGATTCCAGCAGGTCGAGGTTTTCCTCACCAGGGATGCCGAACACATACTCGACACCTTCGTTTTCCAGGCATTGCACAACGACATCGGCGGCCTTAGCCATCTTGCTCTCTACCTCAAGTGATAGGACGGTGAAAGTCCATAAATGCGCAGCACGGCACGCTGGCATCGCTCTATTCGGGCGCGAGGGTGCCCCGAACCTAAGTCTTGACGCAGGTTAGGCAGGGCAAAGTCACGTGCACGAACAGGATTAATTGTCGCACCCTTGGGCGCGTTTGGAGAGGTACAGGACGGACAAAACATCTTTGCCTGGAGACAGCGAATCTGCGGCTATAAACGGCAGAAAGACAAAACCCCTACCTGCTTGCGCAGATAGGGGTTTTGCGAAATGAATCTTGACGATGACCTACTCTCACATGGGGAAACCCCACACTACCATCGGCGATGCATCGTTTCACTACTGAGTTCGGGATGGGATCAGGTGGTTCCAATGCTCTATGGTCGTCAAGAAATTCTGTAGCCAGAATGTCCAGATGGACAGCCCAGCGAATTCGGATATGCGATTTTGTGGTTACGAACTTTCGGTTGTTTCGTCTTCACCACCGCAATTCGCGCTAGCAAATTGCTTGGGTGTTATATGGTCAAGCCTCACGGGCAATTAGTATTGGTTAGCTCAACGCCTCACAGCGCTTACACACCCAACCTATCAACGTCGTAGTCTTCGACGGCCCTTTAGGGGATTCAAGATCCCAGTGAGATCTCATCTTGAGGCAAGTTTCCCGCTTAGATGCTTTCAGCGGTTATCTCTTCCGAACATAGCTACCCGGCAATGCCACTGGCGTGACAACCGGAACACCAGAGGTTCGTCCACTCCGGTCCTCTCGTACTAGGAGCAGCCCCTCTCAAATCTCAAACGTCCACGGCAGATAGGGACCGAACTGTCTCACGACGTTCTAAACCCAGCTCGCGTACCACTTTAAATGGCGAACAGCCATACCCTTGGGACCGGCTTCAGCCCCAGGATGTGATGAGCCGACATCGAGGTGCCAAACACCGCCGTCGATATGAACTCTTGGGCGGTATCAGCCTGTTATCCCCGGAGTACCTTTTATCCGTTGAGCGATGGCCCTTCCATACAGAACCACCGGATCACTAAGACCTACTTTCGTACCTGCTCGACGTGTTTGTCTCGCAGTCAAGCGCGCTTTTGCCTTTATACTCTACGACCGATTTCCGACCGGTCTGAGCGCACCTTCGTACTCCTCCGTTACTCTTTGGGAGGAGACCGCCCCAGTCAAACTACCCACCATACACTGTCCTCGATCCGGATAACGGACCTGAGTTAGAACCTCAAAGTTGCCAGGGTGGTATTTCAAGGATGGCTCCATGAGAACTGGCGTCCCCACTTCAAAGCCTCCCACCTATCCTACACAAGCAAATTCAAAGTCCAGTGCAAAGCTATAGTAAAGGTTCACGGGGTCTTTCCGTCTAGCCGCGGATACACTGCATCTTCACAGCGATTTCAATTTCACTGAGTCTCGGGTGGAGACAGCGCCGCCATCGTTACGCCATTCGTGCAGGTCGGAACTTACCCGACAAGGAATTTCGCTACCTTAGGACCGTTATAGTTACGGCCGCCGTTTACCGGGGCTTCGATCAAGAGCTTCGCTTGCGCTAACCCCATCAATTAACCTTCCGGCACCGGGCAGGCGTCACACCCTATACGTCCACTTTCGTGTTTGCAGAGTGCTGTGTTTTTAATAAACAGTCGCAGCGGCCTGGTATCTTCGACCGGCATGGGCTTACGGAGCAAGTCCTTAACCCTCGCCGGCGCACCTTCTCCCGAAGTTACGGTGCCATTTTGCCTAGTTCCTTCACCCGAGTTCTCTCAAGCGCCTTGGTATTCTCTACCTAACCACCTGTGTCGGTTTGGGGTACGGTTCCCAGTTATCTGAAGCTTAGGAGCTTTTCTTGGAAGCATGGCATCAACCACTTCGTCGCCTAAAGGCAACTCGTCATCAGCTCTCGGCCTTGAGATCCCGGATTTGCCTAAGATCTCAGCCTACCACCTTAAACTTGGACAACCAACGCCAAGCTGGCCTAGCCTTCTCCGTCCCTCCATCGCAATAACTGGAAGTACAGGAATATTAACCTGTTTTCCATCGACTACGCTTTTCAGCCTCGCCTTAGGGACCGACTAACCCTGCGTCGATTAACGTTGCGCAGGAAACCTTGGTCTTTCGGCGTGGGAGTTTTTCACTCCCATTGTCGTTACTCATGTCAGCATTCGCACTTCTGATACCTCCAGCAAGCTTCTCAACTCACCTTCACAGGCTTACAGAACGCTCC